>JAGVGO010000021.1 GCA_020057085.1 Planctomycetota bacterium | reverse complement strand
GGGATGCTTCTCCAGTCCCGGACACTGCGGCAAGCCGTTAAACAGGTGTAAGGGGTTTAGGCCAGTGCGGCTTGCAAAAACCGCCTTAGAACATTGGCGTTGACCAAAATCCCGGTGGCCGAGATCGAGAAATGCGCCGCGACATCGTCAAAAACTAACTGAGCCGCCACAGTTCCGACAGCCAGCAACGCGGCGACATCCAGATAGAGCTTTTTCTCTTTGCTTGTCGGTCCGCATTTTGGTACAATACTGGGACACGGATTCATAGCGGTATCCTTTTGCCGTGCCGTTGTCGAGTCACCGCCAAAGGATGCTTCTATAATTGCACACAGGAGAATGTTATGCCCCCAGTAGAAGCATATTGTGTTACACCGTCCCAGCGTACGGCACAGATTACCTATGCGGTGCGAGATGTGCTGCTCGTTGCCGAGGAAACGAAAAAGAACGGCAAGGAGATGCTGTATCTGAATATCGGTGATCCTAATATTTTCGATTTCGATATTCCGCCTCATCTCATTGCCGTAGCTCATGAAGCCATGCTGGCGCACAAGAACGGCTATGCCCCATCGCAGGGCGTACCGCAGGCACTCGACGCCATCCGCCGTGAGGCCCAGCGCAAAGGTATTCGCAACGTACAGGATGTCTTCACTGCCTATGGCGCAAGCGAAGCGATCGAACTTTGCCTTACTGCCCTGGCAGATCCGGGCGACAGCATCTTGCTGCCTTCGCCCGGCTATCCCCTCTATTCTGCCCTCAACAGCAAATTGAATATCGAATCACGCTTTTATCGCATGGACGAACAAAAGAACTGGCAGCCGGATGTGGAGGACATCGCCGCCAAACTCGATGCACGCAGCAAGGCCATCGTCATCATCAACCCCAACAATCCGACCGGTGCCCTCTACGGCAGGGAAGTCCTTGAGAAAATTCTGGAACTGGCAAGAAAGAAAAAAATCGTCGTTTTCTCGGACGAAATTTACGATAAAATTTTGTTCGACGGCAACAAACATGTCGCCACGGCTTCGCTCGCCGACGACATACCCATCGTCACTTTCGGCGGCCTTTCCAAATGTTACCTTGCACCCGGCTGGCGCGTTGGCTGGGCGGTCATCAGCGGCCCCCAAAAAGCGACCAAAGATTATGTCGCCGCCATCCAGAAAATGACCAGGTCTCGTTTGTCCATTAACCATCCGATCCAATACGCCATTCCTGCCGCTCTCGACGGCGATCAGAGCCACATTGAGGCGATGAACAGGAAATTGCAAGCTCGCCGCGATATCACCACCAAATATCTCAACCAGATTCCCGGCATCTCCTGTGTGAAACCGTTGGGAGCATTCTATGCCTTTCCCAAAATTGCCGTTGCCATGCCGGATAAAATTTTCGTCGAAAATCTGATCCGCGATACCGGTGTGGTGGTAGTACACGGCTCCGGCTTCGGCGAACTGGCGGGGGCCGGCCACTTCCGCCTGGTTTTCCTGCCTGGCGAAGCGGTGCTGCAGAAGGCATATCAACTGATCGAAGGTTTCATGAAAAAACAACCGACAAACTAGGAGTCCAAGTATGGAGTGCCTGCTGCTCTACTCCGTAGAGAAATTTTCGCACATTCTGGCAACTGCCAAAGAAACCACCGAGGAACAGAAGTGGGAAATCGGCCAGATCATAGACGACCGCTACGAAATTCAGGATATCATTGCCAAGGATGAGCGCAAGGTGATCCACAAGGTGCGTCACTGCCAGTGGAATATCCCCCTGGCCGTACGCAGCCAGACCGACAAGAAAACCCAGGTCCAATTTTTCCACCAGGCAGCCCGCTGGGTCGAACTTGACAAACATCCGAATGTGGTAAGCGCTTATTATGTGCAGAACATCGGTGGCGTGCCGCGCCTGTTTGTCGAGTATGTCAAATCGAAAACTTTGCTCGAATTGATGCGTACGGAAAAATTTGACCTGGAAGCGATACTCGACATCACCATCCAGACTTGCTGGGGCATGGACCACGCCCACAAGAAAGGACTATTGCACGGCGACCTCAGACCTGGCAACATTTTCATTACCGAGGAGCGAGAAGTCAAGATCACCGATTTTCGTTCGCGCGAAAACACCACCATCGAAGGCTCGCCTTACATGCCGCCGGAACAATTCGATCGGGATCGTCCGGCGCAGCCGGCTATTGACATCTATGCACTCGGAGCCATTCTGTATGAGCTAGGCACAGGGGAATTGCCTTGCAAAAACGATATGGAACTGAAGAGCGAACAGGATCTCGACCAATTCAAAAATTTATTGCTGACGCAGACGCCGCGGACGCCACAGCAGGTGAATGAGAACGTGCCCGAATCATTGTCGTCGCTCATTATGCAATGCCTGGCCATCAATCCCGAGGAAAGGCTACGCCATTTTGAAGATGTGAGTGAGCGATTGCAACAGATTTATCTTGAAGTGACCGGCTTTCCCTACCCGCGCAAAGCGCCCGATGCCGCCACCCTGGCCGCCGTTGATCTCAACAACCGCGCCCTGTCTTTGCTCGATTTGGGGCAGCAAAAAGAAGCGCAGGAATATCTGGAGCAGGCGGTGGCCGCCAGCACTCTATGCACGGGCGCGCGCATCAACTTGTATCTGCTGTGGTTGCACGCCGGCAAGGCGAGCCTGGCCGAATTCCGCAGTGCCACCCAATGCCTCTTGGCTAGCGACCGTGAAGTGACCACATTTTACCGCGCCAAGGTATGTCTCAGCAAAGGCGGGTTTCTCGAAGAATCGCTGCAAGAGGTGGAAACGACGCTCAACACGTTTCCCAACAATAAGGAACTGTTGCGGCTCAGAGGCACGTTGCTGCGCCGTCTTTGCCAGTACGAAAAGGCTGCCGAAGTTTTTCAGGAACTGATTGGCGGTGCCGAACTGTCCTCCTGGCAGGATATCTACCAGCTCGTCTGCTGTTATCTGGAACTGGGGCAGAAACAGAAAGCCAGGCAAATTTTGGAAAAAGGGCTTCTTCTCTATCCTGAAGACCTCTATCTGATGTCAGCCACGGGTGTAGCAACGGCTTTGCAGGGGAAACTGGAGGATGCGCACAGTTACTTTATGCAACTGGTTGTACGCACCAATCATTTCTGGCCGACGCTGCACCTGGCCGAGATTGCCGCGGCCTTCGGCGATTACATCAAGACCTATGGCAAAGCTACGCCCGCACCCGACGAGGCAGGCAAACTTTATGATTCCCTGTTTCGAAGAGCACCACGCCTGCCGAGAGTAGTGCGTGGTTACCAGTATGCCACACGAAAAAATCTGCCGGGTACCGTTGACAAAAAAGAGGAAGATTTGCGCCCTCTGTGGAGCTACGTGCGTGGGCTGCCCGGTCACCAGGAAGGTATTCATTGCATGGCACTGTCGCCCGATGGACGCCTTGTGGTGAGCGGCGGTGCCAACAAATACCTGCGCATCTGGGAAATCGCCACCGGCGTATGTAAAAGCACCATTCAGGCTCACAACGAGGGCACCACGCAGATATGTATCAGCCAGGACGGACATTTCATCGTTTCCATCGGTCACGGCAATGTTGCACTCGTGTGGGACATCATTGCCGGCGAGTGTGTCGCTAAACTGGAAGGCCATGCCCGCGACATCAATTCGATAGCCCTTACTGCAACCGGCTATCTGGTGACCAGTAGCCTGGACCGCACCTTGCGTATCTGGGATCTCGGTGCTCTTTCCTGCCGCAATATTCTCAAGGGACATCAGGATAAGATCAACTGTGTCGTGGTCACGCCCGATGGGCGTCTGGCTATTTCCGGCGGTGAAGACACCAAAATCGGCATATGGGACATGGAACTGGGATCCCTGGTCAATTTTGTGGATGGCCATCAAGATGGCGTCACCTGCCTCGCTATCTCGCCCGACGGACGCTGGCTTGTTTCCGGGGGCTGGGATCAGAAAATCAAAATTTTCGAGCTGCCCTCCGGTAAATTGCTGAAAATATTGGAAGGTCATGGCGGTACCCTGAACTGCCTCGCCATCACTCCGGACAGCAAAAAGTTGATTTCCGGCGGCGAGGACAAAATTTTGCGCGTGTGGGAACTGCCCGGCGGACAATGCACCTACAATCTGGAGGGACACACCGTAGATATCACATGCGTAGCGGTGGCGCAGTGTAGCCGATTTATCGTATCCGGCAGTTGGGATCATACCCTGCGAGTGTGGGACCTCAATTACGGCGAATGCCTGGGTGTGTTGGAAGGGCATACGGATCTTGTCAATGCCGTCGCCATTACCCCTTACGAACGTTTTATCCTGTCGGGCGGAGATGACCCGGTGCTGCGCGTATGGATGGATCTCACCACCCTCAACTGCGCACCGGTGCCTGACCCACCGCTGTCTTACCTGTTGCAGAGACCGCCGTCTCAGCACGGCAATCTGGAGGAAAAACGCCGCGTGCAGAAATTATTGGCGCAGGCACAGATGAATCTGCACGAGAACCGCATCACCGAGGCCATGGAAATTTACCGTGATGTGCAAAGCATCGAGGAGTTTGCTCATAACTCGCAGGTACTCGATGCCGTCTACATAGCGGTTCAGCAGGGAGAATTACAGCGCAAGAGACCACGTTCAATCTGGCAAGACAAGATATTGAGCGGACATGGCGGGCCGCTCACGTGCATCGCTGTCGCGCCCAAGGAAGAAATTCTCATCACCGGCAGCAAGGATGGCACGCTGAAGGTTTGGGATACGCAGCAAAAGATATGTGTCCGTATACTGGAAGGGCACAAGGGGCCGATTGCCTGCATTGACATCAGCCCGAACGGCCGCTTTGTGGTTTCCGGCAGTTACGACAAGACGCTGCGTTTGTGGGAATTGGAAACAGGGCGCTGTATCTACAGCATGGAAGGCCATAATCACTGGGTAGAACATACCAAATTCACACCCGACGGCAGACGTATCGTGTCGGCGAGCCGCGACACCAGTGTCCGCATCTGGGAACGCAAGAGCGGCCATCGGGTGTATACTTTAAATGCCCACACCGATCTCATCAGTACGCTCCAGATCACGGCGGACGGACGATTTCTCATCACCGGCAGCCATGATCGCACCGTGCGTGTGTGGGAACTGGAGTCGGGACAATGCGTGTCAACCGTCGAAAAACACAATGATCATATCAAATGTGTCATCTGTGTTCCCAACTCACCGTTCGCTATTTCCGGTGGCTGGGATGCCGTATTGCACCTGTGGAACATCGAGAGCGGCGATTGCCTTCGTTCTTTCAACGGTCACACCGGCTGGATTAACGAAATCTATGTCACGCCGGATGCGCGCCGGCTCTTTTCGTGCAGTCTTGACAAAACTATTCGCGTGTGGGATATCGAGAGCGGCGAGTGTTTGGCCACGTTGCAAGGTCACACTCAGGATGTCAACCACATTGTGCTGACGAACGACAGCAAATTTTGTATTTCGAGCAGTTGGGACAACACACTAAGAGTTTGGGATCTCAGCAACTATCAATGTTGCCGTGTGCTGGAAGGACACAGCGACGTCATCACCGCACTGCAAACGATCCACAACAATCGCTACGTGGTGACCGGCAGCAAAGACGAGCGCATGATCTTTTGGCAAATTGACTGGGATTGGGAGTAAATAACTAGAAATACCCACTTGCTGAATCAAAAGGAGATTCGCCATGAAGGCTGTGATACGATGGGTGTATTTTTCTTTTCTTCTTTTCTCTTCTTTTCTTTTAGCTCAAGCTCCGAAAGAGCTAAAAGAGGGAACGCTGGCTACTCTGCAAGCAATCCAGTGCTCCAATCAACGGGTACAGCATCAGATCGAACTGGCGGCAGAAGCCGTGCAAAAGAGCCTTACCGGTAAGCAGGGGCAGTTATTCTTGGATGATTTTAGGATTGTTCCGCCGCCGTTAGGAAATCATGTCTTTGAGCAGGAAAAAGAGGCGGTGGCGCATCTGGAACAAGCCATTGCCTGGCGGGAAACACCGGCGGCGATAAAAACCACTTTGCAACAAGTGATAACCCAGTTGCGTGAGGCGGATCGACAGCTCGCAGAAACCGCCATAGACACCGCCGAGATGGCGTTGAACGTCGGCATTGGCAATGCCAGGGAACTGGCACTGGCGCAAAAAGAGTACGCCAGGGCGATAGCGGCAAAAACCAACAAAGCGGCCATAGAGCATTTCGGCGACGCCTGGCGTCTGGCCTACAAAGCCGTAGACGGCAAGCTGATCGGGCTCATCTACATCACGACTTTCCAGGATGCGCCTGACCCGTTTGCCCCTGCCCATGCCGCGAATGTCTTGACAGCGCAAGTCAAGGTGTATCGTCCCTTGTTTGCGGGATGTCGTGAGCAGGCTGTAGAACTCGTGGAAATCATCAAAGATAGCCAGGGCGTGGTGCGCACCTTATCGGCACGGCAGCCTTTGCCTGAAGGAAGCAGAAAAGACCGCTTCGTCACAGTCACTCTTTCGCTCAATTGGGATGGCAAAAACGCACAAGGCAGCATTGTGCCATCAGGGACGTATAGTTATCTGGCTTTTGCCAGGTTGCTGGTAAAGCCGCAGCATCCAGGCAGGCCAGAACACATGCGAGCCGAATCTGTGCCAGTTGCCGGCAGTATCACCGTAGAAAGTGCACCACCAGCAGATACTACGCCGCCGGTCATTACCGCCCAGGTAACGCCACAGCCCAACAGCAACGGCTGGCACAATGGCAATGTCACCGTGACATTCACGGCAACGGACAATGAATCTGGAGTTGCCACGGTAACTTCGCCGATAACTGTAACTACCGAGGGAGCAAACCAAGTTATTACGGGAACTGCAACCGACAAGGCTGGCAACAGTGCGTCGGTCTCGGTAACACTGAACATTGACAAGACTGCACCAACCATTACAGCGAGCGTGATCCCACAACCAAATAGCAACGGTTGGAATAATCAGGATGTGAGCGTTACTTTTACGGCGAACGACAGTGTTTCCGGGATTGCTACGGTGAGTTCGCCAGTAACTGTTACCAGCGAAGGCGCAAGCCAGATAGTTACCGGTACTGCGACCGACAAGGCTGGCAACACGGCTTCAGCAACAGCTACTGTCAACATTGATAAGAGTTCGCCTGCTTTAAGCCTGACACCTGGGGATGGCGACACTCTCTCCACACCCACGCCAGAACTTGTAGTTAGCTATACCGATGCTTTCTCTGGGATGCAGCTTACCACCTTAAAAATCTTGCTGGATCAAAGCGATATAACCGCACAGTTTGCCAAGACTGCTACAGAAGCCAGATTCATTGTAACTACGCCACTCACAGAAGGTCAGCATACTCTCACTGCGGAAATTTTGGATTTAGCGGGAAATAAAGCGGTGCAAACTGTTACCTTTTCGGTGAGTTCTTCCACTCCAACTCTTCCCCCTGATCCGGCCACCGTAGCGCCACCGGTAGACAATACGGTATTCCCTGATCTATGCTCGACGACCAAATTTCTTTATAGCGGCACCAATCCGATTCAGACCGGCGTGGCTGCCGATACCATTATCCCGCAGCGAGCGGCGGTACTTCGCGGCAAGGTCTTGCAGTTGAACGGCCAGCCACTGCCAGGAGTTACCATCAGGATACTCAATCATGCCGAATTTGGCCAGACTCTGAGTCGAGCCGACGGCGCCTTTGATTTGGCAGTAAATGGCGGCGGTGATTTGACCGTGCGTTATCAACTGGCTGGCTACCTGGAAGCGCAACGGGCGGTCAGCGTTCGCTGGCAAGATTATACCTGGCTGCCGGATGTAATTCTGCTCAGACAAGATAGCCAGGTTACGCCGATTACCCTGAACCACAATGAAACTCAGGTAGCCCGCGGCAGTGTCGCCACTGACCAGGACGGCTCCAGGCAGGCCACCTTGATTCTTCCGCCAGGCTTGCAAGTGCAAGGTTACGGCAACCAGACCTTGAACGTCCGACTGACCGAATACACACTGGGAGCAGAAGGTCCCAAAGCCATGCCGGCTGAGTTGCCAGTGACCACAGGCTATACTTATTGTGTGGAGTTGAGCGCGGATGAGTTGGCGAATGTGCAATTCAATCAGCCAGTGCCTTTCTATGTGGAAAATTTCCTGGGCTTTCCTGTTGGTGGGGCGGTACCTGCTGGTTACTACGATAAAGTGAAAGGCACATGGGTCGCTGCGGACAACGGGCGGGTCGTCAAGATTTTAGCCGTCAATAACAGCCTGGCCGAGCTGGATGTGGACGGAAACGGGCAAGCCGCCAATGCCACCGCTTTAGGCCAATTAGGAATCAGCGATACCGAACGGCAGAAACTGGCCGCGTTGTATCCTGTGGGACAGAGTTTATGGCGAGTGGCGATTACCCATTTTACACCTTTGGATTATAACTGGCCTTATGGACCGCCTCTTAATGCCCGGGCTCCCGCTTTACAACCACCAAAAACAGATGACAAAACAGACCAGCCGAATCAAAAAAGTGGCTGCACCATTGAAATTGAAAACCAGATTTTGGGAGAAGCTCTGGCCATTACCGGCACGCCGTTTACTTTGCATTATTCCAGCGACCGCGTACCTGGACGGACCGCTGGGTATAATTTGGTAATTCCGTTGACCAAAGATACAATACCAGAAGGGCTAAAGCGGGTCGAATTGATCGTATTGGTAGCTGGGAAATCTTTGATCCAAAGTTTTTCACCCACCCCAAATCAAGCATACAATTTTGTCTGGGATGGCCGTGATGGCTACGGTCGAGAACTCAGAGGGCAAGTACCGGCTACCACCAAAGTCGGTTATGTTTACAATCTCCAATACCAACAACCTGCCCAATTCCGACAAAGTTGGGCCAGGTTATCAGGTGTTCCGCTTACCACAGACCGTTCGCGGTTTGAAGCCACCTTATGGCAAACGCATACCACATTCGTCGGTGGCAGCACGTCTACAGATATTCGGCAACAGGGGTTGGGTGGCTGGAGTATCAACATTCAGCATTGGTATGACCCAACGGGACAAGTGTTATATCTTGGCAACGGTGAGCGACGGACCGCCAGGAACATCAATAAGCAGCTAGTTCCCTTTGTCGGGACCGGCGAATATGGCTTTGGAGGCGATAATGGCCTGGCTATCCAGGCGAAGTTAGCCAATCCTCAAAGCCTGGCCTTTGGCCCTGACGGCAGCCTATATGTAGCCGAAGAATATCGTGTGCGCCGGATCGGCCTTGATGGCATCATCACCACGGTTGCCGGTACAGGTGAAGTCGGCTATACCGGCGACGGCGGCCCGGCGACTCAGGCAACTTTGAGCCCCACTGCGTTGGCTGTGGATCGTTCTGGGAATCTTTATATCCTTGATTCTAGCATCTATTTTGACCTTAGCAACAATTGCATTCGCAAAGTAGACCGCAATGGCATCATCACCACGGTCGGCCCTTCTGGCGACGACCCTAGCGACATTGCCGTAGCTCAAGACGGCAGCATTTTTATCAGCAGCTACTGGGACCATTACATTCGCCGTTTAGGCTTGGATGGGACACTGACGCATGTGGCTGGTAACGGCATGTGGGACACCAGCGGTGACAACGGCCCGGCCAGTGAGGCTGGCCTTACGCCGGAAGGAATAGCCATGTCACCGGATGGCAGCCTTTACGTGGCTGATACGGAAGGCTGTGTCATTCGCCGAATCGGTTGGGATGGCATAATTACCACCATAGCCGGCATTGCAGGATATGGTGGTAATACTGGAGATGGTGGCCCAGCAATCGAAGCGATGCTTACTTTCCCGCCAGGTGTCACGCTGGATGCCAACGGCAATATCTATCTTATTTCTGCTGACCTCATACGCCGCGTAAGCAGCGATGGCATTATCTCGACCATTGCTAAAGCAGACTCATATAGTAGACTGGCCGTAGGCTCCGATGGCGGCATCTACGTTGTGGCAAAATGGGATAATCGTATCTATCGGCTAAGGACACCATTCCCTGGTTTTAACGGCAACGACATTGTCATTCCCGCTGAGGGTGGCACTGAGTTGTATCGCTTTAACGCAAATGGCCGCCATTTAAGCACCATGGATACCATGACCGGTCTCGTCAAGCACACCTTTAATTACGATGCGTCCGGCTATTTATCGCAAATCGTTGATATCAACAACAACATTACCATTGTGGAACGAAATGCTACTGGCGAACCGCTCACGATAGTCGGGCCTTATGGCCAAAGGACCGAGTTACAGGCAAATAGCGACGGCTACCTGAACCATGTGAGAAACCCTGCCGCCGAGTCTTTCAGCATGACTTATGGGAATGGCGGGCTACTGGCGACCATCACTGACCCGAAAAACGGGGTACATAGGTTCTCCTACGATAGCACAGGACGGTTTCTCAAGAACGAAGACCCTGTGGGCGGCTATACCGAATTGGCACGCACTGAAATCGGCAATAATGCCTGGCAAATAAACAAAACCGAGGCTACCGGCGGTGCTACCAATTATGTGACTACCTATGTTTTTGAAAATTTGCCGACCGGCGACATCCATCGGGTGGTACGCGATGCCTATGACAGCAGCACGGATACTCTGATTGCGCCGGACGGAAAGACCAAAATAGCGTCGCCGGACGGCACCATCACGGAAATCGTAGAAGCGCCCGACCCCAGGTTTGACATGGCGGCCCCGTTCGTTAAATCGCTCACCATCACTACACCGAATGGCCTCCAATACACCGAAACTGGCGAGCGGACCGTCACCTTAAGAAACCCAGCCGAGCCGTTAAGCCTGGAGCGGTTGGTAAACACGACGACCGTCAATGGTAGAACCGAAGTCGCCACCTACGACGCCACAGCCAAAACTATTACCAACGTGAGCCATGCCGGACGCACGTCCGTAGCCACGCTGGATGATAAAGGGCGGGTTGCACAAGTGGAAGCGCCGTGGATGGCAACGACCACTATCACCTATGATACGAGAGGCAGACTCAGCACGACGACCGAGGGCATTGGCAGCGACAGCCGTGTCAGCAGTATCGTTTACGACAACAACGGCTACGTCGCCAGTCTTGTCAATCCGCTCTTTGAAACAACCAGCTTCGAGCGCGATGCCGTGGGTCGTATTCTGCGGCAGATTCTGCCCGATAGCAGGGTGATCAACTACACTTATGATCCTTTTGGCGAAACGACCACCATAACCCCGCCAGGTAAGCTCAACCATAATTTTACCTACACGCCGGTCGAGCTTCTGGAGACGTATCGTGCGCCCGATGTGGGAAGCGGCAACAATCCTGCCCGCTACAGTTATAATCTGGCCAAGCAGTTAACCACCTTTACCAACCACGACAACACGGTGCTGCGTTACAACTATGACGACAGTGGCCGCCTGTTAGAAATCGTTTTGCCAGGCGGCAGGATTGGTTATACTTACAACAGGACGACAGACAATCTCACACAAATCACTGCCCCGGACAATGGCACCATCGGTTATAGCTACGATGGCGCGCTCACCAAGAGCATGGCCTGGAACGGCATAATTAGCGGCAGCGTCAGTTGCAATTACGATACAGATTTCCGCATTGTTTCGCAAAGTGTAAACAACGGCAATACCATCACTCTGGCCTATAACGACCTCAATGGACTCTTGACCCAGGCTGGCGCTCTGACGCTTGAGTACAACCCCACCACCGGCCGGTGTACAGGAACGATTCAGGGTGCATTCCGTGATTTTTTGAGTTATAATAACTTTGGCGAGCTGGCTAACTATCGGGTGACTTATAATGGTAGCAATATCTTCGAGACCGGCTACACCACCGACAAATTAAGTCGCATTACCGAGAAGACCGAGACTGTCACCGGGCAAACGCATAGTTATCAATACTTCTACGACCATATCGGCCAATTGGTTGATGTGAAAACGGATGGTGTGCTGACTGCGCACTACGAATACGACAGTAACGGTAACCGACTG
>JAGVGO010000137.1 GCA_020057085.1 Planctomycetota bacterium | reverse complement strand
TTTTTTACTTGATTTGCCATGTCTTCTCTTTCCTGTTAATCTGAATAACGATTTGCTCCTCTTTGTCCACTCGCACCGGCTGCACATTGGTTACCGGCTCTGTTCGTTTTACCATACCGTCTTGCAAAAAGACGATACCGGTAAAGCTGATAGCCACCACATGTTCGCCTGGTTCCATGGTAACGAGGGCGGTATTGTCTTTGTTGAGAGGCACATACTGATTATCAATCTTGAATTTCAGATCGCTGTCGGCATAGTTGATGACAAACAGGTACTTACGCGGCAACACCGGTTGGCCGGTATTCTTTTGGCCAGTAGAAGGTATGGTGACCGCCGGCACATTTTTGTCGCCCATTTGCGTCTGCGGCGCCGGCGCAAACAGCGAGCGATCCAGTGCCGGGCGATTTTGCACATAGTAGGCTGCTCCGAAGAGTAAGGCAACAAGCAGAATCAACGCCAGCAGCCAGTAATGAAGGCGTGTCATGGGTTGGCTTGGCGTTGCCATAATTTCGGTATCTTCGACTTCCTGTGACGCTACCCCTTCTTTCTCTGCTTCCCTGCTTTCCTCTGCTTCTCCACTAGATCCGCTCTCTTTGAGCGCGACACTGCCAATCGCCTCTTGCCATTTGAGAAGATCGGGGCATTCGTCGTAAGAAGTGGCAGAAATTGTCTTATAGAAAAGATCTCCCAGCGGCTCAGACAAATTGTGCAAGAGGTCTATGGTACGCAGCAGATAGGCATGCCGTGAATTGAAAAACATGTCCTGGGAAAACAGCGCTCCGTCATAGTAGGAAGGCGATTGCCGGTCTGCCAGCAAGAGTTCGGCGATGAGAATAGCACAGGCAAAGCGGTCTGCCTTGCGATGCCAAGATTTGCGGGCATCCCATTTGCGATCTTTATCGCTTACCCAGGGCGCGATATAGCCGTCGGTGCCTGGCGGGGTATTTTTGTGAAAATACAAGGAGCCGTGGAACATGCTGTCGAAATCAACCAGGTAGACGATGTATTCCTGGATATCGAGGAACAAATTTTGCTGGCTGAGGTCGCGGTGGGCGCAGCCGTTTTGCTCCAGAGTATAGGCCGTTTCCGCCAGACTGCGGGCAAAATCGAGGCGATGTGCCAATGAGATACTACGAGTGCCGGACCGGATTTCATCACTCACCTCTTTCCATGATTTGCCACGAATTCTTGGCATCAACACAGCGTCCTGCAACCATACCGCCAAATCCGGCGAAGTATAAAGACCATTGCCAGGTTTGAGATCATCCTGATTGAGTACCACACGTTTGCTCGCAGCCGTACAAGAAACCGTCTTGGGAACCAGGCTGCGGATTGCCACCAGATACGAGCGGTCGGGCTGCATATCCGGATAAAATTTTTTGATCACCCATTCTCGGTTGTTTTCCTGAGTGAAATAAAATGCTCTGCCTTGTTTGCCTTCCAGATTGTAAGAGCTATTTTCGTTGTTCGGGTCTGTTTTGGGAAACAGACGGACACCACGAATGAAGGCCGGCATTCCTGATTGGAGCCATAGATTTATGATCTCCACCATTTGTTACTCCCAATCTTCCTAGTTCCGGGGTAAATCCCCAGGCTTTATTACTGTGCCGCACCCGCGGCAAAGACTTTTGACACATGTATCAATTTATAAGTTATTTTACTTATTGTAAAGCCAGAGACTATAGATTGCAAATGGAAAATATTGCTATTTACACCCACATGCAGACGCGAAAAGCGATGTCGCTGCCTTTGTGCATCGCATCTTCCTTGCCGCGATAGGCAGAGGCGCAGCAGCGGAGAGGATCGGCGTAGCTGCCGCCGCGGCAGACGAAGAAAGCCGTCTTGGCTGCCGTCCACAACTTGCCGTCATTGGGCGCACTTTCATAGTTGTCGTGCCAGGCATCGGCGCACCACTGCCAGAGGTTGCCGCTCATATCGTAGAGGCCGAACAGGTTAGGCCGCTTCTGGCCGACTTTGTGGGCGTAGTCTTCTTCGAGATCGCTGGTGTTTTCGTAGTACCAGGCGAAATCGCCGGCCGCTGCATCTTCCCAGTAGTATCTGCCTTTGCTGCCGGCGCGGCAGGCGTATTCCCACTGCGCTTCGCTCGGCAGGCTCAGCCCCGTCTTGCGGCAGAAATTCTGTGCTTCGCTCCACGAAACGTAGACGGCCGGATAGGCGTCCCCTTCCTGCACGTTGTCTTGTCCGAGCCAGGGACTCGTTTGCATGATTTTGTGCCATACCTCCTGCGTCACCGTGTATTTGGCCAACAAAAACGGCTCGATGGTCACGTTATGCACCGGTTTGCTGGCAGGCCGATCATTGCTGCCCATGGCAAAACTGCCGCCGGGCACAAGAGCAAATTCGATGCCGCTCGCTTCGTGCTTGTATTCGTGGACTTTGCTCGTCGTCTCGCCGGCGCCGTAAATCGTCGTGCGCACATAAACGAACCCTTCTGGCGCAGCCATCGCTTCGGCCGCCGCTTTTTCCGCCTTGAGTCTTTGCCAGAACTGGCCCGATTTGTGGCTTTGTTCGAGGAAGTCCTCCACCTCGTCGAGGCTGCGTTTCACATCCGCGTCGGACGGGCTCAGTTCGATGGCTTTTTGCAGATAGGGCAGCGCCTTGAACGGATTTTTCTCCTCTTGCCAGTATTTGAAGCCCTGGCTGCGGTTCAGGCTCAAAGTCTCTTGCTTTTCCAGGAGCTTCGCTTCCCAACCGCTCATTTCGTTATTCCAGAGGCCAGTTTCCTTGAGTTTGTAGAGCGCCTCGAGAGCTTCCCGATAGCGCCCCTCGTGTTCCTGCACATAGATCGTCATGAACTCCTTGGTCTTGACATTGTCGCGCCTGAGTGTTTCGTCATCGGCGGTAAGCTCGGTCGGTTGGTCAACCATGCTATCTGCACCCTGACGCAACACCAGTTTTTTCCAGGCAATGGGTTCCACTCTGGTGACCGCCGCTTCGAGTGAAACAGTGGCTTTGTCAATTTCGGCGATGAAATCTTGTACCGTCTGCTGCCTTTGCGCCGGATCCTTGCTGAGACTTTTCATCACCACAGCCTCGACGGCCTCAGGGATATGTGGATTGATCTGACTCACCGGCGTCGGTTGCAGGAACATTTGCTGGATCAGCGTGGCCTGGTAGGAACGGGCCTGGAACGCCTTGCGTCCGGCCATCATTTCGTAGAGGATGAGGCCGACCGAATAGATGTCGGAGCGTCTGTCAACCTTTTCGCCAGCCGCCTGCTCCGGCGCCATGTAGAGTGGCGTACCCACCACTTCCTGGGTGAGAGACTCCTGCTGTTCCGCTTCGGCCACCAGCTTGGCCAGGCCGAAGTCAACGATCTTCACCACGTCCTTGCCGTCCGCATCCTGTTCGATGAGCAAATTGGCTGGCTTGAGGTCGCGATGGATGACGTTGTGGCGGTGCGCTTCGGTCAGCCCATCCAGCACCTGGCGGGTGATCTCAAGGCTGCGTGCCAGGTCGCAGTTCCAGTTGTTCTGCAAAACTTTGTCGAGAGGGCGGCCAGGGCTGTAGTCCATGATGAGGTAAGGCATTTTTTCGGAGAGCAAGCCGAATTCACGGATGGTGACGATGTTTTTGTGCATGAGGTTCATCGCTACCTGTACTTCCCGCACGAAGCGTTTGTAATTTTTCTCGTTGTCGGCAAATTGCGGGTGCATGAATTTGAGGGCGAAATAGGAATTGAGGAGGATGTGTTGCACTTTGTAAACCATGCCCATGCCACCGCTGCCCAGTTTTTCGATGATGCGGTATTTGCCCATGAGCACTTCCTGGATGCCCAGTTTGGCTAACCACGGATCGCTGCTGCGTGTTTGAGACTGGGTCTTGAGTTCGGCAATCTGCTGAGCGGTGAGTAGTTTCTTGCTGATGAACAAATCACGCAGTGACATGCTGCGTCCTTCCTGCGACCCACGCTTGATCTCGGCAATGGCCCCCTGCAAATCTTCCATGCGGATCAAGCTCTTTTGCACAGCCTGCTGACCGAGGGCGATGTCCTCTTCCAGCACGATGCGAGTGGCCGAGAGCGAGTGTGGGGAAGATTTGCCAAGGGCTGTCTTGGCTGCCGTATCAGTGAGCGAAGACTGGCTCGCCATATCAACGGTATTGTGCAGCGAATCGCCCTTGCCTCTCGATTGTTCCGGTGCCTGGACAGTTTTCATTGGCGAAGGAATTTCCTGCGAAGGGGTTTCCTCCATATCGGGCACCGAACTTTCCTGCGCGGCTTCTTTGTCGGCCGGCAACGGCAGTGGTAATTCCTCCTCCTCTGCTTCGATCACAATGGGCACCGGCATCATATCTGACTGCGTCAGAGAAGAGAGGACCATACCTTCCGCATCGTCAGACTGGGTCATCACTTGGTCCGGCAGATCGTTTTCCACATAAGGAATATTCAGCACCGAGCCGCTGGAAAAAGTGATGCTGAGATTTTGCAGCGCCTCTTGCTCGGATGTTTCCGGCGACAGAGGCTCTTCGCCCATGCGTTGGTAGATGGTTTCCGCTTGTTCAGCCGTAAGCAACCCGTCCCGCACCATCAGATCGGCGATGTTGCCGGGGATTGCCTGGTAAGGGTGGTGCTGAAAGAAGGTAGCGACACGCCCTGGTTTCACATATTTCAGTGTCAGTGCATATTGGATGAACGATATTTCCTGTTTCATGGTTTTTCCAAAATTATGTTTCGCGAAAATTTTAGAGCCGAGATTTACGAAGGCAACATTAAATTTATAGTTTTTTTCTTGCTTTTATGGAAGAAAAAAATATAAAAAGATTAGGGATTTTTGTGTAAGCTTTTGTAAAAAAGACAGATATTATAGAGAAAGTGTAATAGTGCAGAGGACTTTTCGCAATGGGACGACTTGCAGATCAACTGTGAAAAATACAAGACCCTCATCTCTGAACAGCGATAAGTCTCTCGCAAGAAAGGCGGATTATGTTTTTCTCTGACGAGGCAAAGCCGTCTGCCGGATTTTCCTGCGACCTGATGTGGCAGGACGGACAACTGAATCAAAGGTGCGCGTACCCCGCCGAGCCATCTGACCTTGCTCTACAAAGATAAACATTGATACGTGTGTAAAATCTCTTTTGAAAGGCTGGAAAGCAATGACCACTAAAATTACCGCCGTTTGTGCACAAGTGGACTTGGTGTGTGTTTGCAACGCGGTATCCGGAGAAGAAAAGCGCCTTTATTTGACTTCCAACGCCGACGGCCAAGTCGATATTAAGCTGTTTTATAACGGCTTGTTTATTGGCACTATAGTCAGACTGGCTAAAAATGCGGTCTTTGAGTTTAGCCTCTGCCAGTTTTTTAACGACCTGGCTGGCTTTGAACGCAGTTACGAGCCTCAAGTTTCCCAGTTGTTGCAGAAAATAACCAGAGAACCCAATTCTCTCAACTCTATGGAAATGCATATCTGGCACAATCGCCAGCAAAAAGGCGTGGTTAAGATGGATGCCCAGACGTTCAGCTTTGCCCTGGTCAAGGAGTTGACTACCCCGCCAACATTCTATGCACTGTTGCTGGAAGAGTTAAATAATCACGGTATTAGCGAAAAACAACTCAATGAACTGGCTGCGAGTTATGACCGGAGTGGACCGATGAGTGCCATGGCCAGGGACATTGCCCGGCGGATTCAGGAAGGAATTACGCTAAGGTAGTCACGGCTGGGCGTATCTAACACTTCGGGGGGATAAAAAAATTATGGGTAGAGTATAACCTCTCCCGCCAGGGGCTGTTTTGTACCCACATCTTTGACTCACAGTT
>JAGVGO010000245.1 GCA_020057085.1 Planctomycetota bacterium | reverse complement strand
GTCCTCTGAAACGCCCATTTCCTGGCACTAAAGTGCCAGGCTTTATAACTGTGCCGCATTCGCGGCAGGGAAAAATTCGACTTTTTACACAGGCATCAATTGCCATGTCCAAGTGGAATCACACGCCGTATGATCTCGCTTAACCCCGTATCTATTGTTTCGTAACGCTGGGACAATTATTTTTTTCCAAAAGCCTAACACTTCCTTCACACCTCTGGCATCGTTCACCGCCGTGTGAGCTTCGGCCAATTGAGGTATTCGTTGACGCCGATGGTCAGTAAAAACTGCCGCCCCGTGAGCTTCTCGCCCGTCGGGCTTACCCGCACGAGCTTTAGCCCTCGCTCGCGGTCGTCCTGCGCGTAGGCGCACAAGGCAGACATGAGCAGGCACAGCAATACCAGTAAAGACTTGGGCATGAGAAATCTCCTTTTTCCTGTGAAGTAACCATAAAGTACTGCTGACGTTTCTCTTTATCATAGCAAGACCGGCAGGTGCAAACAACAAAAAAAACCGCCGAGCCGCCCGGCGGTTTTTTTGTGCCTGAAACATGAAAAAACTGGCGTCGCGCCGCTACTTCAAACCTTTGCGTTCCATCTCCGCATAATCTTCAGCGTTGAGCAGGCTCTTGATCTGAAGACGGGCGATATCACACGAATTGGCGTCGGAGATAAGAGCGGCTGCCTGGTAGATTTTCATCCATACATCGGCCTCTTTTTGCTTGAAGCGGTAGTCAGGATTTTTCTGATAAGCCGCCTGGTATTTTTCGATAGTGCGTAGCGCCGTCTTTTGCAGGCGCAAAAAATCCTGGCGTGTTTGCTCTGCCAGCGCATCCGGTGCAATGGTCGGCTTGCTGTCGTTAGAAGCGACAACCGTTTTCTTGTCTCCCTTTGATGCGCCATCCTCTCTTTGCTCCCGAACAACCTCTTGCGGCTTTTCTTGTCCCTTGATGAGAGGTTCCATTTTCTGGTGAACAGCAGGCGCTTGCGGTGTACGTGGCAACGTTGTCCCGCCATGAACTTGACTTGGTTGATCAAAGGAATTCCCAGCCAACTGGTCGCCAGGCGTTGGGGTACCTCCTGACGTGTCACCGCTCTTGACATTCTGTTCTGGCGTGTTATCCACGCGACGACCTGGTTCCGGCGCAGGATTCACCACTTCTTTCAACTTATCCTGGCGCTGAAGGGAATTTTCCGCGGCCGAGTTCAACGGTACGCAGCGCAAGCTGTCCTTCTCTGCCTCTGCCTCTGTCTTTGCAAGTGATTGTCGGTCATGGGCATTCACGGCAAACTGATCGGCAAGTGGCTGGGTCGCCGGCACACTTCTTTGTGTATCATTGCGTTTGGCATTCGTTGCTGGTGCGGTAGTCGTGCGATGTGGCTGTACAGGCAAAGGATTCACCTCTGTTTCCAGTTCGGCCAACATTTTATCCGCCTCCATCACTTTCTGTTCATGGTGCCACAGCAAAAAAAGCGGCACCAGTACGACCAGAGTGGCCACGCCGCTGGCAATTTCACGGCGGTAGCGGCGCACCAAACGATAGAGCTTGTCTACAGGAGAATAGTGATAAGCGGCGACTTCCTTGCCTTCGATAAATTTTTGCACATCGTCGCCCAACTCGCTCACGCTTTGGTAGCGATGCTCTCGCTTGTAGGCGAGAGCCTTGTGGATGATACTCTTCAGTTCGCCTGGAATCTTTCCCCACAAACCGGTTTCGGGTAGCGGACGCCAGTGTCCCTGCACCACCTGGGACAAAATGTTTATTACCGTGCCGCGGTTTTCCACGCAAGTAGTGCCGCTCACTATTTCGTAGAGCATGGCACCCAGCGCGTAGATATCTGTGCGGTGATCGAGTTCTTGCAGTTTGCCGTCCGCCTGTTCGGGTGACATATAGAGCGGTGTGCCGGCAATCTGGCCGGTTATGGTTTTAAAACCACCTTCGGAGCGCAGCGTCTTGACAGCATCGTTTGCCAATACTTCTTGCCCTTGCCCCACAACTTTGGCAAGTCCCCAGTCCATCACCAGCACTTCTCCGAAATTGCCGAGCATTATATTTTCCGGCTTAAGATCGCGGTGGATCACGTTTTTTGAGTGGGCATAGGATACCGCGTTACAGGTGTTGAGAAACACTTGCAGCATTTTACTGAGCGACCACTGTTCCGCTGTCTTGCGGTCGTGAGTAATCTTGTGCAACAGCTCCTTGAGCGACTGTCCTTTGACATATTTCATGGTAAAATACAGATTGCCCTGGTTGTCCAGCTCCAGCTCGTGGATAGGAACTATGTTCGGATGTTCGAGTTGGCCGGTGATCTGCCCCTCCTCGAAGAAACGCTGGATGGTCTCTTTGTGCGTACTCGACAGCAACATCTTGGTAGCAACCAGTCGTCCGATATTATTGTCTTTCCATAGCAGCACCTTGCCCATGCCGCCGCGGCCGATTTCCCGCAATATCTGATATTTGTCCGATTCCTGAACAACCTCTCGTTTATCTCCGGCGAGATCGCCCTCTTCCTGAACCAGAGAGACTCCAGGTGAGGAAAGGTTTAAAGTTATACTCAAGGAAGACGGCATGGGGGCAGCACCCGCCATCTGCGCTGTCTTTTCTGCAGTCAGCGCGCGTCCCTGATGATCTGATTCCGGCGGCGTTTGTGGCATGTACGTAGTATCGCTAAAGAGGGCAGAGGAGCTCTTCTGGCTGCCAGCCACGTACTCGGTTTTGGCTCCGGGTGCCTGGCTAGGGATTAAAGGAATATCTGGTTTGGACATGGTTTTCTCCTTGAAAAAAATGTTGCCCTGCTCATTACTACCAGTACGCACCAGTTCAGATGAAAGTTGCAAGAGCGGCAGCGACAAAAAAACGACATGGAGAAAACTCCATGTCGTTTTTTTCGTGCCTGGCAATCAGGGGAATTAATCAGGTTCGATCAGAAATCGGTATTCTTCATCGCCCGGTTTCTTTTTGTCCGCTTCAGGTTTAGCATGTTTACCTTCAGCAGGAATCTGGTCGTGGGTTTTTTCCAGTTGTGGCAATTCTTCCTTGTCGATTACTTCTCCACTCGCGCCAGCCCCTTCTGCTTCCTGGTTTTGGCTATCTTCTTGTGCAGCCTTTTTCTGTTCTTCCTGGAATTTTTTTGCAGCTTCTCCCAAATATTTGGTTAAAGTCACCTGATTGCCTTTGCGGTTGTATTCCACACTATCCACGCATTTCAGCATCAACATAATGCCTAGACCACCGTAACCACCAGCCTTATAACGGGCTCTTGCTTCTTCCACTGCAGTGCCAGCCTTTTTTCTCTGCAGTTCAGCACGGTAGTCAAATCCTTCACCCTGGTCGGTGATACGCATGATGAGTTTTTCCGTTTTATTGATATAACGAAATTCTATGGGCAATTCGGCGTTATATTTATGACCATGCCGCTGGGCGTTACCTACCGCTTCGTTTAAGGCTGCATCCAGGTTTATTTTATCCATGTCGGAAAGTGTCAACATGTCGAATTTCTTGCGGGCAAGTTCATAAATCTGGTTGATGCTTTTGTCATCCGATGGGAATTTGAAATAGATATCACGAGCGTTGACGACTTCTTGTATGTCGAAATCGGTGAACGAATTGTTCATTAAATCAATCTCTTTAGGCGGCTTTTCCCATTTTTCGGTCGAAAAATAAATCTTTGTCGCCTTGGATGGATGGCCGATATTGATGACATCTTTGTCTTGTAACGCCCGCAAAAACACACGCGTACCGTTTACAAATGTACCATTCGAGGAGTTCAAGTCCTCAATAATGACATCCGGGCCATCAAAATATATGCGGGAGTGATGGCGTGATACAACACCATCCAACAGGATAATATCATTATCCTTCCCACGGCCAATTGTGATCGGACCTGATAATTCCACAACTTCCGTGAGATTTCTTGTAATTTCAATTTTTAGACTTGGCATTATGCTCTCACCAATGTAGTTCCTTGAAATATATTCCCACGTTAAGGGAAATCAGGGACCTTTCAGTTTCCGCCGGCAGGAAAAATTTTCCCCCTGCAAGTAAGCGGTGAGCGTAAAGATGGACGCAATTTTCTACGGATGTATTTTGTCTGCTCATCGCCAGTGTACCATATTGAAAATTTCTTTGCAACAAAATTATGCGAAATTTTGTCGTGTTCAATATTACTCCTTGTAACCTGCGATTATGTGGCAGATACGTTGTAAACCTGCCTCTACTTCGCTACCCAGTTCAATGCGTAAAACTATGCGATTGTACTGACGAAGTGCCTGATAATCGCCAAGCGACTGTTCGGCAATCAAACTGTTGAAGCTGTGTTTTTCTTCCGGGATTGGAAGAATGTGCAAAGAGTCATCCGTAAGCTGCAGGAACAGCCCGCCGGCGAGACCGCCTTTATGCATCTGGCCGGTGGAGTGAAGATAGCGCGGGCCGTAAGCGGCAGTGACAGCCACGTGTGTGCATGCCTGCAGTTGGACGACAAGTTCATGCAAAATCCGGTCGTTTGCAGCGCACGGAGCAAGGTACGCCTGGATGGCCAGAAAAGTTCCTGGCAGTGCCAGTGCCAGCCAGTTTTTTATGGCTTTACCAAGTGACTCGCTATCCTGCACAGAGACTACGTTTATGCCATTGCCGTAGCGCGATGTCTTGCCGCCATGTTCGGTCGCCTTGCTGGCCGTTTTTTTGCCAAGATCTACATCAGGCTGGTCGAACGGGTGTACACCAAGAGCACTGCAAAGAGATGCAGTGGCAAGCTGCCAGCGATACATTTCCTGGGTTATTGCCTTTTTATGCGGCAATTCGATACGCACAACAGGGTGGCCAGCCTCGGCCAGTAAAGTCAGTTTTTTTTCGAGTTGCGTATATGTATCGCCCTGTAACAATATCGCCACGAAGATGCGGTCGTTACCGTATGTTTCCGGTGCGGCAGCCGGTTCGTCGCTAACCGGCACCACTCCTTTGCCATCCTTGCCACTGCTTTCGGCAATGAGCTGTTCCAACCACAGCGAAAAAGCGCATAGCCCCGGACTGGTCATGAGGGTGAGTTTGTCGCGGCCGGCCAATGCCAATTCCGCCAAAACCGCGCCCAGGAGCAAGGCAGGGTTTCCTGTATATCCCATGCCACAAGCCGCCTGCATAATCCTTGCCTGGCGCAGCAACTCGCTTGTGTCGAGGCCTAGTAAGGCTGCCGGTACAAGACCGAACACACTGAGTGCCGAATAGCGTCCGCTCATTTCAGGGAAAGCCGAAAAAATCCGACGAAAGCCGCGCGCCTGCGCCATGTGTGTAAGCGGTGTATCCGGATCGGTAATGGCAATAAAATGACGGCTTGGCGAGCATCCGGCCGAACGCAGCGTGTGCCAAAAATAATGAAACAGCACAAACGATTCTCGCGTCGTGCCTGATTTGCTGGCCACGATAAACCATGTGTGACGCAAGTCCAACTCTCTTTGTAGCGCAAGAATCGCTGCCGGATGCGTGGTATCGAGTACAACGAGAGATGGATAGCCGGGCATAGGAGCAAACATCTGACGCCAGACTTCAGCCGTCAGGCTGGCGCCGCCCATGCCAAGCACCACTACATGGCGGATGTTTTCTTTTTGCGCCTCCTCTGCCAGAGTACGTACAGCCTTGAGATCACCGGTCATTTCCGGCAATGTCAGCCAACCCAAGCGATCGGAGATTTCGGCTACCGGCTTGAGCGACCACAAAGTATGGTCTTTTGCCCACAGTCGCTCCAGCCATTTACTGTTTTCCCAGGTTCTCAATCGCTCCTCTACCTTAGCAGCGTGAGCCCCAAGTTGCGCTTGACATCTGTTGAGTCGTGCTGCCAACATGGTATGTCGTTTTTGGGCAATGCTGGTCATCAGCTCAGTAAACGATTTGATAAAGGCCGCTACCCCGTCTTTCTGCAGTTGCTCGGTAATGGCTTGCATATCTATACCCAGACTCGCTAAGGTAGTAAGGAAAGCCTTGGCTTCTGCCAGCCGTTCTGCAAGGGTAGGACGCACCACGCCGTGTTCACGGAAAGCCTTGATCGTTTCAGGTGGAATGGTGTTTACCGTATCCGACCCGATCAACTCTTCGATATAAAGCACATCCGAATAAGCCGGATTTTTGGTACTGGTGCTGGCCCACAACACCCGCTGCACCTTTGCTCCTTGGGTGCGTAGTGTCTGGAACGATTCGCCATAGAAAATTTCGCGAAATCTGGCGTATACTGCCTTGCAGTTGGCGATAGCAGCCTTGCCACGCAAAGCTTTGGCTGCCGGGCTGCCGATTTTGTCGAGGAGTGCGTCTACCACGGTGTCCACACGGCTGACAAAAAAAGAAGCGACCGACGCTACGTACTCTTTGCGGACGCAGCGAGCTAGCCCGCGCAGGTAGGCCTGCGCCACTGCTTCATAATGAGCCAGGGAAAACATCAAGGTGACGTTGACATTGATTCCTTCCGCCAGGAGCGCCTCAATGGCCGGAATACCAGCCATGGTGGCCGGAACTTTGATCATCAAATTGGGGCGCTCCACCATCTGCCACAAGCGTTTTGCTTCAGCTATCGTGCCTTGGCTATCATTGGCAAGCTGCGGAGATACTTCCAGGCTGACAAAACCGTCTGTGCCCTGACTTTCCTGATAGAGAGGGAAAAATATATCGAGCGCCCGCTGCACATCACCTATCGCCAAGCGTTCGTACAGATCGGTTACGCTCGCTTGCGGAAATTGATCCAGCAAAGAAAGAATCGCTTCGTCATAATCGTCGCTGCCGGCAATCGCTTTTTGAAAAATCGTGGGGTTACTGGTCATGCCGCGCAGCCCATCTTCACTGATCAATGTTGCCAGCTCGCCGCTCTGCATAAGGCTGCGGCGGATAAAATCGAGCCATAGTGACTGGCCGTGCCCGAATAGAGATTGCAATGGATTTGCCATAACTGCCTTATCCTTTGCGGAGTTGCTCGGCATCTGGAAAAAATTAAACTCCTATTTTGCTTGATTTTTTGTTCAATAGCTTCGTCGTTCCTCACTTACAGAGCTACGGCTATGCCGCGTTTCCTCTATGCTTCTTGACAGAAGCATGAGGACAAGAACCCCTTCGGGGCGTCACTCCTAGCTCTTGAACAAAATCTCAGCGCCAAATTGGTAGTTTAATTTTTTCCAGATGCCTTGGCTGCCTCGATCATTTTCGGCAATACTTCAAACACATCGCCGACAATTCCATAATCGGCAACTTGAAAAATAGGCGCTTCCGGGTCTTTGTTTACGGCCACGATCACACGCGAAGTGCGCATGCCGGCGAGATGTTGGATGGCGCCGGAGATACCGCAGGCGACGTAAAGCTGTGGCGATACTGTTTTGCCAGTCTGTCCGACCTGTTCGGCATGTGGACGCCAGCCTGCATCTACCGCTGCACGTGATGCGCCAGTAGCGGCACCCAAAAGATCGGCCAATTGCTCGATCAAGTGGAAATGTTCTGGCCCCTTCATGCCACGCCCGCCCGAGACGATGATCGCTGCTTCATTGACATCCAGTTTCTGCTTGGCGACTTTGCTGGTTTCGGCGACCTTCACCTGAAACAGAGATTCTTCCAGGGTAACATTGAGTTCTTCTATCTGCGGGCTTACCTGACTCATCTCCGGTTTAAAGATATTAGGACGCAGTGAGGCGATAACCGGGGTTTTCAGCGGCGAGGCGGTAAGGATGACTTTACCTGCATATATCGGTCTTTGGATAACGAGCTTGCCGTTTTGTACATACATGTTGGTGCAATCGGTAAAAGAACTGGTAGCAAAGCGCGCCCCCAGGAAACCGGCCAGTGTTTTGCCGCGCGGAGAGGCGGCCAGGAAAACATAGCCTGCCTGCATCTGTTCCATCGCGGTAGTAATGATTTTGGCATATGGCTGGGCATAGGCATGTTGCAGTGATGGCTGATCTACTAAGTAAATTTTGCTTACTCCATATTTTGCCAATTCCCCTGCCTGCTCTTTTACCCCATGGCCCATGACGAGAGCTGCTACAGGAAGACCGAGTTCCTTGCCGCGGCGTAGCGCTTCGCCCGCTACCTCAAAGCTCACTTTGCGCAACTGATTTTCTTTGTTTTCGCAAACCACCAATATTCCTGCCATGCGATTACCTTTCTCGTGTTACAACACTTTGGCTTCTTCGCGCAAAAGCCGGAACAGTTCAGGAACGGCGTCCACGCCTTTGCCCACGATTTTGCCACCCTTGCGCGCTGGGGGCAATTCCAGTTTCTCTACTTGAAATGAAGGAGCAGGTAAAGTGGCAACCACTTTTTTGATTTCTTTCTGACGTGCTTTGCGCACATTGATGAGAGAGGCAATGCGTGGTTCCACATCGCCTTTGTTGAGGGCTACGGCACAAGGCATTGCAGCCTGTAAAATTTGGTGTCCTCCCTCGGCTTCTGTTTTGGCTTTGATTGTCTTATCGCTGATGGCACAAGAAATGGCCCCGTCTATAAACGGCATTTGTAGCATGGTTGCCAGCATGCCGCCAACCTGGGCATTATCGTCGTCCACAGCCTTGATGCCAAAGAGTAACAGGTCTGGTTTTTCGTCTGCGACGGATTTACTCAGAGCCGAAGCTATGACGAAAGGATCGCTGAGATCCCCTTTGCTTTCCAGCAAAATACCACGGTCTGCACCCATGGCCAGACAATTGCGCAGCACAGATTCCGTGTCTGCGGGGCCGCTGCTTACCACCACCACTTCGACATTGGCGTTTTTGTCTTTGATCTGTAGCGCGTTTTCCACCGCGTACTCATCATAAGGACTTGTAATATAACCTACGTCTTTGGCATCTATAGCCTTGGCATCAGCAGCAATTTTGATTTTAGTTGCCGTATCCGGCACTCTTTTTACACACACTACTATCTTCACAAGATACTGCCTTTCAAAATATGTGATTTTGCCTACAATTTGCGGCTATGAACCACTCCTCTGAGAGAAATAGCCCACAGCCGCAATTTTGTAAATCTAGGCCGACACAAAACCGGTTATTTAGGAGTGCCTACTATTTTTTCTTCCTGTTCTTCCAAATCAATGATCTTCGCTGTTATCAGAATGATCAGATTCTGTTTTTCATCCACCTTGGCACGCTGAGAAAAGAAGAAACTAATGATCGGGATATTGCCAAGGACCGGAATATCCAGCTTGCGATCTATTTCGCGGAAGGTTTTGAGACCACCGATCAGCAAAGTGCCTTGATCCGGCAACCGCACGGTGGATTCCACGCTCTGTAAGCGTACGGTAGGCACTTCGAAAACGACTTCCCGCCCGGACGCGCCAAGAGTCGTAGTAAAAGTGCGTATCGGTTTTTGTAAATCCGCTACTGTTGGACGCAGCTCCAGGGTAATATAGCGACGGTCGTTGGCAATGATAGGCCGCACGTCGAAAACCACACCTGTTTGGATGGTGCCGATCACCGGGTCTGCAATATAAGCCGATTGGGCAACCTGGACATCGAAATCTTTGATGTAAGCCCACTGGTCAACTACCGTGATATTGGCACGCTGCGTGTTGAAAGCCGTCAATCTTGGCGCCATCAGAACTTCAGCACGACCGGTCTTTTTGACCATCCATAGTATGGCGCTGAGCTGAATGTCGTCGAGAGTGCTAAACTGCAACGCCAGTCCACCGGTAGTTTTGAGCCGTTTGCCCAAAGATTGATCATCAATATGTTCGGTGCGGATGCGCGCATCACTGCGCCCTAACGGGTCACGGCTGTTGCTGCCGCCTGCCGGGTCTTCACGGAAGAAGAGGCCGGCTGCCGGAGCCAAATCACGTGCGTTGTTGTCATGTACTTCGCTAGACTGTCCAACGCCTGGCATGGTGGGGTCATTACTGGGGTTGGACAACGAGTCGTTACCCAGGCCGCGCCAGTCTACGCCTATCTGCTCCAGGAAATCGTCCGTCACTTCGAGGAAACGAGATTCCATCGCTACCATCATTCCGGAAAAACGACGCATGTCGTTGAGAAAATTGCGAATTTCCTGTTGCACTTTTTCCGTGTGTACGACCAATAATTGGCCAGATGTTTCCGCGATGGAGTACTCCGCTTCTTTGCCCCAACTATCAGGTGCTATGCTCGATTTAATGAGTTCTGTAAGCTTCTCACCTGTCAGCACCGCGCCACCTTTGCTGGTCTCTTCGGTAAAGAGTGCGCCACCACCGGTTGCAGATTGCTTGGCTTCGGTCAATTTGATACGCGGCCCCGGAAAATCCTTGATTTGACCTGTCAGGTCGCGGATATCGTGTAGTACAGGAATCGCAGCTTCCTTGGCTAAATCAGAGTTTTTGGCTGTGATAAAAAGTACATCATCTTTATACAAATAAAGGAGGTTGTACAATTCCAGTAAGATGTTGAGAGCATCTTTAAGGCGAATATCACGCAACTCAAGGCTTACCTTGGTACCGTCGAGCTGGAAAGTCTGGATTACCTTAGGGTCAACTACAACGTTGACATCATTGGTATTGCGGATATAAGTAACCACATCCTGGAAAGAAATTTCTGAAAAACTCCAGTTGGCCTTGTTAGATTCCAGTTGTGTTTTGATGCGCCGGATGGCTGGGGTATCTTCGACTTTGTCTTTTTTGCTTTGCCCCAGTTCGCCTTCTCCCTGCCGCTTACTGATGACGTTATGCCAGTAGTCCTTATCAGGGTAATACAAGATGTCACTCAATGGTATGGCGGATTCTCGCATATTTTCCAAAAAACGCTTCCAGCCTTCAATGCGTTTGTCCAAAGTTTTTTGGGCAATATAGGAATGGCTGGCTTCGCGAATGTCTTCCTGTAATTTTTTGGCGACCTTATTGGAATTGTCCAGCTCCAGTACTTGTTTTACCATAAGCTCGGACTGGTCGTACTTCTGTCGGATGTAGTATTCTGTGGCTTTGTCCAACAGCATACGAATTTGCGTTGCACGGCGAGCTTGTTCTTCGGACTCTAATTGCTGGGCTTTTTCCTGTGCCTGCTTTGTTTTTTCTTCCTGTTGCGCTACGGAAAATTTTTCACGGCTATCGCGTGCTTCCTTGATCTTATTTTCTGCTTGTTTGCGCAGAGAATCAAGGCCTAATGGATAGGGCGCCCATTTGATGATTTCCAAAGCGGCTTCAAATTCACGAATAGCGTGCTCATAATCTTTTGCATTCAGTGCGTCTACGCCAGTTTTATAATGGTTGCGCGCTTCCAGTTTGGCTTGCTCAATTTTCACCTTGACTTCATCAATATACATATTGTGTAGATAAGATTGTTGAGCTACGGGTTCACCCAAAGCGCTACCGACTAAATTTCTCAATTCCAACACCTCGGCATGAGTAGGATCGAGCTTCAAGGCCTCTTCCAAGAAAGATTTGGCTGCGTTGTATTCATGATTCGATATTTTGGCCTTGGCGGTTTTGACCAAGTGTTGGATAAAAGCTGCCTTTTGTTGTTCCGCCAGACTACGACGTTCTACGATTTGTTGTAGCGTCTCATCTGCTTTATTTTTTTCAGGCTGAACTACGACAGCGGGTTGCTCGGGTTTAACTGGAGCAACAGGCAGCGGCTGCTTCTTGTCGTCTAGTTTAGCCAGTTGTACCTGAGGCTGTTTTTTGTCATCGCTTTTGGCAGGCTGCACTTGAGGCTGTTTTTTGTCATCGCTTTTGGCAGGCTGCACTTGAGGCTGTTTTTTGTCATCGCTTTTGCTGGCCTGAGGCTGTTTCTTGTCGTCCGTTTTTTGCGCCGGTGCCTTTTTATCGTCAGGCTTTTGTATTTTTTCTGGAGGTGTTTCCGGTGCTGATGTCTGGCATCCGGGTATCAGCAAGAATAAAGAAATGGAGAAAACTGCCACTCTCCATAACATATCTTTTACCTTCATACCGCCAACCTTTCCAATCGAGCAAACGATCCAATGTTTTTTGAACCACAATGCCACTTGCTTTGATGGTGGCGTTGCAGAATATTATTAGGGTTGTAATTACTGGTTTAGCAGGGCAAAGCCCATGATCCAGTGTTTGCATTTTTTTACTATACCATGCTGATTTCATTTTGCAAGCTAAATTCATACGCGGGTTGATTTATTCGATTTTCTATTGTTAGCACTCTTCTGCGTTTGTTCCACTATCCAGGCGCGCGCGGCAGACGCCTCGTTTTGAAGTTTCCACAAAACTAATGAATTCTTTTATTTCTGAAGCAGTAAAACCATGTGCGCGTATATCTTCCAATAGTTTACTGCGAGGTGCCGGAGTCCTGAAGAACATGCGGTAAAGTTCGCGTAATTCCAAAATCGTTGGTGCTGTAAAACCGGCGCGGCGCAAACCAATGACATTGACTCCCCACACCTGATTGCGCTCTGCCGCGATCATAAAAGGAGGAATGTCCATACTGATACGGGCATTCCCGGCAACGATGGCGACACGCCCGATGCGTACAAATTGGTGCATCATGGCCCCACCGCCAATAAATGCCCTGTCGCCCACTTCAACATGGCCGGCAATACCGGCCATATTGGCCATAATTACATTGTCGCCGATATGGCAGTCATGAGCAATATGACAACCGCCCATAATCAGGCAATTACTACCGACAACGGTGCTTCCGCCTGTAGCGGTAGCACGGTGGATGGTTACATGTTCGCGAATGATATTGTTGCTGCCGATGTGCAGAAAAGTTTCCTGACCTTGAAATGATTTATCCTGCGGTGTATGACCAACCACCGCCCCCATGTGGATTTCATTGTTATCACCGATAGTAGTGCCAGTGCCGACAAAGGCGCCCGCTAAAATACGGTTGTTTTTGCCGATGTGGGCACGGCCTTCGATGATGGCATAAGGTCCAATGTCGCTAGATGAGTGTATCTCTGACTCTTTGCTAATGATGGCGGTAGGATGAATGGCCATCGCATACCTCTTTTCACAAAAATTTCTAGGTGGCTGAGAAAAAAGAAAATACCAATTTTGCGCAGAGATTTTGGTCAAGAGCGAGGCGCAACCGAAGGCGCATAGCCGTAGCTCTGTAACTGAGGGTGCAACGAAGCTATTGACCAAAAGATCAAGCAAAACGGTAGTTTCTTTTTTCTCAGTCGCCTAACAGAGCAAAATATTTACTTTTAATTTACTTTACCAGAAATCTTGGCTCAGGTCAAGGCTACATATCTGCATCGCAATTTTTTTTCTCAACATTTTGTCGGCATGTTGCGTATTATTATAGATAGAACTCTACAATTGGGTTGCAAAACACAAGATACTTTTTGCCAAACATATTTAACTATTGTTAGGAGGGCCAAGCCATTACTTCTGAATTGATCTTGGAAACCTATCTCAAGGATATTAATAAGATCAAGCTCCTCACGCCGGAGAAAGAAAAAGAGCTTGCCAGAAAAATCAAGCGTGGAGATAACGTGGCCCGCGAAGAAATGATTAAAGCAAACCTGCGGCTGGTCGTCAACATAGCAAAAAAATATGCACACTTGGGCACGCCCCTGCAAGACTTGATTGAAGAAGGCAATATTGGCCTGCTCAAAGCGGTAGGACGTTTTGACCCCAAGAGAAAATGTCGTTTTTCTACGTACGCTACCTGGTGGATCAAACAATCTATCCGTCGCTCGCTTACCGATCATGGCAAAATGATCCGTATTCCTTCTTATATGCGGGAAGTGTTAAATCGTGCCGAAGAAATATCGGTAGCTCTTACCAGCACAAAAGGCATGGTACCTACGTTGCAGGAGGTCGCTTACCACATGGAAGATAAGCCTTACCAACGGCTGCGTACGGAAAATATTTTACGCCTCTCATCGAACTTGTTCCATATGCAAAGTCTCGAAAAGATTTGTGCGCAACGCGATCTTATTGAGGATGTTGCATATCCACAAGAGGGAATTCAGGCAGAAGACATCGAGAGGCTGGATGTCCTGTTGAAATCTCTCAGCAAGAGAAGAGCCGATATTCTGCGCATGCGTTTCGGTCTGAGTGGCACGATGCCGCTTACGCTACAAGAGATCAGCGAACGTGTCTATTTATCACGGGAACGGGTACGCCAAATTATCAAGGAGTCTCTCAACAAATTGCGAGAAATTATCCATAAAGGCGGGCAAGGAGAGTAAGGCTCGGACGGGAAGAAGGCGAACGAGAGTCCATCTCCTTTGTCCCTATTTATAAATTCAACCCAAGACAATATGCTGGATGTGGCTCAAACATACAAACGACGGTTCTGCTGCTCCCGCATCTTGAAATTTGACGAAATCGGCGGTTTTTAGGGCAAATTCTCCGTAACCGGAAATCGTCAACGTGCCAAGTCTGCCAATCCCCAAGAATGCTTTCAAGAATCCTCCCCATTTGTTGCGTGTCCATTGCAACACGATTTTATTGACGTTATTGTCGAGCTGTTGGCGGTCTACGGTGAAATTTTGTGTCTGGATTTTAAGTAAATCACCGGTCAAGACTTTGTTGCCATGCAAAAACAAACGATCCCAGCTTCCCAAGCTACTTATCGCAGAAACGGTGTCGTCCAGTTTCGCCTGAGAGAGGCTGGCAAATTTTTCTTTCGCTATTTTCTCCTCTTGTTCACTCGATAAACAATAGCGAATGAGTGGCAACAAAATTTTTTCTGCAGCGCTCTGCCGACTCGATGCATCGAGGTAAAGAGACAACTTGTCTGGCGTGATTACGTCAGACAAGGTAGCAATGGCACTGTCAACCCTGAGATTTGTATTCATGAACACCACTTTTTGCGATATGAACTCAGGCGGCAATAGAATCCCTGCACCTGCCAGATAGGTACGCAGGAGGTCGCATTTTTCCGCGTTGTAGCTGACGAGATTCGGGCATTCCACCCGCTCGCCGTTGCGCTTGAGCTGCACCCACTTGCCGTTTTCCTTACGTAATTCGCCTGACCAGTTCTTCACTTCCAGTACGTGTAGCCGCTTGGCGGAAACGACCAGCAGGTCTATCTCTTTACGCTTGCTTGCAAGCGACGGTACGCGCTTACCGATAAATGTGTGTGCACCTTCATAATTGACATGGTTTTCTACCATCTGACGCAGAAACAGCTCCGCCTTACGGCCGGCATCGGTAGCAGCGTCTTCTGTATAGAGTGGGGTCTGTGACAGATTGTAATATTCCTGCAAACGTTGCATGATCTCAAGCATACTTGTAGTTCCTTCATTTTATTTTTTTCAGCCGTCTAAAACCGTGTTGTTACACAACAGACATCGTTACGGTACCGGTATCTCTCGCAACACGACATCCAGAATCATGTCGCTCGTAATTTCATTGGCTTCGCTTTCGTAGGTCAGAATGAGGCGATGGCGCAAAATATCCTTGGCCACATTCTTGACATCCTGCGGCGTTACGTAGCCGCGTCCCTCCAAAAACGCATTCGCCTTGGCTGTCATCGTCAGATAAAGAGAGGCGCGTGGCGATGCGCCATACTGGATCAGCTCTTTGAGCGGAATGGCTTGCGTCTCGGCTGCCCGCGACGGCAGATCCGACACGGGAAACAACAACCCTTTGCGTTTGCCGCTGCCTTCGGCTTCTTTGGGATAGCGGGTGGCCGTGATGAGTGAGATGATGTAATCTTTCACCTTGTCGTCAATGTAGATTTTTTTCACAGTTTCTCGCATCTGGAACAGCATCTCCGGTATCACCACAGGTTTTACCGGCAATGGCTCACCTTCGCTGAAACGGTCTATCATCTTGCGTTCTTCCTCACGGCTGGGGTAAGCGACGTTCACCTTGAGCATAAAGCGGTCTACCTGCGCCTCAGGTAGCGGATACGTACCTTCCTGTTCGATCGGATTTTGCGTGGCCAGTACCATGAATGGTTTAGGCAAGGCGAAGGTTTCTTCACCAATGGTTACCTGATGTTCCTGCATCGCTTCGAGCAATGCAGATTGCACCTTGGCCGGGGCACGGTTGATTTCGTCGGCGAGAATGATATTGGCGAAAACCGGCCCTTTTTTCACGCTGAACGTTCCTTCGCGCGGGTTATAGATTTGTGTGCCGATAAGGTCCGATGGCAACAAATCGGGCGTAAACTGGATACGCTGGAATTTGGTCTGCAGCGAGGCACTCAAGGCTTTCACTGCCGTCGTTTTGGCAAGACCGGGAACCCCTTCGATCAAAATGTGGCCGCCGGTAAGTAGTGCCAGCAGCAAACGCGAATAGAGTTTTTCCTGACCGATCAAGACCTTGTACACTTCGTTTTTCAATAGTGCCAGCTTATCCTGATGGCCGGCAATCTCGTCTTTGATATTGCTGATGTCCGCTTGCATGAGAACAACACTCCTGAAATTGACCATTACAAATTTTTACAAACTGTGTAAGGCTCGTGGGAAAAAAAGGCTCTCGTATGAGCTGTCATGCGAGGCGTTAGTCCGTCACCACCACCGGATGTTTACCGGTCACTTGTCTGCTGTGGTCGTAGCGATCTTGCAAGATGAAATAGAAATGGGCCATGCCGGCGCGAATTGCCTTGCCGTGCAAGATGATATCACGGCCCGGCGCAGGCCAGATAATGTCTCCCTGGTATACCTGGTCTGCGTGCAGCAGAACGCTATTGGCGGCTACCAGAATGCGCAGACTCGGATATGTTATGCCTTTGAGCTTCAGCGACAGACAAAATTCATCGCCGACGTGCAGCGGTGGTTTTCCCTGCCAGACAATTTTCAGCTTGCCGCGTATGTTGTCGCTTGCCACTTCTTCCCATATCTGCCGATCATGGCGTCCCCAGATTTCTCCCTGCACGACGCTAAAAGACGTAGTGAGTTCGGTTTTTTGCGGCAATAACAGCGGGGCGCCGGCAGAGGAAAACAATTTACCCGGCAACGCCTCCATATCCCACAACCATTCCAGCCAGGCCACGGTGGCGGCAGGGTTGCTGAGTGTGCCACCGTGAAAACGCCCGCCCAAAAAAGCCATGGCCTGTTGCCACAATGGAAACTTGTGGGCATAGAGCGCGCGCCCGACGATAGCGGTAGTCTCTTCCACGCCGCCAAGCGAAATGCCCTGCCAGTACACTTGTTGCTTCTCGTAACGTGCGGTTTTCTGCAAAAAACGCAGCGCCTTTTCCGCGTCAAAACCATACAACAATGCAGCAGCGGCAGCCTCCGGTGAACGCCATTTGTGTTCACGAAATTCCATGGAGAGAAAAAACAGTCTGTTGTTGCGTTCGCCGGCGGCGAGTGCCGTTTGCATCATCTTTTTCACCAGAAGATGCAGCGTGGCAAAACGCGGGATGTTGGCAAACGGCGACAGATGGTGCAGAACTTCGGCGCTGATGCGGGTGTCTTCGGGTTCACTGACCCAATAGCCAAGACGACCGCCGGTAAAAGTGGCGGTGGCGCTACAGAAACGCGGCGCTATCTCGCCAATCTCTTTTTCCCAGAACAGTGTGCGTGCAGCATCGTGACAGCGGATGGCGTGCAGGTACAACTTGGCTGCGCCATAGAGACAAGCGGCGAGAGTTTCGCTGTCAGGATGCGTATCGTGTGCGAGTGCTTGCACTGTTTCTTCGGCCAGGGTTACGGTATCCGGATAGAGCGTGAGCGGCCCGCAGTCCCAGCACATGCCGGCAGTGAGACAATGTAACATATTGTGTTGCAATGACTGTGTCGTAAGAGGGCGCAGCTCATACCGTTTTTCCCAGTCACCCAGCTTCACCTCGATTGTGTCAGGGCCGGCGATGGTAAGGGGCACATAGCCCTTACCATCTACTTCTTTGTCGTACCATACACCTGCGCTCCAGGAGCGGATTTGCAGGCGAGTGGCCTGGCTGGCGGCAAAGGTGAGTTTTGTCTTCAGATAGTCGCCAGGCAAAATGGCGGCAGGCACGTCCAGTTCGGTGTAAGCAGGTGGCTCGACAGCGATACTGGCCACCTCTTCCGCCACGAACTGGCCATCACTTACCACGCATATGAGCTGCTGCTGTCCGATGTCGGGGCGAGCATCGAGCTGCAGGGTAACGTGGTTTTCAACCCAGCCTTCGTACATGTGTAAAAAACGTGCGCTGCCGCTGACTTGCACTTGCTGCCAGTCGTTCTGGCGTTGGCTCTCCTTGGTTTTCTCAGGTACCGCAGGTGGAAGTTCTGCGTCTTGATCGTCGGCGGACGATGCCGCACCAGCCTGGGCTGGTTTACCTCTGGCAGCGGACATTTGCCGTAGTGCATGTGACGCAAGCGAAAAATAAAGAGCTTCACGTGCTGCCCACGAAAACAGTACCACCTGTGCCGGGCGGTTGGCGCGGATGGTAACGGCGAACGTGCTGGCCGGTGCTACTCGTTTTTCTACTTCCAGACTGCAAGTCAGAGAAGGATTGGCGAGGATACCACACAGTTCCATGCCGGCTTCCTGGCAGACATGTCCCGGATAAAAACGGGTAGTGCCGACATAAACGGCATTGAACATGGCTGGCAAAGTAACGGAAAGAGCCTCGCCTTTATCCAGTGGTGTACGCCGGATTACCGTCGCTGCATGATCACCCAAAGGTGCGGTGGCGATGATCGCTTGTTGCTGTGGGGTAGCAAATTTACAAAAAAACCGCTCGCCGTTTTGTTCCAGAAACACAGGTAGACGAGCATATCTGGCACGCCAGGATGCCAGGATCGAGGTGATATAATCTCGGGCAGCAAGGTGAGCGTAGCCGGCAACCACACATGCCATTGGTGCAGCGCCCTCACTATGCAGACACAACCAGCGTGGCCACGCCAGAGAATTTACCAGGTCGGGATGTTCAGGGAGCGGCCAGGAGGCGGCAATGGTGTCGGCGGCAAGAAAAACTTCCCGCCGTGCTTCGATGGACAACGACTCGCCCCCTGCCGCTACACTGGAGAGCCATGTTTTTTTTTGCAGCGGAAACCCCCACGCATCGGTGCAGCGCACGGTCAGTGTGCGCTCTGCCTCTCTCCCATTGACCTGTGTTTGCACGGCAAGGCCAGCCCCTTTCTTGCCGACGAGAAACCAGTGGTGGTTGGCACTGCCGAAAGGGGGGATGACCGCCACTTCGTACATGCCGCAGAAGAACGGATTTTCTCGCCACACGTTGAGGCCAGCGCGCAACGTCGCTTTTTTTTCACGTACCGTTGTGCCGTTTTGGCAAAAAAGAATGCTCGCTTCACCGGCGTACGGTGACCATACGATGAGGTGTACCGGGTGATCGCTCGCATAGACGAGTGAATCGCTTGTCACTAATGCCCAAGCTACTGGAAATGAGGACTGCTCTCCTTGCCAGTGTAATTGTCCGTGTTCACAGGCGAACATGGAGAGCGGGCGATAACCGCACTCTTTACAGGTTTCTGTTTCCTGGCGTGGTGACGCACAAACTGGGCATGTATTGCGTGCCAACTGGCGTACAGTCTCCTGCAACTCTGCAGAGGCAGGGAACTGAGCGAGTGCCTGACTCAAGAATTCGCTGCACTTGCTATACTGCCCCTCCTGATACAAGAGTTTGCCTTGCCATGCCATGATGCTGGATTTAAGCGCCGGATCGTTTGTATCGGCCTTGCTCAAGAGGTCACAAAACTGAAAAAAATATTTGCGACTGCGGTAGGCACGCCAACTGGCTTGAGCTGCGACAGCCATATAGAAGCAACAGATGGCTTTGCCAAGATAGATAAGCCCCTTATCGTTCATGTGTTGACCGGCCCGGTGCAATAATTTGCCGGCCCAGTCAGGGGCGCTCTCTTGCAACATGGTAGCGAGCGGCAGCAGTTCTTGGCCGCGTAATTTTTTGCTGAATCTGTGCAGCAAACGTCGGGTGTGCGACTCAGCGGGCGTCCATGTGTTATGGCGTAGCCAGTCCATTAGTTCCTGGTACGCTTTACCGGCAAGGGCTTGCGAGAGGGCGCGCATGGCCGGCGCTGGCTGTCCTTCGCTGGCCGCCAGCGTGGCGAACAAGAGATGTTGCTGTACAGTATGGAGACTCTTCGGCAACGAGCGGAGCAATTTGACGAGGGTATGGCTGTCCCAGGAATTTTGTAGGATATAAGCCATGCGCAACATCTCTTCGCCGGACATCGCATGCACAGGGATTATCTCCGCAAGCGAAGCGAATTTGCGTTGCGTAAGTTGCAGCAACATGCGCATAGTCGCTTCTCGGTATACCCCGCCAAACTCCAAGAGCAAGCGCAGGTAAGATTCAGCCTGTGCCCAGTCCTGACGATGTTGCAGCATATAGGCAATCTGGAAATAGGCTACCGGAGCGCCGCGTATTTCCCGATAATCTTGCTGCCACAAGGTAAACGCCACATCGTGGTTGTGTTTGAGCAGGCAATACCAGATGCGGTCGGTATTTTTGCTAAAATCGCCCAGGCTCTGCAACCATTCCTCCCAGTCGATCTGGCGCAGCACAAAATCGCTGATCTCTTCGCGCGACAGAAAAGAGAGTAAAAACAAGTCTTGCTCGCCCTGTTCCAGGAGCGCAAGCAGGTTGGCGATATCTAGCTCGCGCAGCGATGGTAGAGATGCGCGGGATGGCATCGCTACATTTTTTGGTATTGGCCGCCCTATCTGTCTGGCAAGAGCTGTCGCTGCCGGATGCTCAGGCATGATGAACAATGCCTGGTACAGTTCGTCAATGGCCTTTTGTGCATCATTGGCCACATAATGCCAGACGACCGCACGATAGTAATGTCGGGATGCCGCTTGCATGGCTGTTTTTTCTCCTACTGGTAGCTTGGTCAAAATTAGGGTATAATCTAAAATATAGCATACCGGAGCAAGAATTACAATAGTAAGGAGAACTACATGAAACACCGCAAAATGATCGCTATCACATTGTTGCTGCTCGCCATCGTTACAAGTGCAGCTTACTGGCTGGTGGCCGATAATGAAACCGAGGAGAAAGTTATGGCAGTGTCTGTCCACGAGTTCAAGATGAAAACCATTACCGGCGCGGAAAAATCTCTTGGCGACTACCATGGTCAGGTGCTAATCATTGTCAACGTTGCCAGCAAGTGCGGTTTTACCAAACAATACAAAGGGTTGCAGGCTCTATACGACAAATACCGAGAGCGTGGTTTTGTCATCCTGGGTTTTCCGTGCAATCAGTTCGGCAGCCAGGAACCAGGCTCAGCGCAGGAAATCCAACAATTTTGTCAGGCCAATTTTGGCGTAACTTTCCCTCTGTTCGAGAAAATCGAAGTGAACGGCAAGAACGCTGCCCCGCTCTACCGTTTTCTTACGCAAAACGCACCCGGACTCATCACCGACGCCGTCAAATGGAACTTCACCAAATTCCTCATTGACAAGAACGGCAAGCCGGTTAGCCGCTTCGCTCCGCAGACCGAGCCTGACAAAATTGCACCTGAGATCGAAAAATTGCTGGAGGCGAAATAAGAGCGACTAGAAGCGACCTTTATTCTTCGCCCGAAAATGGATTGTCGGGAGGTATCTCTGCTGCCGCCTCGTCGGTTTTACCTTCTGGCAGAATGAACTCCTGCCGGTACTGGCTTTGTGCCAGGTAGACGAGCAACAACGAAATATCGGCCGGGGCGATTCCTTCGATGCGGGCAGCCTGGCCTATGGAAAGAGGCCGATGGCGTGTGAGCTTTTCTTTCGCTTCACGCCTGAGTTGTGGTACAGTATGGTAGTCGAGGTCGCCGGGTAGCCGCAAATTTTCCATTTTTTCGCACTTTTTGATTTCCTGCTCCTGGCGGCGCAGGTATCCTTCGTACTTGATCTCGATTTCCACCTGTTCGACGACCTCGGGGTAAGCATTCCACGGCAAGAGGCGGCTGTCCACTTTGCACAGTTCCTGCCAGGCGACTTCCGGACGACGCAATATTTTAGCCAAAGGCTGGTTATCGTTGCGTGTCTGCCACAACAGGGTGGTGAGTTCCTTGATTTTGGCCTCCTTGTCGAGCAGCTCTTCATAGACGGCACGCGACACCAGACCGACCTCGTAGGCAAGCGGAGTGAGCCTGCGGTCGGCATTGTCCTGCCGCAACAAAATGCGATGCTCGGCGCGCGAAGTAAACATGCGATATGGTTCCGTCGTGCCGCGCGTCACCAGATCATCTATGAGCACGCCAAGGTAAGCATCTGCACGGCGCAGGATCACCGTCGCCTCACCGCGCAACTTGCGCACGGCGTTGACTGCCGCCAAAAGCCCCTGCGCCGCCGCTTCCTCATAGCCGGTGGTACCATTGATCTGCCCCGCCAGATAGAGGCCGCTGATACGCTTGGTTTCGAGAGTGGAATAAATCTGGGTAGGCGGGACGAAATCGTATTCGATGCCGTAACCAAAACGCACGATTTCTGCTTTCTCCAGCCCGCGGATCGAATGCACATAACGCAGTTGCACATCGGCAGGAAGTGACGTAGAAATGCCGTTTGGGTAGACCTCGCAGGTGTCAAGCCCTTCCGGTTCAAGGAATACCTGGTGTTGTTCCTTGTCGGCAAACCGCACCACTTTGTCTTCGAGCGAAGGGCAGTAGCGTACGCCTGTGCCTTTGATGATGCCTGTGTACAACGGAGAACGGTCGAGGCTTTCCCTGATGATACGGTGTGTTTCCGGATTGGTGTGGGTGAGATAACAGATTGCCGTCGGTCGCTCGATTTTTTTGTTGCGGAAAGAAAAAGGCCGCGGCACTGCGTCCGGCTGTTGTGCCGCACAGACGGTATAGTCAATGCTCTTGCCGTGTAATCGGGGCGGGGTACCGGTCTTGAGCCGTTTGATTTCCAGCCCCAGTTCAGCCAGATCGCGGGAGATACCGATGCAGCCAGGTTCGGCGGCGCGACCGCCGGGGTAATGATTGAGACCGACGTGGATAAGCCCGTTGAGGAACGTGCCGGTGGTGAGAATCACCGCTTTGGCCAGGTAGGTGATGCCACAAAGCCCGGCCACGCCTTCTATTTTGTCGTCCTTGACCAGGAGTTTTTCGATGCGTTCCTGGCGCAGCGATACATTGGGCGCATTTTCCAGAAGCTGCAGCATGAACTTTTGGTACGCCTTGCGGTCAGCTTGCGCGCGTGGCCCATAAATGGCCGGTCCGCGGCTCAGTCCCAGCATCTTGAAATGAATGCCGGTGGCGTCAATGGCCTTGCCCATGGCCCCGCCCAGAGCGTCTATCTCTCGCACCATGTGTCCCTTGCCGATGCCGCCGATGGATGGATTACACGACATCTGGCCGATACGGTCAATATCCATGGTGATGAGTACTGTCTTCATGCCCATCTGGCCGGCGGCAAGTGCCGCTTCACACCCGGCGTGGCCGCCGCCGACGACGATAATGTCATAAGTTTCCTGCCACATAGTCCTCTCTTCTGTGAAACTTGAATTTTTTGTCGGAGTTATCGGACAATGGGTTCCACGAGCCTCAAGCAGGCAGGAAAGCCTGTTCGATCAAGTCGCAGATGATGTGCCAGGCGACGATGTGTGCTTCCTGGATGCGCGGGGTGCTGGTGGAGGGCACGCACAGGCAAAGGTCTGTATGGGAAGCAAGTGGTTGTCCCGGCACGCCTGTAAAACCGATGGTAAAGGCGCCCAACTCGTGCGCGGCGAGGACGGCGTTGATGACGTTGGCTGACTTGCCGCTCGTGCTGATAGCGACCAAGATGTCGTTCTTGTTCATGCTGGCGCGCACCTGACGGGCAAACACCTGGGAGTAGTCATAGTCATTGGCCAATGCAGTCAAGAGTGCAGTATTTGTGGTAAGTGCGACCGCCGGCAGAGGGCGTCGTTCGCGCAGGTAACGACCTACGAGTTCGGTGGCGACATGTTCAGCGTCGCAGGCACTGCCGCCGTTGCCACAGAGATAAATGACTCCTGCGTGTTGCAGGCAGTGAATCATCTTGTCGCTGACATCGAGCAGCACGCCGCTACAGCTTTCGGCCATCTTTTGTTTGATCGCAATAGTTTCAGCGATTTGTTGTTGGATCCACTGTTGCAAGTTCGGTTGGTCCTTCGCCATATCTCACCTCCACGGTTATGCCATATGCTTACCACGAATTTGGCTTACTTGGATTGTAGCGACTATCGCCACTTTCATTATGCCAAATCGCTGTGGCAAAGCAATGAAATTTCTGACCCATTTTCTCCTTGCCAAACGTATGTTTCTGGTGTACAATGACTAGTGTAACTACTTCGGCATTGGATAAAAAGGAGAGCGGTATGCAAGTCACACGCGACACCCGGCCTGATTTCTACAAGCAGCGAGAGTGTATTGTTTCAGAACCGTTAGACTATCTGTTTTGCGGCAGGAAACTCGATTTCGACGATTTCTGGTATGGCCTTTATGAACTGGCGAAACACAATGGCCGCACCAACCACGCCTATCTCGGCCACCGCAAGGTCGGCAAGACCGCCTGGCTGGCCCGTTGCTTCAATGTCGCTTTCTGGGAGCAAGATGAAGTCATGCCGTTCTACTTCACCTTCGACTACGAGGAAGACGAACGTAAGAAGCTCCTTGCCAAGGTGGCCGATCAAATGGCCTTTACTTTCATTCGCCAGGCTGTCGGGTTTATGTTGAAGCGACCCGATATTGCGCAAGCAAAAGACATCGCGCAATTGCTGGAGTGCTTGCGACTCTTGAAAAAAAACAAGGCCACTGTGCGTGTCGCTACATATGCTTTGAATGATTGGCGCTATTATCAGAGCGAAGTCGCCACGGCCGACGGTTCGGAAAAAATCAAGGTGGCGTTGCGCATCATTATTGGCTTAATCAACGAGTTCAAACTGCATGCTCTTCTCATCCTCGACGAGGCGCAGGAGATGGTGGTTTCGCTCGTCAACGAGAAGGGTGAGGTAGAACGCAGCCAGGGGAGCATTGTCGAGGTGGTGAAAGACCCACGCATCTGGACTTTTCTCAGCGGCTCCAAAGTGACCATGCTGGCCAAGGAGTTCGTTACTCTGCCAATGTCCAACCGCGTTTCGCGCCGCAGCTTCGATCCACTGGAGAAAGACGAAGCTTTAGAGCTGGTTGACAAGGTGATTACCACTCAAGAATGGCAGGCTTACCCGAACATCGCCCGCGATGTCTACCAGTTGGTCGGCGGCCATCCGTACTATATCCTGACACTGTTCAGCCGCGACACCGACTACCGCAAGTACAAAGGCAAAGAGAAGAGTTTTGCCAGCGCCAAAGATTTGCGCGCGGCGTTCGACTTCGAGGCGCTGCATCTCAGAGGCGAACTGTTTAAATTCTGGCATGACCATTTCCGCTATAACCTGATTGCCTTGAACGATAACCCGTCCAAACGCAAGGGCCTTACCTTCGAGGTGCTGCGCTATGTCCTCGACAACCCCAAGGACACTTATCCCGAACAGATCGCCCAGGTACTCAAGGTAGCGGTGCCTTTGATCGAAAAAAAAGTGGAACAACTGGAAAAGGCTGACCTCATCCATACCGATTTTCGCATGGTGAGCAAAATCCTGGATCCGATCTTGCGCCTGGTATTGCCCAAGTTGTGCACCAAGTTGCTGCCGCAACAGATGACGGACGAACAGGCGGATGCCGAAATTTTTGCGTTGATCGAAGCTCGGTTACAAGGGCTGGAGCAGTCGGTGGATCACCTCGACCACAAGACCAGGAGCATACAAGGCCAGGTCAATTTTGCCAAGGGCATGGCATTTGAGGAAGTAGTGCGCGAAAAGATAAAACTGGGCGTGTGGAAATTCGGCGACTACCAGTTGCTCGGCGAGGTCGAGAGCGTCATCGTGCGCGGCAAGTGCCAGCTCGATGCGCTCGTACCCGCAACGCGCAAGGGCGTGAACACGCGCGCCGGCGCAGGCAAGAACGACAAGGCAGGCAATGGGAAGATTGGCAAGGCAGGGAAACAAGGCAAGGCCAAGGCAACCGGCGAGGCGGCGCTTTACCTCGCGGTCGAGGTTAAGAACCAAAATGGCAAAGTGACGCTCGCGCAGGCCAAAAAATTCCTGGCCTCGCTCGCATACCTCAAAAAATTCCGTGGTCTCAAACAGCTCGCGCCGTTCATGGTCGCCAAGAACGGCTTTTCCGACAATGCGCTGGAATTTTTACACGGCCACAAAGTCGCCGTCGTCAGTGCAAAGGAATTGGAAACGGAGTAGGCAATGCGGGAAGAGTCTATCGCTCTGAACCAGGATTTACTGGATTTACAGAATGACCAGGATAGCCCATCCTCCAGTCCCTACAAAAAATACTGTACAGGGTAAAATGGTAATAGAGCATAGAGTAACCTGCACACGATAGCCATATTTTAGCGACCTACGGGACGAAACCCCAAATCGCCGCCACGGTCGCCCGGCGAGATGCTGCGACGATACGCCGACCGGCAGTACTGGGCAAAATTGAACCACGAACCGCCCCGAGGCACGCGGTACGAGCCAATAGGGGTATCCCATGCACTGCCATCTGTAGGAGCGTTATTGTAGCTATCGTGCCACCCGTCCTGACACCATTCCCAAACATTGCCGCTCATGTCATACAAGCCGAACGCATTTTGTTGCTTCTGCCCGACATCATGCGTCTGGCTGCTGGAATTGCTACTGTACCAGGCATACTCAAATATCACCGGCGTATTCGACATAAGGAGGCTTGCCACAGAGAAGATGGAACATGGTAGCACCTACGGCATAGATATCGCTGCGATAATCGGCATTTTTGGCATTCTCCATCTGTTCTGGTGGCATATAGAATGGCGTACCCATCATTTGCCCTGTTTTGCTCAGTTGATAAGAGTCATCCAATACCTTGCTCAACCCCAGATCTATGAGCTTAATGGTGCCATTGTTAGTGACGAAAATATTGTGCGGCTTTGATATCGCGGTGAATTATTTTCTTTTGTGCTGCATATTCCAAGGCCGCCAGCACATAAAAAGTTACCTGCGCTACAGAAACCGGGCGCAGCGGGCCATTCTGCGCTACCAGTTCAGCCAGAGTTTTGCCTATCACATATTCCATCGCAATATAGGGATGCCTGTTGTGGTTGCCCTGCCCCTTGATCTTGACAATATTGGGATGGTTCAGTTCGACAAGCATCTGCGCTTCGCGGATGAAATAGCGTATCATCTCGGCGTCGTCAATTTTATTCAACACTTTGAGCGCCAGCTTCTCGCCGTTAGAGTTGTTATGGGCAAGATAAACTTTGCCCATGCCACCTTTGCCCAGTTCTTTGATGATGCTATACTCGCCAAACTGACGGCCGGTTTTGCCCAATTGCTCAGTCATTTCCTTGGTAATATCTTTATTGCCTGGCTTTACCGCAGCTTGGTTATTTTCTTGCTCCGCCGCCTGAAAGGTAGTGTTCAGACTGTCGAATACCGTCTCTGCTTTGTCTTGCAAATACTCCACCAGGAGTTCACCGCATTGGCAATAAATCTGTAGCCCATTGCTGCCGATTTTGAACTCCACCTCGATAGAATTGCCACATTTGCAATTGGTCTTATAGCGCTGCAACATACTCTTATCCCCGCTTCTGCAAGAGCGGAATAGCCAGTGTTGGCTATTCCGTTTGAAAAAACCGACCCCCCCCCGGCCGGCTGGTTCCTTCTATGCCTTATCGGCGGGCGGTGTGGGTGTCTTAGCCGCTGCTTCGGCCGCCAGTTTTTGCTCGGCCGCCAGTTTTTGCTCGGCTGCTTTTTGTCTGTTGACTTCCGCCTCCGCCAGACGACGCAAGAGTTCTTCCGTGTCTTTCTTGTTTATGAGCAGATTCTGGAATAGCATACTTTCTTTTGTTTCCAGGTTGCCTTCCTTGTTTTTGGACACCTGCAGTTTTTTCGCGGTGAGCATGTACAAATCGTTGCAATTGTCGCAGGCAGTGCTATGCAACTGGATGTAGGTAGCATTGTCAGGGAAAGGGTCAACCAGGGTGAGACGCGGCAGCCAGTCCATGGTAGCCATATCGCGGGTGCGCAGCATGTCGTTTTCCAGGGCGATATCAATAGAGCCGGGCAGTAGTTTGCTGTCGAGCCATTTGCTGCACCGCTCGCAATAGATGGCTTCGGCTTCCAGCATACCTATGGCGATGAATATCCAGAAATAGCATAACGCCTCGATGACGAGCAGCACGGCATAGAAAATACCGCTCACAGTCTCTTTGGAAGAGCCGATGCTGAACCAGCCGCTCTGCACGAGCCGATGAATGCACTCCCACAAGACTTGCGGATTCTGTATCAGTACCCAGAAAATATTCAACTCTTTGCTCAACACTGCGACAAAGGCAGCCCACGCCAGGTAGAGGCAAAATGTACACGCCACCACGGTACCGACAAAAGAGATCATGCGGTTGCGGTTGTGTCCCATCTTTTCACCGATTTTGTAAATCAGGGCGGCCACAAACACATAGCCGAAAGAAATGAGGAAGTTGACATAAATGATAGGAATGTAGCGGACAGCATAGGCGTACACGAATGAGCAAGGAATAGCTACAAGTGTGCTAAACAAGAGTCCCATCAATACTCCGACAAAACTGGCTTTGCCAGACAACCGATAAAATTTGAATTCGTCCAAGACTCGCTCCTTAACAAACTAGTGTTTATTCACGACATGCACCGTAATTGAGTAGCTTTTGGCCGCCGGAATTTCTTTTTCCCAGGCCCGCTGATATTGTAATTCCAGCGTACTGGTACCAAGATTTTTGGCACGGAAACGAAATACCTGGTACTGTGTACCACCTACCAGTGGCTCGCCCGCCGATTCGTTTTCCGGTGAACCAAGAGAGGCAAGCTGTACCTTGTCGTAGTTGACGATTTCCCATTGATAGCCAGTACCCGCCTGTGATTTGAGACGGATGGTAAAAAATCCGCCTTTCAATATATGTACTTCGCCCTTGTTGTTTGCCTCGGTCACGGTGACGAATTCTTTGTCCATTGTCATTTCACAAGCGATCTGCGACAGCAGCAATACTGTGCCACACAGCAATAAAGAGAGATAACGCAAAAAATTTCCCGCCATACTATTTCCTTTCTTATGTGATGGTAAATGAAGAATTACCCGATTAGAACATAACCGCTTCGCGGCAACTTTGTTTTTGCGTGATAAGCCCGTGTAGTCGCGGGCTTTACGCCCGCGTTCACGGCAGCATTTTGTACATTCGCGCAGGCATAAAGCCTGCGACTACAAGCTTTTTATACATAGCATGTTACAGAGACAACTCGTTATAATTAGACATTATTGGAAATAAAAGAAAGACAGATTTTTTGCCCGCCCTCCCCTGGGCAATTGGTTTGAAATGCTCATTTAGCAATGTTCCCAGGGGAGG
>JAGVGO010000068.1 GCA_020057085.1 Planctomycetota bacterium | reverse complement strand
GTCTTTTTTCACAACGATGTCTTTTCGCTGGGCAACCAGAATAACGATGTGGCGGTGTTCAAGCCCATCTTCCTGGAAGACAGACTTGTCGGCTGGGCCGCGGCCAAGGGTCACCAGGCGGATATCGGCGGTGCGGTGCGCGGCGGCTATAATCCAGGCGCTACGGAAGTCTGGCAGGAGGCGCTACGGATTCCGCCGATCAAAGTTTACGAAAAAGGTAAACTCAGGAAAGATGTCTGGAATCTAATTTTCGCCAACATCCGCTTAAAAATTGTCGAGGAGGATATGAAGGCCGAGATGGGCGCGTGTACCGTAGGCGAACGGCGTTTCCAGGCACTCCTGAAAAAATACGGCGTAGATGTGTTCGCGGCGCACAAAGAGTATCTCTTTGCCGCCACGCGCCAGATGATGGAAGAAGAGATTGCTAAAATTCCCCAGGGTACATACTGCGGTGAGTCAACGGTTTACTTCGATGGGAAGACTCCGGGTTCACAGTACAAGATCAGGGTCGCCATCACAGTCGCCGGCCGCAGCATCACTTTCGATTATAGCAAGACCGATCCTCAGACCAATGGCTTTGTCAACGGCACGTACACATCTTCGGCCTCGGCCACCACACTCACTTTCCTGCAGATGGTAAACAGCGACATCCCGCACAACGAGGGGATGGTGCAGCCGATCAAGATCGTTATCCCTGAGGGCACCTTGCTCAATGCCGCTTTTCCGGCCGCGACCACCTTCGGCAATCACCTGTGCCCGCCCAATGCCGACGCCATCATCCGCGCTCTGTCACCGGTGCTGCCGGACAGAGTGACTGCGGCCTGGAACCAGCTTCTTTGTTCCCTGACGAGTGGAGTGGACCCACGCAAAAAAGATACCTATGTTGATATTTGCTTCATGGGTCTCAAAGGCGGCTCAGGCGCCATGCAAGGCACTGACGGCTACGACCACATCGGCATGATTGATGCGTCTGGCGGTATTCTCGATCAAGATTATGAGATGTTCGAGCAGCAGACCCCGCATCATCTGGTCAAACACGAATACCTCTGCGACTCTGCCGGCGCAGGGAAATGGCGCGGTGGGCTGGGGGTAGAGACAAAAATTCGCCTGGGCGGCGAAGGGACGCACCTGGTCACTTTCGGCGATGGAGACGTGGAAGCGCCGTTCGGCCTTTTTGGCGGCAAATCTGGTTCGCTCAATTTCATCAGCCTGCACTACCCTGATGGCAAGACCTATCGTTGCACGTCCAAAGACATGGTAAAAAATATCCCGGCAGGCACACTCTATGTGCAAGAAGCCGGTGGGGGCGGCGGCTATGGGAATCCTTTGGAAAGACCTAAGCCCAAGGTGCTGGAGGAAGCAAAGAACGGCATCGTCTCGCTAGAGCAGGCACGGCAAGTGTACGGCGCAACGATCCCGCCGGCTCTGGAAAAAATTATAGCCAGGAGTACGCCAAGTGCCACGCCTGCCCAACGCGAAGAACATTCAGAAAGGAGCGCATCGTGTGCGGGAGAAGTCCAGTAGAAACAAACAAACAAGAAGATTTGGCCAAAACCTTCCCCAACGAAGCCAGGTACAAGCTGTTGCTCAAAAGCCACAGTATGTTGAAGAAAACCAGAATTTTTTAAGGAGGGCCTTATGTCAGAGCAAAAAGCAGTTTATTACGGCCAGGTAAAATTGATACCTGGCATTATTTGCGATGGCTATGTGTTGGATAACGCAACCGCAGTGATGAGCGAAAGAGGAACTGCGGATTTGTTAGGGATGCACCATAAATCTTTGCAGAGCATGGCGGTTAACTGGCCTCAAAAAACGCTGGAACCATTTATTGATAATGGTTTGAGCATGGCGGCTAACTTGGTAGAAGTGGTGGCTAAAAATAGCCCATACCAAGGTAGAAAAATAGTAGTTTATAGCAGCCACATTATTGAAAATCTCGTTCGCGCTTATGCCTTTGCATTGGCCAGCGACCGTCTCCGCGAAGCACAAGAGCATATTGGGAAAAGATGTGTTTTTTTAATGGGCGCCCTCGTCCGCACCGCGCTGGATGCCGCAATCAAAGAAGCATGCGGCTTTATCCCCGAAGTCCAGAAAACCGCGCAAAAAAACTATCTGGATGCGGTAGAGCTGCTCAAGGAGTTCGGTTTCACCGGCTCGCTCGGCAACCAGCTCGCCACCAAGAAAGAGATCGCCACTTTCCTCAAGATTCCCACCACCACTCTCAACTACTTTCTTTACAAACACCGCAACGAAATCCAGCCGGTCTCTCTGGATCAGGCCATGCGCCGCGCCATCGGCTCGAAAGCCAGACATCTCAACGGCTACCAGTTGAGCGACGTGGCCAAGATCAGCTTTGCTATGGACACAGAAACTGGCATCGAACTCAAGAAGCGGATGTTCGGCCAGGTTGGCGTTTTCGCCACGCCCACCACCAAAGACGAAATCCAGTGGCGACAGGTATTGTCGCGGATATTCGACGGCTTCGGCCTGCAACAACTGGGACAGACGGCGACCACGGCAGAGCGCATGCCGGTCAGGCAAAGTTGAACGGGAGAGCATCATGTCAGTAGAAACAAACAAACAAGAAGATTTGGCCAAAACCTTCCCCAACGAAGCCAGGTACAAGCTGTTGCTCAAAATCCACCGCGCTTCTCATTTTGAATGGATTCGCACTGTCAAGCGGTTAGACCCTACTTGTGACGTCAGCCGGCTCGTCCTCACTTACTGGGACGAGGTGGCCAAGGATACGGCCGAGTCTTATCTCAAAATACTCAACCGCGATGCCCCGCTGGCTTCCCAGATCGCAAGTCTCATCGTCAAGAGCAGCGTGGCCATGGGCGAAGACGCCTCGCTCATCCTGGAAGGCCAGAAAGCGATTGTGCACCATAGTGCCTGCCCCTGGTGGGACTGGCACCAGAAGGCGGGACTGGCGCATCTCGATAAAATCGGCTGCGATACCTGGTTTACCAAGGTCGTTCTTTACATCAACAGTGCGCTAGACGGTAAAGTCTCTGTCACAACCGAATGCGCCCTCCCCGATGGCGAGTCGTGCTGTAGAAGAGTGTTTTGGGAGTGATGCGCGATTACATGTACTGGTCAATTTGCATTGGGTTTTTCTTGCTTTACTGGCTCTATTCGTTATAATATTAACATCATACATATTCGTCGGCGAGTACTTTGACAATGTCGTAAAATAGGAGAAAAAGTTGGTTAGACCCAATCCGCACAAACCGCCGGATAGCAACTGGTATATCTATGCACGTAGTTTTCTCTACTTGCGTCGCTATTTCGGTTTGTTCATCTCGTGCCTGGTGTTGTCGGTCTTGATTTCGTTGTTTCATTTCGGTACACTGGGAATGATCCAGCCGCTCGGAGACATTTTGTTCGGTGGCGAAAGTTCACTGATCGAAAAGACATTACCGCAGCTAGGTGGCTTTGGCGTATGGTTGAGCAATCTGCTCAAACAGTATATGCAGGGCGACATCTACCGCATGCTGTATTTTTTCCTCGCCCTGGTGCTGGTCATTACCATACTCAAAAACGTCCTGCGTTTTTGCCAGGAATACCTGTCCGGGTACCTTACTTATAAGGTTACCATGGATATTTCAAACGAGCTGTTTATGCGGGTCAATCGTCTGTCTCTCGGTTTTTTTGGCAAAGAAGGCGCCAACCATGTCTCGGCTCATTTCATGAACGACCTTACCACTCTGTCGCAAGGGTACAAGGCGGTTTTGAGCAAAGGGCTACGTGAACCTTTGAAAGCGGTGGCATGTCTCACGCTGGCGTTTATCATCAACTGGAAACTGGCACTGCTCTCTGCAGGCGTGCTGCCGCTGGCGCTCTTTTTCATCAAAACATTTGGCAAAAAAGTGAAACGTGGAGCCAAGAAAGGGCTTACCGAACAAGGCAATATCCTGACAATTTTGCAGGAAACTTTCCATGGCATGAAAATCGTCAAGGCATACCTGATGGAACACTACCTGCAAGAAAAATTCGCACAAAAAAATAAAAAGTTGTTCCGTTATCAGATGAAAGTAATAATGGCTGAGGCATGTACTAACCCTGCGATGGAAGTGTTGGTCACATTGGGCGGTGTCGGTATGTTGATGATCTCGGCGCATATGATCTTTTTGGGAGAGATGAGTAAAGGCGAATTTTGTGCCTTCTATGCCGCCCTGGCCGCGTTGTTCGATCCGATTCGCAAGCTGGCCGAATTCAACAATCGCATGAATACCGCCAGCGCCGCCGGCGAACGCCTGTTCACCTTGATGGACCAGGTAGCGGATATTCAGGAAAAAACCAATGCCGTGGTTTTGCCGCCGCTTACCAAAACGATCGAGTTCCATAATGTCACCTTTTCCTATCAACCCGGCGTACAGGTACTGCGTAATATTTCCTTTTGCGTACGGCACGGGGAAAACATAGCCATCGTTGGCCCTTCCGGATCAGGTAAAAGTACCCTCGTTTCTTTGTTGCTGCGTTTCTATGATCCTGAGCAGGGACGAATTCTTTTCGACGGCGTGGATATCCGTGAAGCGACTTTTGCCAGTCTGCGCACACAAATAGGTCTTGTGACACAGGAAGCCATCCTGTTCAACGATACGTTGCTATCCAATATTGTCTGCCACAACAAAGGTATCTTAGATAACAAGGTGCTGGAAGCAGCACAGGCTGCGTACGCTCATCCCTTTATTGATACTATGCAACAGCGATATGAAACGCTGTACGGCGAAGGCGGCATAGACCTGTCCGGTGGACAAAAACATCGTGTGGCGCTCGCACGTGCCGTTTTCCGTGCCCCCACAATTCTTATTTTGGACGAAGCAATGGCTAATCTGGATGCAGAAAGCGAATTTTATATTAAACAGGCCCTCGAAAAGTTTGTTCAAGGGCGTACTACATTCATCATTGCCCACCGTTTTTCGACTATCGAAAAAGCGGATCGTATCCTTGTACTGCATGAAGGGGCATTGGAGGCTTTCGGCGTCCATCACGAACTACTGCAAAAGAGTGAGACATATCGCAAGTTATATGAACGTCAGATGCTGAATTTACAAAATATGTAAAAAGCAAGCCCTCGGATATAGTGGCGTGCGCAGATGGTGGAGGTTTCTCTGTTATGGGGAAATTAGATTTTCATACTCTGGCCAAAATACACAATATTCCTTTTGAGGAAGCCGAACTGATTCATTTGCAACCAGGCAATCGGGTAGGACCTCACAACCGCTATGAGATTGTCGACCTTTTGGGACTAGGTAGTGTCGGGGTGGTATACCTGGTAAAAGATTTTGAGATGAACAAGGCTTTGTTTGCTTTGAAGATGATTTTGCCATATATGCTACTGGATGATGAAGAACAACTTAACATGTTTATTGATTACCTCAGTATCATTCAGGATATGGACCATCCCAACATTGTCAGGATCAAAGATTTCTGGAAGCAAAACACACTATATTTTTATACCATGGAATATATTGAAGGGACATCACTTACACATAGGCTCAGGGCACGGCACGCACAGTCACAGTATCTGTCACTTACCGAAGTCTGCGATGTGGCGCTACAAATATGTCAGGGGTTGGCTTTTCTCCACCAGCATTCCGGTCATTATTTATTGCACTCTGACAATATTTTGTTGATTTCTACGGCTTCGTCCTGCCAGGTGAAAGTGAGCGATTTCGGTATTTATTATCTGCAGCCCAACCGTTTTTGGAAAGAATTGGCTGTTTTTACAGAACGCCAGATATACCAACCACCGGAACTGAGGAAACAGGATACGAAACCTATGGTGCAGGCAGATTTGTTTTCTCTTGCTGCACTGTTGTACGAAATGCTGGTCAATATTTTTCCTGGTTATCCACTACAAAAAGTGTCAGCTATCCGTCAGGATGTGCCTCCGCAATTAGAGAATCTGTTAATGCGATGTCTTGAAGAGGATCCGCACCAACGCCCGCACAACATCCAGGAGGTAATCTCTGTTCTGCACAATGTACACGACGGGCTGGCAACACGCGTAGTGAAAGTGATATTTACCCCTACGTCGCCGCAAGCTTTACCCGCCAGCCAAGAAATAACGGGAAAAACGCCGGCAAAACCTGCAGCCGAGGCCGAGGTACCGGCCGCTGCCGCAGCCAAAGTCGAGGTACCGGCCGCTACTGCTGCCAAAATCGAGGCACCGGCCACTACTGCTGCCAAAATCGAGGCACCGGCTACAGCCAAAGTCGAGACATCGGTCGCTGCCGTTTCAGAGCAAGATATCCCCGTCGTGGAAACAAAATTGAAAGACCTTCTTGACGAGGGCGATAATCTGATTGAGCAAAGGCGCTATAGCGAAGCCGTACGCGCATGGAAAAAAGGGCTCGGCGGTGTGCCACATAAAGACAAAGAAATCCACGACCGCATCATGCAGGTGGTAGATATGAAGGCGGAACAGGCCAAATCTTTTCTGGAAAACGGAAAGCCTTACGAGGCCGCCGAGGTATTGCAACAGGTGAAGCAATACAGTGCAGATCCTATGATTAAAGAGTTGGACCAGGAAATTGCGCAGGAAATTCAGGAGTGCGAGCGCCGTTTCGAGGAAGCGATGCGTGAAGGCAACAAGCATTTTGAAAAAAAGCAACTCGCTGCCGCTATCGAAGTGTGGCAGGGCGCGCTAGGCCTAACTAACAAGGACGAGATGGTTCTACGCAGAGTTCAGTCAGCCAAGGTGCAACAGGAAAAACTATTCAAGGACGAGGAGGAATATCTGAAATTGATGAGTCTCGTGCGCAACCTCGAACAACACGAAAATTTCCAGTCGGCTCTGCAGACACTCGAAAAGATGAGACAGCGCAAAGGTGGCTGGGCCTGCCCTATCGCCAATCTGGCATCCGAGGTAGAACGCATGACTAAACTGATGGCGGCGGCCAACTCTTCCAGGGAAGCGAATAAAATTTTGAACGACGCAAGCGATGCTCTCAAAAAAGGTAAGCTGGACAAAGCAAACAATCTGCTCAACTATCCCGTGTTCAAGCGTGCCCTCACACCTGCGGTGGTGGAAAAATACCAGAATCTGTTGCAGCAGTTGGCTAAACAAAGCGCGCGCCACAAGCTATTGTTGCGTGTGGTGTGGGTTGGCGGCAGCGTCATTGCCGCGGGGGTCATTGCTGGCTATTTGCTGTGGTTCAGGTAACGGAAACTAGGAGACCGGCATGAAAAAATTCCTGTTGTTGCTTATTATCATTGGTGTTGCGGTCTATTTCTATAAACCGCAACTGTTCCGTGGCAAAACAACGCAATCACAAAATCCGAGTACGCCCACTTCACAACCCGGCACTCTGCCCAAGATCGTTCCTGCGGACATCCCGGCTGTACGTGAAGTGCCGCCTCTCGATCGGGGGAGTGCCAGCGACGGCATTACGTTATTTTGCAAGGGCCGTTTCGACGATGCTATCGCCTACCTGCAGAAAGACTTGAGTGATCCAGCACAGGCAGCCGGCAAAGAACGTAATCTTGCCTACATCGCCAAAGCATATGAATATATCGGCGACATGGTGCGAGCCGAAGAACTGTGGAAAAAATTGTTAGGAGAATTTCCCCACAGTAAATTTGCCGGCGATGCCAAATATTTTCTCGCACAAGTGGCAGCAAAGCAGGGGCAGGCGAGCAGTAGCAAAAAATTGTTGGAAGAGGCAGCAGAATTTGCCGAAGAGAGCCAGGGTGGACGAACGGCTGCGCTCGACCTCGGCAGCCTCTATGCCAAGCAAGGTGGCGATGCGTTGCTCGATGCCTGGCTCTGGTACTCCAAAGCCATCCGTTCGGATTTGTCGCTCGAAACCAAACGCGATCTGAAAAAGGCACTTGACGCGATGGTCAACAAGATGCTGACCACGCCACAAAAAATACCAGGTGCGGTGTCTCATCGTGTAGTAAAAGGCGACCGCTTGCTCAAACTGGCTAAAAAATACGAGTGTGCCGCCGGTTTTATCCGTTGGGTCAACCACAAGAGCAATGACACGGTGCGTATCGGTGAACCCTTGGTGATCGTGCCAGGGCCGATGTGGATCGAAGTGAGAAAGAGTAGTTTCTTCCTTGTCGTTTCCTTGCAGAACGGACTCTATCTGAGCAGCTATGAAGTGGGACTCGGCAAGGATGACAAAACTCCGCTCGGCGAATTCACCATCGCCGATCGCCTCATCAACCCCGACTGGTATTTCGAAGGGCGCAAGATCAAATTCGGCGATCCCGAACACAAGATAGGCACCCGCTGGCTGGCTTTCGACAACAAGCCAGGCATCAGCGGCTTTGGCATCCACGGCACTAACGAACCGGACAGCATTGGCAAAAACCTGAGCAACGGCTGTGTACGTCTGCGCAACGAAGAAGTGGAAGCGATGTTCGAGCTGATTCCCATCGGTACGCGTGTAGTGATTAAACCGTAAGAAATGCTCAACCGCCAGCCATTCTCTTTGCCTGGAGAAAAACCATGAAACTGGAACAAGATGTATTTCCTAATTTTTACAAATATCGTGAATGTGTGGTAGAAGAACCCAATGCCGAGCTGTTTACCGGCCGCAAGCAGCCGTTGGAATTCTTTTGGAATCGTCTTTACGAACAGGCAAACCGCCAACACCCCTGGAACATTGCGATTACCTCACAGCGCAAGAGTGGCAAGAGTGCTTTCCTGTCGCGGTGCTTTAACCTGGCGTTTTGGGAACAAGATGAAGTGATTCCGTTCTACTATTCACTCCAGGAAGAGCAATACCGGCATATTAGGGAATTGTGCTACACTATTTTGTTTGCCTTTGCCAAACAGGCCGTGGCTTTTGCTTTAAAAGACCCGGCGATAATGAATATAAAAACACCAGAAGAGATTAAGAAATTCTTGCAAAAGCGGCGTGAGCCTTGGGCAAAGACGGTGTTGAGCTATTGGGAAAAAGGTTATCCCGAAATGATTGAAAAAGCATTGGGGCCAGACCATCTGAACCATGTGTGGCTGTTCATAGACGCCATGTCGCATGTGTTCAAGAAGCGATGTGTGTTTATCTTCGATGAGGCGCAGGAGCTGGCGCGTTGTGTGTTGCACGAGAAGGCAGAACCTTTATTTCCTGATCCATCACGGGTTCCTGCGGCAGAGTTGCAACCATACATAATTTCTTGCCATGAGAGTGTAAAATTTATCCACAATAACCCCCGCATCTGGATTCTGGTGAGCGGATCGTGCGTGAGTATGCTCATGTATCGGGTAATTGCGCACGGTCTTGAAAATCGCTTCCAGAAAGAGCCGATGAACCCGCTGGCCAAAGAGGAAGCATTGGAACTGGTCGAGAAGATAGTTCATGGCAGAAAAATCAAGGCATATGCCGGACTGGCTGAAAAAGTATACGAGTTGGTGGGCGGCAATCCGTTTTACATCACCACGCTTTTTGAGCAAAAATTATGGCAAAAAGCCAAATATTTTGACAGTCCCGCAGGTGTAGAAACGGCGTACCAGATGGAAGTGCTACATCCTGATGGCAAAATTTTCCGCTTCTGGAACGAACATTTGCTCAATAATGCAGAGTTGTTGAACCACGAATCGGTCGAAGAACGCAAAAAAACTTTCCGTGTGTTGCAGTATATTGCCGGCTTGCAAGGCCAAACCATCTATTATGTCGAGTTGGAGGAAAAATTCCCTGACATAGAGAATTTGATGGCCAAGCTGGTCAAACTGCGGGAGGCCGATTTTCTGCTTACAGATGTAGATATTTACCGGCGCTCAGGGCGTATCGAAGGGTTGCGTGATCGTGTGCTGGCAGTATTCTTGCTGCACGTGTTTTATGAAGAACTTTTGGACAATCCCAGCCTGGAGAAGCAACAGCAGGCGGTCAAGATGTTGAGGGCAGGCATGGACATCATGCAGATTCAAGCAGAGTTGGGCAAAGTGCGTCGTCACGTCAAGAAAATCACGCATCGCGTCGAGAACCTGGACGACCGGCAGACAGATGCGGGCAAGCAGATCACGCAGGTACGCGATGAGGTAAAAGAGACACGCCATGAATCGCGTCGCCGGGCGAAAAAAGTGGCGGCCGAGGTGAAGAATCTGGCCGAAACTGTGGCCAAAGTAGATCGCGGTGTCAAGTCGCTGCGTGGTACAGAGGCGCAAGTAAAAGGCACACGCAAGGAAAACGAAGTTTGCCGGCGCGTGCGTGTGGCGTTGGAAAAAGGGCAAGGTTTTTTTCAGAGATACACGCTGGTAGGTTCTCTCACTAGCAGAAATTTCAAGCTGGACAACGGCAAAGGCTACGAACTGGACATCGTCGGTCGCATCCGCGAGGAAAAGAGCGGCAGGGAAATGATGCTGGCCATCGAGGTGAAAGATCGCAAAACCAAAGTGACGGCGGCGGATGCGGAAAAATTCGTGCGTGCCGTCAAGACTGTCAAGCAACAGGAAAAATTGCCGGTAGTCGCTCTTTACCTCGATACGCAAGGCCGGTTTGCCAAAAGCGCGGCAGGGCTGCTCGAAAAATGTTGTATCCGGTATGGCAAAGTGGAAGAGTTCGTGCAGTAAAGAAACTATTGCTATGACCAGCTCGCCTGCGTCAGAAATTTCTGGAAAAATACAGCATTGAAATGTAAAATGGCAATTGGGTAGAGATTGTCTTGTCCCAGGGCAGCCTTGGGCATAAATCGCCAAAATTTCAATTCTTCTTTCTTGCACTACGGAATGTGGGCTGCAGCGAAGCTAAATAAGGAACAATCTATGAGCGAACGGTATCAATTCGTCAAACATTTGACACAGGGTGGCCAGGGTTCCATTTGTCTTTACGAGGACACCCAAAACAACAATGTGCAGGTAGTACTCAAAACCTGTGTCGACATGACCGAGAACAATCAGAAACGTTTTTTCCGCGAGGCGGAAACGATGAAGCTCTTGAAACATCCGCACCTCGTAGACTACATTGATTTTCTGCAAAATCCGTCGCGCATCGTTATGGAATATTTGCCCGGCGGCAATCTGGCAGAAAAGATCGCCAAGGAAGGAAAACTTTTCTGGCGCGACGCCGTGGCTATCACTTTGCAGGTCTTGGAGGGACTTCGGGCACTGCACGAAAAAAACATTATCCATCGTGACATCAAGCCCGCCAACATCCTGTTTACCAGCATTGGCACCATCAAGCTGGGCGACTTCGGTGTCGTCAAATCGAATACCATCTTCATGGAGCAACTCACCGTGCCAGAAGCGGTAATCAAACCAGGCACGATACTCTATGCGCCGCCTGAGTTTTTTTCGCCCGATTCGGGCTGTGACCAACGTTCCGACATATACTCGCTTGGTGTCACGCTCTATGAAATGATCACCGGCAAACAGCCGTTCGTACAAAATAACGACAGTAGTCTCAATTGTATCGCCTCGATGATCGCCATTATCAACGGCAATTACCTGCCGGTAGGTCACTACGTGGCTGATCTGCCCGATGGGGTCGGCACGGTACTCAAGAAAATGATGTCGGTGCAGATGGAAGACCGCTACAGTTCACTTATGCCACTAAAACAAGCTATCGAAGCACTCATCAGTGAAAGCGTGATGGCGACCACTAATTCCGATCCCCTGGCTTTGCTCTGTAAAGACGTGGGCGGGCACGAAACTTTGTGGGCGCGTGAGGAATTTGCCGAAATTCCTGCTCCCGAACAACTCAAATATTTTTACGAAATAAAGACTTCACTCGCTTTCATGCCGGAATGGCGCAAAAACATGGCTCTCCCCAACCTCCTCCGCTTTGCTTTGAAATATGGCAAGTGGAAAGATGCATGCGAGATCAGCGCCGAACTCTACCGCGCCGACGAGCCGCGGCACCAGCACCTGCTGGCTGTCAGCCGGCGTATCGAAAATGGCGGCGGTTTTCGCAAGGATTGGTATTTCGAGGTACGCGAAAAAGTGCGCAGCCGAGTGTGGCCGGAGAAGACGTTCCAGTGCCAGAAGTGCCAAAAGAGCTTCGACGAAAACGACGTCAAACAAAACCGTGTATTTTTTATGCCGGAAATCTATTGTCAGGGTTGTCTGTTGCACAGCGGCGTAGATTTTGTCGGCTACAAATTGAGTCAGGTGCCGGTGGCCAAAGATACTCTCGGCACTTATTACCTGGCTATTTCCCAGAACCAACAGCCTTACCTTATCCACAAAGTGCCATGGGAACGTGGCAAAATTCCTATGCGTGCCGCGCAAAACATCATCGAAAGATATAAACGAGGTATTCTCCTGGCAGCAAAGCTCAAGGGGTCGCCATGGGTACTCTCCATCAATAACCCTTACCCGCTCGAAGACCGCTACAACACTTACTTTTTTCTGGACTACCGGCCTTCGCGTAAGCTGGTACACTTTTCACGTAAGCAAACTCACTCATTTTCGCTGTCCAAGGCTTACATTCTGGCCGAGATTCTGCGCGGTCTTGAGATGCTCAAAGCCACCGGCGCCATCCACCGCTATATTTCGCCGCAGCAGATCAATATTGACTTTCAGGGTGACGTGTGGCTGAGTGGGTTTAGTCTAGCCAAGTTCGACGACCACTCCAGCGACGACTGGGTGGAACTTACCATGGATCTCTCAGGAGTACGCATCGGCAATCCGTACTATATGGCGCCGGAAGCTTTTAAAGGCATGAAATATGCCGACCACCGGAGTGACCTATGGTCGTTCGGTGCGTTGGCTTACCAGATTCTCACCGGCGAGTCGCTCTTCAAAGAAACCAAGGCCGATATCCTGCAGGTGCGACGCAGCAAAGTCGCCTATACGCCCATCTGCGATGTGGCGGACAACACCCCGGTAAAGTTCGCACGTCTGATAGACAAGTGCCTTGAAGAAGCGCCTGACAAACGTTACCATGACGCCGGCACGCTGCTCGGTGAAATGGCACGGGAAATCACTGATTTCTATCAATTCATCAAGACCCAGAAAAAGTGAGATGGTATGTCGTTACAGGTACCCTTTGCCAAATTACCCATGGAATTGCAAGGTGTGGGAGGCGGCAGATATCTCATTACCCGCGAGGATAACCGCGATCTCAAACAAGGTTACATGGCGGTAATCTACAGGGCACGCACTGCCGACACCAACACCCTTTTGGCACTCAAAACCATATGGCGGATCAAGGAGGCGGGAAGCTTGGAGATGGAGAACTGGAAAAAAGCGGCGCGCCAGTTCAACCACGAAATCAATACCCTGGAGAAACTCAAAAACATCCACGGCATTGTCCAGGTAAGAGACCGCGGCCAGTACGAAGAACTGCCCTGGTATGTCATGGAATTCATTGAGGGGCCGGACATCAGCACCGGTCTCAAGGGCAAGTCACTGTATGTGCAGGTGCGCATCTTGCGCAAATTGGTGAAAGCTCTGTCACTGGCTCATCAGAAGGGCATTGTCCATCTCGATCTGAAGCCAGCCAATATTTTGCTCGCTGGCGGCGAGGAGCCGATCATCCTCGATTTCGGTATCAGTAAGGTGGTGGAGTTGGCATGGGAGACGATCAGCATGTCTACCGGCATTTTCGGTACGCCACGTTACATGGCACCGGAGCAATTCGGCAATCCGAGCAAGACCAGTACCGATTTGCATCAGATGGACATCTGGGCCATCGGCGTGCTCTTCTACGAAATTCTGGTTTCCATCCATCCGCTCGGCATTATTGAAGACGACACTTACAATCAGATGGTTCACAAGATTTTACACAACGAAGTCAAAGATCTGAGCAGCTTCGGCAAGGAAGTTGACCGCGCGCTTGCCGAAATCTGCCACCGCGCTCTGAGTAAAGAGAAGTCACACCGTTACCACAATGCCGCCGAGATGTTCCAGGACCTCAATCAGTGGGAAACGGCCAATTTCAATAAATGTATCTTGCTCGCCGAAGAGTATATTGGCTACCAACACTGGCAGGAGGCACAGAAGAGTGTGCTTGAAGCCCACCGTTGGTCGCCGTACCATCCAAAAATCAAGGAATATCTGACGCGAGCGTTATCGGGGCAATTCAAGATGCCGCTCAGCATCGAATGGCTGGAAAAAATTTCGCCGGAACTGCTCTCTTTCTGGCTAAAGACAAGGCACGCGACACCGCCAAAAAGTTTGGCCAAGATTCACTATATTCACAACGAACCTCCTTATTTCATTGCCGTAGATGCTATGCGTGGCATGCCGCTCAAAGAATTTTTGACACAACGTGAAGCCAAGGGTGGCGCTGCCATTCTCACCGGCGCAGAAATCGTACACCTGATCGCCACCCTGCAAGAAACGATCATCTATGCGCACAACAACAACCTTTATCTGCCAGGGCTACAGATGGACAATATCTGTTGTGAACTGAATGCGCAACACGTTGAAGCCTTCCAAATGTGGGGTATCGGTTTTCGTGGCCAGGTACCTGGGGATACTTTGCGGGCGGTGCGGGAAATTGTCAAGGCCAGCCTGTGCGACGAGAACGTAGCTCTCGACCCCCAGGTGGATGAATTGCTCAGACAAAGCGGCAGTGTGGCAGAAATCAGGCGTAGTCTGGAACAATGGGTGGCCAGGGAACAACAGGAAGATCTGATCTAAGCTCCTAAGTAGTACGGTGGTCTATGCAGCTTTATACTGGTGACAGAATTAAAAGTTACGAAATCATCGAATATCTGGCAAGTGGCGGCTATGGCTCGGTATACAAAGCACAAGATGCGGAAAACGGACAGATTGTCGCGCTCAAGATGCTCAACCCCGGAGCCGAACAGCAGCGGCAGCGCGCACGCTTCGTCCGCGAAATCGAAACACTGTGCAAGCTCAATCATCCCAATATAGTCCGGCTTTACCAGTGGGAAACGCAGAACGATCCGCTGTGGTATACCATGGAACTCTTGAGCGGCCCGTCGCTACAGAAAGTAATGCTGGAAGAACGCCCGGTGTACCAGAAAGTCGGCATGCTGCGCCAGGTGGCAGCGGCCGTGGCTTACCTGCACGACCAGGGATATATCCACCGCGATATCAAACCGCAAAACGTCATGTTCCGCACTCCGGAAAGCGACCAGTGCGTCTTATTCGACATGGGGTTGGTACATGACCCGTGTAGCAACCTCACGCTTGGACGCCAGATTTTGGGCACACCCGGCTATCTGTCGCCTGAACAGATGGATGGCCGCTATGATTACAAACAAATAGATGTGTGGGCGCTTGGTGTTATTCTCTACCAATGGCTCACCAAGGTGCATCCGTTTGTAGGCTCCGGCAAGAGTACCATAGAAGTGATGCATTCGATCCAGGACGGGGCAATGATCGATCCCAAAAAAATTGACCCGCTGGTTGATCCTTATCTTGCCGAAATCTGCCACCAGGCTTTGGAAAAAAACGCCGAGAAGAGGTACCCCGATGGGCGTGCTTTTGAAAATGCCCTGGGCAAATGGGAAAGCGTCAACTATACTTCGTGCATGCAAAAAGGGCAGGCAGAATTGCAAGAGGGTCGTCTCGACAATGCTATCGCCATGTTCGAGAAAGCCTATCTGTGGCAACCGGAAGAACAGGTGGTGAAGGAACTCAAGAATGTGTGGGAAAAAAAGCTGGGGCAGCCCGATATCCGTCTTCTGCCCGACCAGAAAGTCGGAGAATCGCAGCAACGTGCCCAGGAGAAGGGCGAGGCTCTCACTGTACGCGTACGGCGGCTCGTATCGGATCCCACGGTGAACAGCAACCAGCATATCTACGTGGTGTGCGTGAAAAATACGCGCCGCCTTCCCACCAGCCATGAAATACGCGAAAGTAAAATCGAGACGACAGTACGTAAACCTGGTAAACCTATTGAGCCTGAGGTAGTGCAGAGTGTACCTGCGGCTACGACGCCTGGTGTTAAACGTCCGCCATCGTCGCACAGGCTGCGCCTTTCGTTCTTACTTCTGATACTGGTGGCTGTCGCCGCGTTTGCTGCTTATCCGCATTTTTCTGAAATTATGGAGATGGCACATCCCTGGTTCGACAAAATAGCGAAGTTGTGGACAACACCGGCGACAGACAAGTCACAAAATCCGCCGGACAAGCCGGTACCGCCGGTAGATCATCCGCCCCAAATACCAGAAACTGTGGATATGGCGGCGCTCATCAAACAATTCGAACTGTGTAAGACATGGAACGGACACACCGATTGGGTGCATAGTCTGTCCATATCGCCGGACGGCAAACTTTTGGCAAGCGGCGGAGCCGATCAGACCATCAGGCTGTGGGATATAGAGACAGGTAAAGAAAGCAAGAGAGTGAGCGAACATACCGGTGCGGTGTGGTCGGTCTCCTTCAGCCACGACGGAAATTTCCTGGCAAGCGGCAGTGCCGACGGCACAGTGAAATTGTGGGCCATGCCGCAAACCACTTTGCTCAAGACATTGAGCGGCCACGCTGACATCGTATTCACGGTGGCCTTCAGCCATGACGATCAATGGCTTTTGAGCGGCAGTGGCGACAGAACCATCAAGTTTTGGGATATAGAAAACGGCAAGGAAAAGAAATCTTTGAGCGGACACGGCAAATGGATATTGTCGCTCGCTTTCAGTCCCGAAGGCATGCTTCTGGCCAGTGGCAGCACCGATAAGAGTATCAAGATATGGACTATGCCGGGTGGTGAATTGCTGCGTACTTTAGCGGGACATACCCAGGACATCTACCATGTCACTTTCAGTAACGACGGCAAATGGTTGCTCAGCACGAGCGAAGACAAGACGGTGCGACTCTGGGATATCAAGATCGGCAAAGAAGTAAAAATCTTCCGCGCCCATACCCAGGCAGTTTTTAGCGCAGCTTTCACCCCTGACAACCGCTTTATGGCAAGCGGCGGCACCGACAACATTATCCGTTTGTGGGACATAGAAAGCGGTCAGGAAATCCACCGTCTGGCAGGACATAGCCAGTGGATCTTGGCACTGCTCTTCAGTCGCGACGGCCAAACGCTGTTCAGCGCCGGCGCCGACAAGACCATTCGTTTGTGGGGCAAAGCGGCCAAATAACAATAAAAAAGACATGGTTGCCAATGGCTTGAACCAAGACAGCCTGGTCACCGTAGAAGCGGCTGCATAGCAAGCGGCAAGTGTTAACCTGATTATTTACAAGGAAGTATCATGCAAAAAATAATGTCGTTTCTTATTCTTCTGCTCTTGTGTCTCTCTTGTTTGCTGGCTGCCCAGGGGACGGATGTACTCGTGCAAAGTAAAGCCAACCCGTCGCAAATCGCGCCTGGCGGCAAGGGCAAAGTAGAATTTCGCTTGAGTATCGCCCCTGAGTGGCACCTTTATGCCTACAACAACTCTGGCGATTTCATACGCCTTGCCATCACACCGGTGGCCACTCCCGATTTCGTATTCGGCCAGCCGGTCTACCCGGCGCCTATCGCCAAAGAATTGTTCGGCGAAAAACTGATGCTCTACGAAGGGGACATTCTCGTATCGTTCGAGATACAGGTGAGGCTGGAAACCAAGGCCGGTAAGCATAAGTTGCAGTTTACGGTGGAATACCAGGGTTGTACCGACAATATCTGCGCCGCGCCTGTCACGCAAACTGAGAATGTGTCGGTGACGGTCGTCGGCGAGCCGCAACAGACGGCGCCCATCACCCAGCAAGAACCAGCGACACCGACGCCGCAACAGCCATCTCAACCTGGCCCAGGAGATAGCTGGGGCGACTTACAGCAAGAACCAGCGACACCGACGCCGCAACAGCCATCTCAACCTGGCCCAGGAGATAGCTGGGGCGACTTATTGTGGCGTCTCCTCGGGGTGTTTATCGGCGGCATTGCCACCAGTTTTACGCCGTGCGTCTATCCGATGATTCCGCTCACCGTGAGCTTCTTTGCCAATCAAAGCCAGAGCAAAAGCAAGAAACAGATCTTTGGCCTGGCGCTTGTCTTTGTGCTGGGCATTGCCACTTTCTGTACGGTGCTAGGCGTGGCGACGGCGCTCTTCAAGGCCAATTTCAATGTGTTGCTACAAAGCGCCTGGGTGCTGGGGGGACTGGCTGCAATCTTCATGCTGCTTGGACTTTCTTTCTTCGGTCTCTTTGCATTGCGTCTGCCCGATTTCATCACCAGCCGGGCGCGTGTCAAGAGCAAAGGTGCGGCCGGTGCATTCGGACGTGGCCTGTTTCTCGGCATTGTCGCCGCTCCCTGCATGGGTCCGGTGATCGTGGCTGTACTCTCGCTCGTACCTGACCAGCCCATTCTCGGCGGCATCTTTTTGTTCGTGTATGCCTGGGGGGTCGGCGTGCCGTTCATTGCTCTCGCGCTCTTCTCCGGCCTTTTGCCGCGTGGCGGCACCTGGCTGTATGGGTTTGAGATTACGCTGGGGTGTATTTTAATAGCCCTCGGCCTCTTTTTTCTGGAAATGGTCGTGTCGCTCAAAGTGATGGCGATTGTGAGTGGTCTGCTCTTGCTTGCTTTTGGCCTGTTTTTATTGCGTGGCTTTTTCCGTGAAGGAAGCAAGAGTGTCACGCGCATGGTCACTGCCGCTGTCTCGCTACTCCTTGCTATCGCTCTATTGCCCGGTTTTCTGGTGCAGTACAAGAACCGTCCGCTGCCCGAATACCTGATGGCGAAAGCGTTCTTCTACGACGAGGAAGGGTGGGAGAAAGATTACGACAAAGGCCGCTTGCTTGCCCGGAAAGAAAAGAAACCTGTGCTGGTTGACGTGTGGGCCAAATGGTGCACCGCCTGTCGCTGGATGGACAACACGGTAATGAAGGACGAGCGAGTGGTGGCGGAATTGCGGCGTTTCGTCAAGATCAAACTGGATGTGACGCTGCATGATGAAAAAAAGAATGCCATCCTCAAAAAGCATCGCGTGCTGGGTCCACCGTGGTTCATTTTTTACGACAGTCAGGGCAATTTGCTCGCCGACAAAACGATCCAGGGCAAAAGCGGCACCGAGTCGTTCCTTGCCGCTTTGCAGAATGTGCGCTAAATGAAAGTTAGCTATTTGCTCGTTCCAATTCTGCTTTGTTTAGGGCTATTGGGTTGCCGGCTTGCCTCACCTGGAGATTCGGCGTTGTTTCCCGACAATCCATATGTGCGCGAGGCCTATAGTTATTTCTCCGCAGGCCTTGCGGCAGAGGCGCAAGAAAAGTGGCAGGAGGCTGCCGTGTGTTTCGACAAAGCGACCACGCTCGACCACCAACAAGCGCGCAGTCATACGCATTTGGCCTGGTGTCTGGCACAACTCACGCGCTATGACAAGGCGCTCGAGACGATAAAGTATGCCGAAAAATATGCCCAAGCAGACGACTATCTCATCTATCTGGATATCGGCAAAGTATACTATGTGGCGGGCAAATATACGCAGGCTCGACGTGCTTATGAAACCAGTCTGGCAATTTTTCCCGACTTTGAAGCAGCCAAGGCGGCCCTGTGGCAAACAGAAGATGTTTCTGCTCGTAACAAATAGAAACGATAGAAAGGGAAGCAATTGCCATGAAAGTATTTCTGGAAACGTATGGCTGCCAGATGAACGAGTACGACTCGGAGCTGGTGCGCGCCATCCTCAGCAAGCACAATTATGAATTCTGCGCCACTGCCGACGAAGCGGAAGTAGTTTTTCTCAATACCTGCGCCGTGCGCGAAGGTGCACAGCAGAAGATTTACCATCGTCTGAACGACCTGAAGAACAGGCGGCAGAGCGGCAAAATCCGGGTACTCGGCATTCTCGGTTGTGTGGCGCAGAGTCTGCGCAAAGAACTCAGTGAAACCATCCCGCTTCTCGATATCGTAGCAGGTCCGGACAGTTATAAAAAACTGCCTGAGCTGATCAACACTGTGTTGCAACAGGGCGGCCAGGGCTTTGAATTTTCACTGTCGGAATACGAAACCTACGACGACATCGTGCCGGCGCGTGTGGCCGGCGTCAACGCCTGGATTGCGATCATGCGCGGCTGCAACAATTTTTGCACCTTTTGCGTCGTACCTTACACGCGCGGCCGCGAACGCAGCCGTTCCCCTCACAGCATCGTCGCTGAAGCGCGCAAGATCGTGAGCGAAGGTTTTCCGCAGATCACATTGCTGGGGCAAAACGTCAATTCGTACCAGTGCGACGGCAAAGATTTTGCCGATCTCATGGAGATGATGCCCGATGTTGCCGGCCTGCGCCGCGTGCGCTTCACCTCGCCGCATCCCAAAGATTTTTCGCGCCGTCTCTTGCATGTCATGGCTGCGCATCCGGAACTGTGCAAGCACATCCACCTGCCACTTCAGGCGGGCAGCGACCACATCCTCGAACGCATGAATCGCACCTACACCAAACAAGATTTTCTTACGCTTGTGGCCGAAATCCGCCAGGTGCTGCCGCAGGTTTCGCTTACCACCGACATCATCTGCGGCTTCTGCGGCGAAAGCGAAGAAGATTTTGCGCACACGCTGGATGTCGTGGAAAAAGTAGGGTTCGACTCGGCCTTCATTTTTAAGTACAGTGTACGCCCGCACACCATTGCCGCACGCAAGTATCCGGACGACGTGCCCGACGAGGTGAAGACCGGGCGGGTGATGCGGCTCAACGAGCTGCAACGGAACATTTCGCGTCAGCGCAACGAGGCGGAAATTGGCAAAACCTTTGAGGTGTTGATCGAAGGGCCGAGCAAAAAGAGTCCACACGAATGGTATGGCCTTACCGAGTACAACAAGGGCACAGTGTTCAGCGCGCCGGACAAGAAGCCGGGCGATTTCGTCCAAGTGAATGTCACCGCTGCCGGCACGCATACTCTTCTCGGCAGATTGGTGTAGTACGGGCGTATCTAACACTTCGGGGGGATAGAAAAACTATGGGTAGAGTATAAAACCTCTCCCCTGG
>JAGVGO010000028.1 GCA_020057085.1 Planctomycetota bacterium | reverse complement strand
GTGATTCGTGGGCAGTAATCGGACGGAACACTGTTCGCCGTTCGTGATGTAGACTTGTTTTATTCTTTTGAGATATTTGTCTACATTTTTAGGAACGGTTATCACTACGATTCCTTTGATCGCCGTGTTTTTGGTGTTCGCTCAGGAAGACGTGGATAAGGATAAGGAGATGGTACATGGCTAAAAGCAAAAAGATGGCAGCGCCGACGGTCAAGAAAAATAAATCAACCCAAACAGCGCCGGTTCAAGCAGGTAAGATAGGCAAAAGAAACCGCGAATACCATGCCGTGCTGCATGATTTGACCTGCCTGATCGAAGAGTCACGGAAAAAGAGTCTGCAAATCGTGAATCAGGCTATCATCGAGCTTTACTGGCGCATCGGAGAAAAAATTGTCGTCGAGCAGGAACAACAAGGATGGGGTAAAGGTGTCGTCAGCCAACTGGCACGCGACCTGAGAACGGCGTTTCCTGATATGACCGGCCTTTCCGAGGCGAATCTTTGGCGCATGCGCCAGTTTTATCTTTGCTACCATACCAGCCACGCGCTATCTTCTGAAGACAGCCAAAAACTCGCAGCAGTGCTGCGAGAATTGGGCGACCGTCAGGAGGTCAGAACATTGCTCTACGGCCTTTCATGGACGCACCATACTATCATTCTGGGTGCCTGCGCCAATGACTTGGAACGAGAATTTTATATCCGCATGACGATTGCGGAAAAATGGAGTTCCCGCGAGCTACGACGCCAGATAGATACCGACTTGTTTACACGTTACATGGTCAATTGGAACAACGAGCCACACAAAGTATTGCCTGCGAAAGCGGAAAAAGGTGAAAGCCTGCCGTTTAAGGACGAATACATTCTTGATTTCCTTGGGTTACGTGGCATCTACTCGGAACTGGAATTCAGGAAAGCGATACTGCGCAATCTGCGAGATTTTTTTTTGGAATTCGGCCGTGGTTTAGCGTTTGTCGGGGAAGAATTTCCTTTAACCGTGGGACAAAGCGAATTTCGCATAGACTTGTTGTTCTACCATCGTGATTTGCGGTGTCTGTTGGCGATAGAGCTGAAAATCGGGCCGTTTAAGCCTGAATACGTCGGCAAAGTACAATTCTACCTCGCCGCGCTTGACGAACAGGAACGCAGGCAGCATGAAATGCCTTCTATCGGCTTGGTATTGTGTAAATCTAAGGACAGCGAACAGGTAAGGCTGGCACTGACAGCGGCTGCCTCCAAAATAGGAGTTGCCACTTATAAAACCGCACTACCAGATGAGGAAGCACTCAAAGCTCATTTACGCAAGCTACCGATGTCAGATGTGTAATTCCAACAAGGAGAGCAAGTATGAACCTAACGAAAATATACGTTCTGTTGTTGCTGGCGGTGGTCGTATTGACTTCCTCTGTCTACGGGCAAGAGGCGGCGAAGCCGGTGATGCCTGGCATTGAAGTGTTGCTGCAGGAACGACTCGCGCTCCTGCAAAACAAGCGAATCGGCCTCATCACCAATCCGGCCGGGGTTGACAGTCGTGTAGAGAGCAGTGTGGAACTCCTGGCGTGCCATCCGAAACTTCGCCTGGTTGCCCTCTACGGGCCGGAACATGGTGTGCGCGGCAATGCCCAGGCCGGCGAATACGTGCCGTTCTATATGGACGACAAGTACCATCTGCCGGTCTTCAGCCTCTATGGACAGACCATGAAGCCGGCGGTCGGCATGCTCAAGAACATTGACGAATACATGCGCACGTTCGACACGGAAGCGACGGACAAAACTCCCCGAGCCAACATGGTAGAGGGCGTGGATGCCATCGTCTTCGATTTGCAGGATGTGGGCACGCGCGTCTACACCTACATCGCCACCATGGCCTATGCCATGCAAAGCTGTGCCGAAAGCGATATCGAATTCATCGTACTCGACCGCCCGAATCCGCTCAATGGCAAAGACATGGAAGGCCCGATCCTGCAATATCCGGAGTTCAGTTCGTTCGTCGGCCTTTATCCCATTCCACTGCGCCACGCTATGACCATAGGCGAGCTGGCGCTCCTGTTCAACGACCGCTATTTGCCCAAAAAAGCCAAGCTCACCGTCGTCCCTATGCGCAACTGGCAGCGACGCATGTGGCATAGCGACACTGGTCTGCCCTGGGTCATGCCCTCGCCCAACATGCCGACACTCGACACCGCTACCGTCTATCCTGGTCAGGTTTTTTGGGAAGGCACCAATCTGTCCGAAGGACGCGGTACCACGCGACCTTTCGAGCTGATAGGCGCGCCGTGGCTGGACGGCTATGCCCTGGCGAAAAAGCTCAACGGCCTCAATCTCCCTGGTATTGTATTCCGCGAGGCATGGTTTTCGCCGACCTTTTCCAAATTTACCGGCGAACGGTGCGGCGGCGTACAACTCCACATCACTGACCGCCGCAGTTACCGCTCGTTTGCCACCACGCTCCACATAATAGAAACAATTCTTGCCATGGCCCCTGACAAACTACAATTCCATGCCAAATATTTCGACAAGATCATGGGCAATTCGCAAGCACGTGAAGCACTACAAAAAAAGACACCGGTAGCCGAGATCGTCGCCGGCTATCGAGAAGAATTGCGCCGTTTTGCCGAATTGCGGCAGAAGTACCTGCTTTACGAGTGAGTCTGAAAGATTGCTGCGGGCGTATCTAACACTTCGGGGGATAGAAAAATTATGGGTAGAGTATAACCTCTCTGTTTTGTACCCACAAGTTTCGTGGCAGTTTTATTGTTCGCTCACGGTTGACAGTTGGTTGATGCGTGTGT
>JAGVGO010000246.1 GCA_020057085.1 Planctomycetota bacterium | reverse complement strand
TGTGGGTACAAAACAGCCCGCCAGGAGAGAGGTTATAGGCTTGTACTCTTGTACTTATTTCAAAAAAGTTACTATGCCCCCTAATTATTGGATACGCCCTCAAGTTACTTCTGACACGCCGCTTGTAGTGCGGCGATCTCCTGTTTAAGCCGGTCCAGCTCGGCGAGAGCCGCCTCGCGGCCGATTTCGCCCTGGCGGCACTGCGACAATACATCATCCACATAGAGCAGGCGGCCGCACACCCGCAGGTAATCACGGAACAGCAGCGATGTCGCCGGTTCGAGTTGGGTCAGCAAGCGGATGTCCGCCTGCCGGCTAACGACTACGCCGGGTATGTCATCTTCGCTGCCACTACTTTCGCCCGACATTTTTTTCTGCATTGTTTGCAAGTACAACGCAAAGCGGTCACTTTCGCGGCGGATATGCCATTTCACCAGTTCTGCCACCCTGCCACCGGCGATAAATTTTTGCCAATGCTCGCTAAATGAAGTAGGCGCAGGGTAGCTCAACGCGGTCAACACCTTAGCCGAGACAGCTTTTTGTTCCCATGCCGCCAACAGTGAATCGAACACCGTCCGCCACTCGCCTGGCAAGGGATACGGTGTAAGCAGCAGGCCGGTTTCTTCCCTGCCCATTGCTTCTTGTGTCTTGCTCAGTTCGGCCATTATGCTGCGCACACGCCACAGCCAGTCGTTACTGGCGGCAACAAAAGCGGCAGGTGAGTTGAGCGGCAAACGCTCTACCTCCTGATAGAAGAGATGCAAACGCACCAGATAGGCCGCTTGCTCGCGTACCACGTTGTCGGTCCTGTGTGGCGGAGGGGTTTGGCGCATTTCGTTGCGGCAATTCTGTAGTTCGGCGCGCAAAGCGTCTGCCGGATTTAGGGAAAGCGCCATAAGTTCCTGCAGAAAATCGTTGTAGACCGCAGGATAGAGGTCGTTCATTTCGCCAAGCCGTTTATGCAAGAACGAGTCTTCTTTTTCCTGCAAAGAAATTTCGACTGCTTCCTCGATCATTTCCAGCAGATTGACGAGCGGACGCAACTGGCTCACAGTCTTGACGAACGGATGGCACAGGTAAAGATGCCCGCGCGCCATCTCACCCTGGCGCAGCGACATGAACCAGTCTTCGCGACTCGCACGGCCACGGTACCACTCGTCGCTCTTGTTTTGGCCAGCCCGATAAGCACCGTAGATTTTGTTGCAAGAGGCCGCCACTTCGCGCAAAAATTTTTCCAGCCACGCTTGCTCGCCGGCAAAGAGAGCGGCGTATTGAGTTTCGTCGCCGAGCATAAACGTCAGATTCGTTTCACAAAATTCGGCAGCTATCTTCTGTTGTTGCAGCGCGGGTGAAAAAAAAACGGTGATCTGGTAACTGCCGGGAAAGATAACACGCGACGCCGGAAAATTGCCCAGGTCGGAGCTGAAACGACCTTGCTTGAGCGTCGTGCAGCCGTCAACGATAGCCACTGCCGGCTGCGGTCTGGCATATTTCCACAAAAATTGCAGATAAGCGCCGTCGGGCAGATTGCTGCTACCCTGACAGCGGCACGTATAGCTTCCGTCAGGGCGATGGACGATGGTGGCCTGTTCGAGGCGGAGAGATAACACGGGTACTGGTAGAGCCGCTTTCTCCTGCGTGGCCGCGAGCGCGACGACATGGTTTGGGGCAGGGAGTGGTAGCAACCAGCAAATACACAGGGAAGAGCAAAGGCCAAAAATTATCGGGAGGAAATATAGACATAAACAAAACTTGATGTCGCTTCGCATGTACCAGTCGCCTCGCATCGTCTTACTCCACCTCTACGCTGTCGCTCTGTTCCAGCTCGTCGCCAATCACGGCCTTGTCTTCGGTAGTGCCGCTTAGTTTCATGCGTAGCTGGCTGTTGGCCCGCTTCTGCTGGAGCAGGGTTTTCGCCAGTTCCAGGATCCCGCCGCGTTGCCGGGTGATTTCCAGTTCGAGCGTCGTAGTTTCGCCGGGAGCGAGAGTGAAACCCTGGGTCAACACTTTCGCATCAATTTTATCGCCCAGCTCGATATCGCCTTCGACCTGCACATTCTCCAGCTTAAAGGGCAGGCTGTTTTTCACTTCCACCACCGCCAGCAAAGTGGTTTCGCGCAGACGCGCCTTCTGCACGCGAATCTTTTTTAGCTTGACCTCAAAGGCGCGTTCGCGTAGTTCGACTTCCTTGACTATTTGAAACGGAACGGCGATGGTGTTGCCTTGTAGCATACCGTGTATCTCGCCTCTTACCACAAGCGGTACTTTTTTGCCGGCATAGACGGCCTTAATTTTCTGGAGCGCAGCGCGGTCAATTGCCAACGGCACCGATGCTGTTCCCGTACCCTGGGGAGGCAAACTGTCGAGTGTCAGTTTGCCTTCGATGATTGCTTTGTCGCCAACCGCTACCTGATACAGTGCAATAACATTTTGTATCTGCTGCGGCGATTGGTTGGCAAGCGCAAGTTCCAGAACGAGAGCGATTTTATCTGGCGACAGGTGTGTCACACGGCATTCTTTTACCTGGCAGGTAAATTGGTCTTTTTGCTGCGGTATCTCCTTGTCCAGTATAAACGGGATGCCCATTTGCATCACTTTGAGATTCACATGGAGCTGTCCGACAAACACCAGTTGCACCGCGTGCTCCTTGAGCTGCTGCCGCAGTTTCTGGAAATTTGCTACATCAATGCTGCAAGGTATTTTTAACATTTCGCTGTCGTGCCCTTTGATATTGCCCGTCATCTTCATCTCGCCGCTCAGCAGCACGCCTTCCTGGGTACGCAAGGCATAGTCAACCTTGAAATAGGAAAGCGAGAAGAAAAACGGGTTTTGCACCTCCATATCGGCGACGACTACCATCTGTTTTTTTCGCATCTCCACCGCCAGACGCCTGACGGTCACTTGCAGCTTTTGCACCGTGTAGTATAGCCAGCCAACGACGGCTACGGCTATCAACAACAGGAGTGAAAACGCGATGATAACTTTTTTCATAAATCTGTCCTCATTATATGTCGCATGAAAGCAGCCGGCCAGGCGCGTTTAGCGATCTTTTGCCGGAACCAAGACACGTAGGCACGTGGCTAGCAAGCATTGTATCTGGACTGAGCAGACACCGAAACCGTTGCCCAAAATGATTTTACACTTCAATGGCGTATTTGTCCAGAAATTTCCGACGCAATCGCCAGGTTTCTCCCCAAGCAAAGGTGGATTTTACTACTCGCTCTGGAGAATGAAATGACCCTGAGTGTTTTTTAGCAACATGCGATTGACTTTTTGTCCGATTGCGCTTATAATGCTAAACAGAAAACGAGCAAAAATTTGTGCCATCAACCTTGACAGTAAAAGGTCTCATTCTTATGAAACGCGCACATGCACTCATTGCGGGAAAAGTCCAGGGAGTGAATTTCCGTTATTACACAACCGAAAAGGCCTTGCAGTTAGAAGTAAAAGGTTGGGTCAAAAATTTAAGCGACGGACGTGTAGAGATACTGGTGGAAGGGGAAGATGAGGCAGCAGATGAACTGATTGCCTGGAGTCACCAAGGTCCTCCCCTTGCCCAGGTGCAGAGTGTTGTAGTGACGGAAGAACCATTCCAGGGCGACCTGGACAATTTTCATACGCGACGTTAGAGCGGCTTCAAAAAAATAAAATGATAGTTTATTTTTTTGAAGTCGCCTAGAACTGGAGAAGCGACAGATATGGAAAAATCGCTACTGCAAAAGGCTATCTTACGCGGTTGGCTGTCACAAGCGCAGTTGGAAGAATGTGCTGCCGAGAAGAAAAAAACCGGAGGACAGAACGTCCTGGATATTCTTGTGAAAAAAGGGTATCTAAATACAGAACAGATTATCCGACTATCACAGGAGGAAGCTCAAAGCAAAGAGGAGGAAGAACCGTTTCTTACCTCGGAACAGCCTGAGGTCAAATTAAAGCCGGTTGAACCAGTTGCGCCGCCATCCGGAGGCAAATTGAAACTAGCTACATCACGGACTGCCAATGTGTTGGACTCGCTACCATCGGTCGAAGAAATTGCCCTGCAGCCTAAAATAAAAGGCGAAAAGTTAATTTCCCTTGACGATCCGGCAGAAACAACGGGCAAACTACCTGCCGCCACTACGCCGGCAGGTGACAAAGAGGGAATAGCCGGCACCAAACAGAGTAGTGAGGCAGCCGACACAAAACAGAGGTTGACAGATGCAGGTGGCAATCCAGTTACCCAAGATCGGGAGCAGAAAGACGAAAAAGAAGCGAAAACTTCGGCAAGTGTGGTGACTCCTTTTGGCAAGACCGCCATTTTACTGCATCTGGCGACGCAGAGAGAAGTGGACGCTGCACTTGCCGTGCAAGCCCGGGAAGCGGGTAAAAAATTGGGTGAGATCATGATCGCTCAAGGCACACTGAACCCGCAGCAGGTGAAGACCATTCTGTCGCGGCAAGAGAGCAAAACCATGGCTTGCCCCAAATGCCAAAAAAAATATCAGATTGTGTTGTTTCAGGTTGGCCGCAGCTACCAGTGTAAAACCTGTCAGATGGAACTGGTAGACAGCAAAAAACTCAAAAGTAAAAAAAATACCATGGCAGTGCCAAAAAAATTGCAAGTCATGGGTCTTACCCAGGCAATTTCCATAAGTTCTTTGCAAGAGGGTAAGCCGGCTGCGGCCAGACTCGACTTCATGGATGAACAGCCAGCCACACAAGCTGCATCTCCGGCAGAACAACAGGTCGTTACCACAGAAAAGCTCTTAAAGCAGGTCGGTTGGGATGTGCCCGAAATTCCCAATTACACCAAACGTCCGCAGGTACAAAAACAACGTATTGCACCATATGTGACAGGTGGTATCATGCTTTGTGCGCTTGTTGCCGTTATCTTTTTCATCATCGTCGGCAACAGGCGTACGCCAACGCCTGTAGAACCTACGCCGACAAACACGACACGGCAGACACAACGCGAAAAAGAAATGCACGAACAATACCAAAAATTGTCCAGCTGCCCCGTCAAAGATGATGACGAGAGGGACTTGCGCCGCGCCCAGGAAGATTGGGAAGAATTTGCCAAGGAATACGTGGATAACCCGTATCGGGCACAGACGACGCAAAAATTGCAGGAAATCAGAGGTAAACTGGATAAGCTCAACCTCCGTCGCGAATGGGGCAGTGTGAGTAAAAAAGTGAATGCGATGTTGCAGGACGGTAATTACACCGAGGCTATGGCACATATAGCCGTCTACCAAAACAAGGTTTTTGACGAAGACATCGCCCCGCAGATCAACACGCTCAAGCAGCAAGTCATAGCCAAAGATGAGGAAGCGTGGCACAAAACAAGCACCCGTGCCTCCGAGTTGGAAAAACAGTGCAAATTCAGGGAAGCAATGGAACTCGTAGAAAAGAGCAAAACCAAACATTTAGCCGAGCGACAGCAGCAAGCAACAGACAAAATCAGCGCGCTCAAACAAGCAGAAGATGATTACAATTGGGCCAAAGTAGCGAACGAAGTGGTTTATAAAATTTATCCTTCTTTAGTCGGCCGTCATTATGGCAAGGCGGTGGAAATGTTGGCACAATACCAGGCGACTCACCCTGCCTGGAACAAAACGTTAGCCCAGTGGTCGCTCGATATCCAGGCAGCGCAAAAAATGGGAGAAACTTTGCAAAAAGTTTTTGAGGAGGCCAGAGGCAAAACCATCCGTGTGCAAATGGAAAATGGCACAGAGATAGAAGGCAAACTGCTCATGATCAACTTTAAAAACGATTCCTTGGTATTTGAACACGGCCAAAACAAAGTCGAATATGCTCCTTTTCGCAAGCTGGGTATTGAAACATTCCGTGCCATTCTCGGTGATAACCTGTCGGCTTCTCTACCTCAACGCATAGGTCTGTTGATTTTCCTGTTGCCGGTCAAGACTTTTCGCAGCCTGAAAGGACTGTTGCCAGAGTTGACAAATGACACTTTCTACCAACAAATGTTTGCTTTTTATCTGTTACCCATGGCCAGCCACTATTTCTTGAACGGCGATCCCGTGTCAGGTGAGGAAACGTTGCAAGAGCTGACATCATTATTCAGGGATTCGCTTGCCTTCCGTCACCAACGCGAAGGCCTGGCGGAAAAGTTGAGCGACTATGCCCGTAAACTCAAAGAAGCGGGCAAAAATAAAAACGCAGCTACTGTGGCGGGTCTCATCCAAAAATATTTGCCAGACACGCAGGCGGCTGGGAAGTTGAAATAGACCAATTTTATTGCGTTTCTTTCACGAGAAACCATAGACTGGCGGCAAAACCAACGACAAAGCCACTCAGCGTAAGCCAGGGCGAGGTTGCCCATTGTTTGTCGAGGTAATAGCCGCCGTAAAAACAACCCGCGAAAACGATAAAAAACTGTAAGCCCAGATGCGAATAGCGCAAATAATTTTTTGTTTGCATAAATTTTTTCCTGTTTTCTGTTTTTTATAGCAGTTCGCCAGGAATCTTTTTATAATAGACGACTACCGTCATTATAACAAAAACCAGGGAAAAAACCCAGGGTCATTTCATTCTCCGAGCGAGTAGTAAAGTCCACAGTGAACGCGGCAAATGCCTTCGTAACGAGGATCGGCTGTCGTGCTTGGCGCACAAAGACACGCAAGCGTTCGTTGTTCCGATCATCGTGGAGAAGGCATTGCCGCGCGAAGATAGCAAAACACGAAGAATGAAATAGCCATGGAAAAGACCTGATGTCAAAAAGGAAAGAGTATGAGAAAACTTACGATAAAAAATTTGGTATTTGGCGTAATCTGTTTTGTCCTCTTTTTTGCCAGTTGGAGTTCTGCCCAGCAGATGACGCCAGGCGCAAGCGAAGACGAAGAACTAATGCTATTCCCACAGACAGATGTTCCATATGGCGGAGCGTGCTTTCTCAACTATGGCTTCAGCTTCGCTGGCAATGTCGGCGTACGCCAAACTTACCAAAAAATTTCCGGACGTCTGAACAACAGCACTACCCAAGGTAGTGAGTTGGATTTACGCAAAGATCTCGGCCTCGAACGATCCAGCAACGACTATGTGCTCGGCGCGGAGCTTGCCTGGAGCGGTTGGCGGCTGTACTTCACCTATAGCAGCGCTCAGTTCGATAGTGACACGACCCTGGCGCGGGATATTGCCATCAATGGCACCACCTTCGCTCTCGGAACACAGCTCGATGCTGAAATTACCATGGAGTTCTGGCGTGTTCTTCTGGCTTATACGATATATGCCAATGTCAATTTCGGAGCGGGCATAGATCTGGATTTTGAGGCTATTTCCTTGAGCTATTCCTTTAGCAACGGCACGCTAAAAGAAGAGGCGGATCGCCTGCTGCCCGTGCTGCGGCCTGGTTTTCATATTGATTTCGCTTTCAGCAAGCCGTTAGTGTTTACTTTAGGTTGCAGCGGCATGATGATCGAGTACAAGGATGTTAAATTCGCTTCGGCACACGCCTCGTTTACTGCCCGCTGGTATCTCGGAGAAAATTTCTTTCTGTTCGGCGAAGGTACTTACGAGTATCTGCGTGCCGATAGCAAGCGCGACGATCATTTTTACGGAACGGCATTGTTCCATTCCTGGACAGCCTCGGCAGGCCTGGGTATTCGCTTCTAGTACACTGCGTGACAAGCAAAGCGGGCAACAACTCAATGCCAACATGCAAAAATATCAAAACTGCCATCGCTAAACCGATCGTGATGGCGGTGTGTTTGCTGCTCTGTTTTGTTCTACTGTACGGTTCACCACTTGGTAAATACCTCAACTTGAGCCAAGTGGAAAAGCTGCGGGCAGAACTCCAATACTACTCAGTGTGGGCACCTTTGGTTTTCTTTGTTGTGGGTTCACTTGCTATCGGTGCCGGCTTTCCGCGCACCGTAGCCGCTTTCCTGGCCGGAGCCGTTTTCGGTTTCTGGCAAGGTGTGATACTCGCCGAAGCCACGGCAGTAGCTGGTTCCTTCATCGTATTTTTGACAGTACGCTGGGCCAGGGAAGCGTTTCTGCAAAAGATTATAGCGGCACATCTAGAGAGAGTGGATGCCTATATACGGAAGCACGGCTTTGCTAGCATTTTCTTGTTGCGACAACTCCCAGTACCAGGATTTTTCGTCAACATTTTGACAGGGCTTAGCGCGGTGTCCGTGCTGACATTTCTGGCAGCATCCGCCCTTGGCTTTTTACCGCAGACTCTCATCTTTGTCCTTTACGGCTGCGGGCTACAGCAAAATTTTGTGTTGCCGGTGACGTTGGCATCTTCGTTATTGATCATTTTTAGTGTGGCCTTGTATTTTTTGTACCAGCGTTCCGAGCTTGCACGAAATCTTATCTCGCATACCAATCCTAAGGATCTGTAAGGCGGCGGATATGAAACAAATCCTCTCTTCCCTTAACGAACGGTGGGAACGCTGTGTCGCTTGCCTCAGTGCCGAAACTGTTTCCGTCGCTGCTTTACTGTTTTTGTTTGCGCTGGCGGCGCTGTTTTCTCTGCTCCTGATTCAGGGCATTGCCGTGTCCAGCATCATGGAAGCACGCAATCTGCGCGCCGCGGAAGAAATCATCGAAAGCGGCAACTGGCTCTTGCCGACGCTCAATGCTAACCCGCGTATCCTTAAACCGCCACTGCCCACCTGGGCTGCCGCCGCCATGGCGAAGCTGTGCGGCGATACCCGCAATCTGTTCTGGCTGCGCATCCCCAATGCCATCATGTCGCTCTTGCTGCTATGGTTTGTGTTCCGTTTTACCAGCGACTGGTACAACCCACGGGCAGGACTCTTTGCGCTGCTCATGCTGGCAACCAGCCTGCAATTCATCGGCGAAGTGCAGACGGCACGCTGGGACATGTTCGTCGGCACACTGGGATTTGGCTCACTGTGGGCTGCCTGTCGCGCTTTTGCCGCCACGCAAGGCGGTTGGCGTTATGCCATCTTGGCAACCATACTCGGCGGCGCCTCTTTTTTGAGCAAAGGGCCGGCCGCCTTTGTTACCATCTGGCTGCCATTTTTTATGGCGTATGGGCTGTTTTTCTGGCTGACTCGGCGCGTCCCTGATGTAGAAGCATGGCACGCGGTAAAGAGTCATCTGCCACGCACCGTCCGTCACTGGGTAATACTGTGCCTCATCGGGCTGGGCACTTTGCTGCTTGGCAATGCCTGGTGGTTCGGCGTCTGGCTGTGGCATCCGGATACCTGGCACATGCTGCAAAAGGATGTCGTCTCCGTGAATGTGGAGCACGGCGGGACCTTTGTTTTTTATCTCGGTATGGCGCTCCCACTCATTGCCCCCTGGAGCTTGCTCCTGCTGGCAGCCCTGATCTGGTGGGGAAAAAGTTTGTGGCACTGGCAACGGCCTCGCACGACGAGCGGTACTCAACAGCATATTTTGCCCGTGGCATCGTTTTTTCCGTTCATCTGGCTTGTACTGGCACTGTTGCTGCTTTCTTGCATTCCGGCGAAGAAGAATCGCTATTTTCTCATGCTGCTGCCGATATTGGCGGTCTTTCTCGGCATGGTGTGCGATTATCTGGCACGTCAGCTTAACTCAGGCCAATGGTTATGGCAGCAAAAACTGGTATTGGCCGTGCATCGTGCTTTGGTGCTGGCCGCCGTTTTTCTGGTGCCCGTCGGATTTATCGCCCTCACTTACTTCGGCGCACCGGCTACTGTCTGGTGCTTTGCGCCACTCTTCATCGCTGTCGGCTTTATTTTCTTGCGTGGCCGATGGGATATTCCTTATCTTGTCGTGACCACAGCCGCGGCAGCGTTTCTGTCGGTCAGCGTCACCTTTCTTTACCTGCCTTATACGCCGCTGGCCAAAGATGGCTACGAAGAAGCCTATGTGGTCAAACGCTTGTGCCAGGGCGAACCTCTCTATCTGGTGGGAGGCGACAGCGACAAATTGCTGTGGGGTATATCGCACAGCTATCGCAAGATCGTCAAGCTGGAAGATTTTGCGCTGTTCCCCTGGCCGGCCATGCTTCTCACCGATACCGAGCAACAGTCTGCATGTACCGATAAGTTGCAGGAGATGGGACTCTCGCTTGCCCCGGTGACAAAATTTACCATTTATGAACACCGACAGGAGTTTGTCTGGCATCTCTATCGGGTGAGCAAAAATTAAAGCAGAAAACCGACGACGGTAGGTCGCCCTTGCACAAAAAAAAGCCCCATCCTTGCGGACAGGGCTTGGGGCAAAACATCACGCGGAGATATTTCCTTGCATCACACGCAATACCTCACTTACCGAAGTGTAGCCGCGGGCGGCTTTATCTAAACCATCTTCCAGCAGCGTCTTCATGCCTTCCTTGTGCGCGATCTTGTTCAGTTCGTCTTCCGCTACACCGCGCATGATGGCTTGCTGCACTTCGCTGCTCGGCAGCAAAACTTCAAAAAGCGCCGTTCGCCCTTTATAGCCGCTCTGCCCACATTTCTTGCAGCCGACCGCCTTGAACAACTGAATTCCTGATTCGATGTATCGCTCAAGCTCAAGCTGCCGGTAGCTGGCATTGTCTCTGGTCTTGCATTCTTTACAAAGACAGCGTACGAGGCGCTGCCCTACTATGCCGATGACGGCATCGCGCACCAGAAACGGCTCTATGCCTATGTGGATCAGGCGGAGCAATGCGGCGGGAGCTGCATGGGCATGCAGCAGGGAGAACACCAGGTGTCCTGTGCAGGCGGCTTCCATACAGATGAGAGCCGTCTCTTTGTCGCGGATTTCCCCGACAAAAATGACATCAGGGTCGCTCCCCAGAATGGTACGTAGCACGCCGGGAAACGTGGAGCCTGGCAAAGTTGTCAGGGGAATCTGCACACACCGTTCGATGATATACTCGACCGGATCTTCCACCGTCATCACTTTCTGATGCGAGCGATCAATCTGTTTGAGCATGGAGTAAATGGTGGAAGTTTTGCCACAGCCGGTGGGACCGCTGACCAAAATAGCCCCAAAAGGCTTGGCCGCAAGCTGGGTGAGTTGCGCGGCATGCTCTCCCTGTACTTCCAGTTGCGCGACATCGGGCAGCGTGGCCTCGGTTTCCAAAATACGCATGGTGACACATTCACCCAGGATGGACGGGACAATGCAAACTCTCATGTCAATTTTTCTGCCTGCGATTTCCAGCGATTGAATTTTACCTTGCAGCAACATGTTCTCGCCACCATCTTGCCCAGCCAGGTGTTTGCAAGAAGCCATGACGGCGTTGTGCTGTTGTGGCGTCAAGGGATCGCTCTCCCTCAGTACTCCATCCACACGAAAGCGGACACTGCTACCTTTCCGCATGGGCTGAATATGAATATCCGAAGCGTGCACAGAGGCGGCTTTGGCCAAAATGCTATCAAGCAGTTGTGCAGATTCCTGCTCGCCCTTGTTTTTTTCTTCCTCTTTGGCAACGTAGTCACGCAAAGCGGAGGTCACGATGGCAGAAATGGAATCTTTGCCCATCTTCTGCGCGTTCTCAAAGACACTCATGTCTTCTTCCCTGATATAAATAGTCTTGTTGGGCATACGACTCTGCTCTCAGAAATGTTGAAAAACATAGAAGCATACTCAATAAATCGTCTCCTAGTACGTGTTCCTTTACGAGAAATAGAAGGATGAATTTTTCAGGCGTTTCGCAATACCATTATAAGTATACGTATAATTATATTGCATGTCAACAAAAATTATTTTTCGCCAAGCCCTTATCGTTTTCTATGAAATGTTTTCCCGTCTCTTCAGCCATAATTTTTGCATTTGAAGACTATGTTGGATTAAAGCAGATACAATGGTGTTGGCTACTTTGGATTGACCATCTATATCTTCATCTTGAAAAAAGCCAATCCCTTTTATGAGTTGTTGGGCTGTGGATTCGAGAGTAAAAAAACGCGCTTCCTCCACGCCAAAGCCAAAATTTTTAGGATTGATGTCAAGCTCTTCCTGAACATTTATCAGACAAAGAATAAAACCAATTCCATGAAAATGGAATAATCTTGTGGAATCAATGGTAGATTTATTGAATTTGCTATCCTTCAACGCCACCGTTTTCAAAAAATCCGAAGCCTGACTGATACGCTTTGTTTTTTCTTTATAACGGACTTTTCCCACTGGCATGGATAGTGCCATACTTGTTCTATGTTCGGGAATATCGAGATATTTTAAAGTTTTTACCACAGCCACTTCAATAGTGCTGTGAATTGTAGTTTTTGGAAATCTCCACAGTTCTTCCTGTTGGCTCCCCCCACCATGTCTAGATTGCTTGGCTTTGTCAATGCTCTGTTTAATCAGTAAAAATGAATTGGTTTTCAGTGCATAGACAGCAACGAGAACCTTGGGAGAAAATCCAAGCCAATTATATCGTCTGACGGGGCTGCGAAAAAATCCATGAATGGCAATTGCAAAAACTATCAATGTCAGATAATCTACAAGGTTGAATTCAAATAAAGAAGACATATCAACCGCTCTTTCTGATCAAGAATTTTTGCGAAAACCGCCGTTTACCGGGCATGAGCACACAATTCTGTCAGCACCCCGCACGTTGACTTAGGATGAACAAAGGCAATTTGTTTATCATGTGCTCCAGACCTTGGAGATTTATCTATCATTTGTATTTTTTTCTCTGTGAAATAAGCTATGGCTTCTTTAATATCATCTACTTCGTAGGCAATATGATGGATGCCGCTACCTTTTTTTTCAAGGTATTTGGCAATAGGGCTATCCGGAGAAGTAGGCTGTAGAAGTTCTACATGGATTTCTCCGACTGCCAAAATTACCACTCGTACTTTCTGATCCGGCACGTCTTCATAGCCAACCACAGAAAATCCTAAAATATCCCGATACCATACTATTTGCTCTTCTATATTCTCCACTGCAATACCAATATGGGCGATTTTTTTAATCATTTTAATCATGAGGATCTCCCAGCATCTCTTCGAGCAACTTTTGCATCTTTTCTACCATCTGATAAGGAGAAGTTCCTAAAGAGAGAAGCTCTTGCAACTTTTTTTGTATATGTTTTTCCGTAAAAAGCCTTTCCACTTCATTTTTTAAGAGAAGAGCCGTATCTTTTTCCAGGCTTCTCTTCTGATATCTACAGGTCTGCCTGAAATTTTCTATGGTGTGCCATAACTCGGTAAAACCTGTATTGTGCAGGGCGTCTGTTTGCACAATGCGGCTCTGAGCCGTTTCTGAGGAGAGATGTAAACTGAGATGATTGAGGAGCGCAAGGAAAAGCGGTGCGGGAGGGTAGAGGTCGATTTTGTTGATGACAAAAAGGTCGGCAATTTCCATGATGCCCGCTTTCATACATTGTACCTCGTCGCCCATGCCTGATACCAGAAACAGCAGTACCATATCTACGTAATCTTTAATATCGAGATCGTTTTGTCCGGCACCCACAGATTCTACAAATATGCAATCAAATAAAGCACCATTGAATATTTGGAGGATGCTAAAAAGAGCGGAAGAAACGGCTCCCAGCGAAGAACGGCTTGCCAGACTCCGAAAAAAGACTCGATCGAAAGGGAAGGCATCCGAGAAACGAATCCTGTCTCCCAGCAAAGCTCCACCGGTAAAACGACTGCTGGGATCTATGGCAATGACGGCTACTTTCTTTTGCGTCTCTAAGGCTTGGGGCACTAACTGATTCACAAAAGTGCTTTTGCCGCTTCCCGGAGCACCCGTAATGCCCACTACGAAACTGTGTCTGGGAAGGTTATATAGCTTATCTAACAGCGTGAGATAGCCGTCGTCCCGATTTTCTACCAATGTGATGGCATGAGCAATTGCGGCCATATTCTGGCTGCGAATTTTTTGCAAAAGCTGGTCAATATCTTCCATAATTACTGGCCTACAACTTGAACCACGAATGAACACTAATGGACACTAATTTTTCTTGCCATAATAATTCGTGTTTATTCGTGTCCATTCGTGGTTTCATTCATTCCCTAGTTTTGGATACACCCGCGAAATGATATATTCTGCGATAGTCTTGGTGTCAGTCCCCGGCGCAAAAATTTCAGCAAAGCCATTTTGTTTTAAATACAAAACATCTTCCTCCGGCACTATCCCACCGCCGAGTAAAAGCACATCTTTTTTCCCCACCTTTGCCAGCCACCGGGCAACATCGACAAATAACGTGTTGTGCCCGCCAGAAAGGCTACTTAAGCCCACCACATCCACATCTTCTTGTAACGCGATATGAGCAATTTGTTCCGGAGTTTTGCGAATGCCAGTGTAGATCACTTCCATCCCAGCCTCCATGAATGCTTTTGCCACGACCTTAGCTCCACGGTCATGGCCATCCAGACCAGGCTTGGCAATGAGCACGCGAATCTTTTTGGCCATTTTCCATCCTCCTGCTACAACACCTTACAACACCACTTTTTCTTGATATTCCCCGAAGATTTTTCGTAATACCCCGCAAATTTCGCCTAAAGAGACGTACTGGTGGGATGCTTCCAAAAAAAGAGGCATGAGATTTTCATGCGTGCGTGCTTTCTCTTCCAGTGTGGCAAGAATTTTTTGCACTTTTTGGGCGTCCCGTTCGCGGCGCACTTTATTCAGCCTGGCCAATTGATGGCGTTCTGCCTCTTCGGATACTTTGAGAATAGTGAGCTTGGTATTTTCTTGCGCCTGGAAGCGATTGACTCCTACCACCACTCTTTGCTCGCTCTCGATATCTTTTTGATATTGGTAGGCGCTTTTCTGAATCTCCTGCTGGATATATCCGCCCTCGATTGCGGCAATAGTGCCCCCCATCTTGTCAATAATATTCAGGTAGTTTTGTGCTGCGGCCTCTATCGTGTCTGTCAAATGTTCCACATAGTAAGAGCCGCCTAAAGGATCTACGGCATTTGTCCCCCCTGATTCGTAAGCAATGATCTGTTGGGTGCGCAGTGCGGTACGGACAGACTCTTCTGTCGGGAGGCCAAGAGCCTCGTCTTTTGAGTTGGTATGCAAGCTCTGCGTGCCGCCAAGAACGGCAGCCAGCGCCTGGAGAGTCACGCGTGCCACATTGTTTTCCGGTTGCTGAGCAGTCAAGGCCGATCCTGCCGTTTGCGTGTGAAAACGAAGCATTTGGGATTTAGGTGACCTGGCTTTAAACCTTTCCTTCATGATTTTGGCCCATAGCCGTCGTGCCGCACGGAATTTGGCGGCCTCTGCAAAAAGATCGTTGTGGGCATTGAAAAAGAACGAAAGACGAGGTGCAAAACTGTCAATTTCCAGCCCGACGTTGAGGGCGGCTTCGACATAAGTAATGCCATCGGCCAAAGTAAAAGCGACCTCCTGAGCAGCGGTGGAGCCTGCTTCACGGATATGGTATCCGGAAATACTGATGGTGTTCCACTGCGGCACTTCCTGAGTACAATAAGCAAAAACATCCGTGATAAGGCGGAGTGATGGTTTGGGCGGAAAAATATAGGTGCCCCTGGCGATGTACTCTTTTAAAATATCATTTTGAATCGTACCCGTAAGCTGAGCTTTCGCAATTCCTTGCTTTTCTCCAACCGCCAGATAAAAGGCCAGGAGTACGGCTGCCGGGGCGTTTATGGTCATGGAAGTAGAGACTTTGTCGAGAGGAATGTCGGCAAAAAGAGCCTCCATATCGGCCAGGGTACTTATCGCTACCCCCACTTTCCCGACCTCTCCACGCGCTAAGGGATGGTCAGAATCATAACCCAATTGAGTGGGGAGGTCAAAGGCTACGGAAAGGCCCGTCTGCCCCTGGGACAGCAAATATTTATAACGCTGATTGGACTCTTCCGCCGTCCCAAAACCGGCGTACTGGCGCATGGTCCATAATTTGCTTCGATACATGGTAGGCCAGACACCTCTGGTAAACGGATATTCACCCGGCTCACCTAGTTTTTCCTGGTAGCTAAAATCTTTTGGCCCACAAAGTGGCTTTATAGCCTCTTGGGGTGGTTTTTGAGGATCTTTAGTTCCCATAGTTTTGCTCGCAAAAAAATTAACCCTGGATTACCATCAGCTTTTGTCTCGGGCGACACAAGAGTTTCATTGCCTGCACAAATTTCTTTTCAGTGTTTGTCCATGTCGCGGCGCATTTTCTCGATCTCGGCCACAGGGATTTTGGTCAACTGGTGCAACGTCTTGACATCCAGCCCCATTTTCAAGCCCTGGAGTACCGCTTCCCGCTTCTCTTTCTGGATGCCGATCTGCTCGCCTTTCTGGATGCCGATCTGCTCGCCTTCCTGCCGGCCTGGAAATGGCTCAATCGAGAAGCACAGTAACCCCGTATCTATTGTTTCGTAACGCTGGGACAATTATTTTTTTCCAAAAGCCTTACTTGGCTGTTTGATAATGGAGTAAGGGAACAGCAAGGCGCGGGGCTTTGGCGATTTGCTCCGCATTGCCGATCAGCCCCGCAATATGTACTCCAGTTTCTGCATTTACCACTTTAGCTCCACATTGCGGACAACACCCGGCAGGCACGTTTTCTATGACGACCAGTTGCCCCTTGATCCAGAAATCCTGATGGATATACCGTTCCTCCAGGCGTGCGTCGCACATCTCACATTCGCCATAATCATAAGCTGTTTTCGGTGCTGTCATAAAGATCGCTACTCCTTGCATAAAGCATAGGTCGTAATCAACAGTATTTTGCCGGTACTCTTGACTCTACAGATGATGGCAATCTCTCTGCCACTTTTTGTTTTACCGACCACTTCGTAACGCGTTCCCCGAGGCTCGCGGGTAAATTTACGGTTTATCACGCCATTGTTGATTGCCATCTGAATATCATCAAAACTCAGGTTATCGTTGGCCATCTCTTCAAAAAAATGAGGGATGGCCAATTCGTATTCCCGCAGGGCCAGTTTCTTTCTAATGGTCTGTATGGTCGCCAATTTCCTTCTGCCTTTTAAAATATAGACAAAAGTCTCACGGTTCGCTCATTTTTTTCATGGATTTTTAGAAGATTCGTAGCCGCAGGGTTGAGCCGGTAAAAAGCTGAGGCCGCACAAATTGCCCTAAACCGGCTCAATCCCTGCGCCGTAGAAGATGTCCCTACCGAGTGCGGCGCAGGGATTGAGCCAAGATGGTGAGCAAAAATTGCCGCCCGGTCACCTTCTCGCCCATCGGGCTTACCCGCACGAGCCTTAGCCCGCGCTCGCTATTGTCCTGCGCGTAGGTATTCACAAGGCAAAGCACCAGCAGGACAATGGCCAAAAACTTGCACATACTTTTTCCTCCTTTGCGAAAAACTTTGCTCGCAAAAAATTAGGCCTAACCCTGGAGTACCATCAGCTTTTGCCCAGGAGACACAAGAGTTTCATTGCCTGCACAAATTTCCTGCACCACACCATCATGCGGTGCCTGGATTTCTGAGAATACCTTCATCGCTCCTACTACAGCCAGCGCCTGTCCTTGTTTCACTCTTTGCTGCACAGCTACAAAGGGCGGGGCCCCTGGTTTGGGAGAGCGGTAAAAAATTCCCAAAATCGGCGAAATAACGACACCCTTGGCTTCCCCAGAGGCAGCACCGCTACTGCAAGCTCCCGCAAGAGACTTTTGACGCGCCGCTCCTTCTTCGAGAGATTTGGGAAAAAGAAGTTTGGTTCCTTTTTCATCACGACGTAAAGCGGCAAATTCGCACTCACTGAGGATGTCAATAAAACGCGCAATTACCTGCTGCAGATCCTGGCGATAGCCGTGGTATCGCTTTTGTAATGTCGCTAACGCCTGGTCAGTGCTTACCTTCTCCGCATCGGCAATAACTTGTGCCAAACACAGAATTTCTGCATTCGCTCCTTTGTCCAGGCCTTCATAGAAAATGGCGCGACCGATGTTCAGTTTCCTGCGCAGACCTTCCATAGCCTGGAAAAATTCCTGCGCTTCGTTTAAATAAGCTCTATCTTCTTGCCAGAGTGGTAAATCAAAATGGGAGACAAAAAGAGCCAGAACTTCGAGAGGCTCCATTGCCTCATGATGCTCCCAAAAGAAAGCCGCGCCCAGACTGGGTTCGGAACAGAGGGAAGAGAAAACATCACACGCTATTATATATTGAGAGGCATTAGGAAAGCGCGAGGCCATGTCCGCGACTTTGGGGATCTCGGCTTCCAAACGGCTTTTCAACCTGGCAACCAAACAGAGGTAAGTCTCGACAAAGCTGGTAGTCACGCGGACAAAGGGCTGATTCTGGCGCAACCAGGTCAACACTGCGATATGGAATGGAATCGTGGTGGCAAGAGACCTGCCGTGAATATCGCTGCTCCGGAGATTGGTAATCGCTTTTGTCAGCACTTCATCCCAGGTGCTTCCGCTATAGATATTGAGGGTGACATTGGCATCGTAAGAAGGCGGCGAAACAACGGAGCGATGGCATGCGAGAGCCGCTTCCGTGCCGCCATCCTCTATGCGAATTCCTTCTCCTTTGGGAAAAGCCAACCTCTCAATTGTTGCACCGGGTGCGGGGCGCAGCATGGTCGAATCCAAAAGGCTGATGCGAGTCTCTAAGGCATATCCTTGAAAGGTAATATCATCCTGGCTATAGCCGATCTCTTCGCCGCTTATGATGCGGAGTTGTTCGGCAACCAGGCTGATTTTTTTACCCTTGACCCGCGCGACCTCTTCGCTTACCCCATGTTCCACCTGAATCCGCGCATTGACTTCCATAAAATAAAAATTGTACGCCTCATCCACCAAAAATTCTACCGTCCCTGCGCCCCTGTAGCCAATAGCCTGGCACAGTTTCACTGCGGCAGACGCAAGACTGCGAAGTAAGGCCGCTTCTTTTTCGAGGTCGGCATGCAATGGTGAATCCGGAGCGAGTGTCTTGCGCAACTCTTCCAGCTGGCCTTCATGCCGGGCAATTTCGATGAGTTTTTGATAAAACATGGTCTGGGTAGAACAATCGCGCACGCCGAAATGGACTACGTTTTTTCCATCGCCGAAAACCTGTACCTCCAGATGTCTTGGGCCAACCAGGTTGCGTTCTAAAACCACTGCTTTATTGCCGCTGCCACAGGAAGCCCCGATTTCACTCCAAACCTCGCGCACCGCTTTCGTTATTTCCTCCGGATGAGAAACTATGCGCTGACCCTTGCCTCCCCCCCCGGTACTGGCTTTAATACGGATCGGCACTGTTCCATACTTTTGCCAGAGTGCATTCATCTCTTTAGTAATGGTTGCCATTATTTCTTCTTCGCTGAAGAGAGAGATTCCCTGAAGTTGGGCCTGGGAGAGCACTTCTGGCAGAGCCGTGTCTAAATCTTGGGACGTTTTTTCTAAGATTTCTACTCCGGGCACCACGGGAATCCCCAGTTTTTTACAAAGGCTCCTCCCTTTCTGTTTAGAACCTACACGATAGAGTACTTCGCTGGATGGGCCGACAAAGCGGACTCCTGCTCGTTCGCATTTCCTTGCAAAATCAGCGTTCTCAGCTAAAAAACCATAGCCAACATATATGGCATCTATGTGATTTGCCAAAGCGATTTGCATAATGTGATCCATATCGAGGTATTCATCTACACGATGGACCCTGGCGAAACGCTCGCGATGGGTAAGCCAGGGAGCCCGGCTTTCCAGATTATCCAGCCACTCCTGTCGCGATACAATCACATCCGGTTTGGTCATGCCTAATTCTTGAATTACACGCAGTGCTTCTTCGGCAATAGGGCCACGACAAGCAATCAGAACCTTCATTTGCCACAAAGGGATTGCTTGCCCTGAATCGCACATCTGGTTTGTGGTATGGGTATTTACTCGAGTCACAGAATCATTCATGGCTATTTCCTATAAAGGAATATTGGGATACTTGCGATCCGCCTGGGCCGGGCGGTAACTGGCGAAAAGAGAAGGTAATTCTTGAGCGACAGCACGACGCAACTGAGTAGCAGCTATCACATCGTCTATTTTACCCGCCTGTGCCGCTTCCCATGGATTGAGGTGTTCTTTATTGTAGAGTACTATCAATTCCTGGCGGCGTTTCTCTCGCTGTTTTTCATCCTGAATGGCAGTAAGCTCGCGGCGATAAACCACATCCACAGCGCCCGCCCCTCCCATTACGGCTATCTGTGCCGAAGGTAGTGCAAAGGCCCGGTCGGCATGAATATCTCTGCTTAGCATGACGCAATATGCACCACCAAAGGATTTGCGAATGATGAGCGAAATCTTTGGTACATCGGCGACACACTGGGCAAATAACAACTTCGAGCCATGGCGAATAATGCCCCCACGTTCCTGTTCCAAGGAGGGGAGAAAGCCAGGCACGTCTACGAAATTCAGGATGGGGATATTGAAAAGATTACAAAAATTGACGAATCTTGCCGCTTTACAGGAACTGTTAATATCTAAGCACCCTGCATGATATTTGCTGTTATTGGCAATGACTCCCACTGGAATTCCTACCACGCGCCCAAAACCAGTCGATATGTTTGGGGCAAAATTCTTCTGCAGCTCGAAATAATAGCCATCATCGAGTACATCTGTAACAATCACACGCATGTCAAAGGCGTTATCTTCTATTGCCTGGAGTATTTCGTGTGAAACTTCCGTAGGACGGTCCCAGGGATCCGTAGTAGGCTGAATCAATGGTTTTTCTCGGAAGTTTTGTGGTACGAAGCTTAAAAATTCACGGACGAACTGGAGAGCCTTCAGGTCATCTGGCGCAGTAAGATGAACCAGACCCGCACTTTCTTCTTGGATTCGTGCGCCTCCCAACTCAGAAGCTTTTACACTCACGCCGGTCGCAGCCTTGAGAACTATGGGTCCGGTGATGGCCATAAAGGAATAATCTGTCATAATGATAAGATCTGTCATGGCTGGCGAATAAACAGCGCCTCCGGCACAATTACCCATGATGAGAGAAATCTGGGGAATACGGCCTGACAGCTTGGCAGAGTTTCCATAAAAAATGCGAGAGTAGGCGGCAAGCGACAACATCCCTTCTTGAATGCGTGCTCCTGCCGAATCGTTGATGCCGATGAGGGGGCACCCTTCTTTCAACGCCATATCATGCAATTTCACAATTTTGTTGGCATTGTCATGGCCGCAGGTTCCGGCAATGATGGTAAAATCCCATGCAAAAATAAAAGTTTTGCGGTCATGGACCAATCCCCACCCACCTACCACACCATCTCCTAAAATTGTTTTACCTACGAATTTGTCAATTTCATTGAAAGTGTTGGGATCCAAACACGCCTGAATTCTTTCTCGAGCAGTCATTTTACCAGTAGCATGGTAACGCCGAATAGCGACTTCCCCTCCCCCGGTTTCTGCTAACTTAAGTTTTTCTTGCAGCGCCTGTTCAGCTTGCGTGAAAGAGCCCTGAAGAATTTTTGCTTTATCTGAGGAAGGGAACAGGCGTAGTCTTTTTACAAGACTGGCTGTGTCGTGATCTAAATAAGACATTCATGTACCTTTGACAGAAATTTCTTGGCGGTTCGCAGCTCCTAGCAACCAACCGCAAGCACGCAACAATAGTCTACATAATTTTCACAAAGACGATCTTATCCAAAAAGTTGGGCTTTGTCAAGCTTTCAAGCTTTTGCAACGCATCAAGATTATTTTTGCCACAAGAATTTTCTCGATTTCCATACAAATTCATGCTATAATAAAGTATATATAATATATTGCAAGATTATGGAATTTATCATCTTAAGACGACATATCCGACATGCTTGACGTGGTACTCAGCACAAATTGAGGGGAGTTTCATGGGACAAGAATTTTATTCTTTTAATGAGGTACTCCGAGAGCTCCAGATGGAACGCGAGCAACTGGAAAGAATGATGCAGGAAGGGGAAGTGAAAGCCTTCCGTGAGGGAGACAAGATTAAATTCCTCAAGGAAGATATCGAGCTTCTCAAAATGAGTAAAATGGACCAAGACACGATTGTCGCGCACAAGGAAGGAGATGCTCTGCTAATAGAAGAAATAGTCGAAGATGACGAAAAGAATAGCGAAGACACAGCGGAAGAGGAAGAGACCCCAAAACCTTTGTTTGCTATGGGTGAAGATGGTGAAATAGGAGAAGATATATCAGAGTCGCCGTCTACTCCTGAGAAAGAACAGACTGGATTTATGTTTCTTGGCGAAAAGGCTGCCGATAAAGATGAAAAACCTGTCATTGCGAACAATCAACCATCAGAAACGAAATCGCTTCTCGGTCTACCAAACGACACAAATATCCAACAACCTTTGCTGGATATTTACCACCAACATAAAGAACGAGTTCCCAAAAATTACGATGCTATCAAGGCAGACACCGAAGAGCTGGTATTTGAACGTGAAAGCGGAGATGATTTACTGGAAACCGGTGAACTGTTATTTGAATCCAAAGATCAGGTATTGCCACGTGACAAAGAAATGGAAGAGCTGTTCACTGATTCGGAGATGAATATTTCGCCATACGATGCACGAGATCAAGCTATTGAAGAAGCCTGGGATCTAGCGGAAAGTACCGGCGAAGACATTGCCAGCAGTGATTCCACATCGGGCAATAAAAGCTCTCGCTCTCTGGCTATTGATGAAAGCCAACGGCGCAAAAAAGTAAAAAGTTTCGGCACTGTGGCGGCCGGTACCCTGGCGTTTGCCGTATTGGCTTTTTTTATTTTTTTCTCCAAACAACAGACAGATCTCGCCAATGTCAAAGTGAAGTTATATCAGATTGAAGAAAAATCAATCGCGCGCGACCGCCAGTCAGAAGGAATTTTGCCTGCTGCACAGATGACGAGCCTCAATGCTCCGGTAGCCGGTAAAATCGTAGAATTGTTGCCTGCCGGGACGATGGTGAAGGTGGGTACTCCTCTCGCCAGTTTGTGGCAGGAAGCCGATACTCGGCAGATTCAGGAATTGGAGAAGCAAATGGCCGGTTGCCAAAGCCGTTTACAGTCCGCGGTAGCGCACAAAGAGTTGATAGCAAATACCGCCAAAGCTTCCAGCACCTCCCAGGCTTTGAAAAAACAATTGAGTGCGGCTAAAAAACCAGACGAAAAACAACAATACGAGAGAGAGTACAAAAAGGCGACCCAAGAATTCCAGGCCTATTTGCAAAAATATCAAGAAATGAAAAAAAACTATGAAAAAGAGTTACCTGCGGATGTCTCTCAACATCGCCAAGTCCTGAACAATCTTCTCACTCGCCAAGAAACACAAATGACTCAGCAAATCCATGAGCTGGAGAAAAGTATAGCCGAAAAAAGCAGGGAAGAGGGCAAAAAGACCACTTTCATGGCTACACAACAAGGTGTCATCCGCAAATGGTTGGTAGCCTCCGACACCACCGTAGCGGCACAACAGCCTTTGGTGGAAATCTCTCTGCTACAAGCCGAATTTATAGTACCGGAAGGCGATGCCCTGGATTGGAAGAGTGGGGAGGCGATTCAATTGAAATGGGAAGAGAAAACTCTCACGGGCACGATAGATAAGATCTACCAGGATCGTGGCACTACGCCCGTTACCTGGCGCATCAGTGCACTGGTAAATCCGGCCGACTATGAAGTAAAACAAGGCAGCAAAATTATGCTGCAATACCAGAAACAGTACCAGGGCATCCTCGAAGTGCCTCGCGAAGCAGTAATCCAGGAGGCGCAACGTAGCTTTGTCCTCAAAACCAAAGCAGATAACAAAGTATACAAATGTGAAGTGCGGCCAGACAAGAGCAATGACAACTTATGGCCGGTAACCGGTGATATTTTCAAGGGAGATTTAGTAATTCGCCAGATCGTATCTCCAAAAAATAAACAACTTAAAGATTTGCGAAACGGACAAACAGTGATTGTGCAAAATGAGTAAAGAGAGGGACAATTATGGAAGCAAGGTGGTTTCTAACAACCTTAATTTGCCTGCTGGGCTTGCTTGTCTGCGCCGGCGCCCAGGAAATGATCTTGATTCCCAGCGGAGAAGTAGATGGTATCCGCATTGAGGCTTTTTACCTTTCTCCAGAGGTCACGAACCAGGATTATTTATTCGGTTTTATTATGAGAAATGGTTACCTGAAGCGTCATCTTTGGGACTACGACACTCTGCAAAATATGGGCAAATTCAAGGATAACCAGGGAAATTATGCGCCCAGGACATGGAGTGCCGGTAATCCGCCACAGGGCACCGAAGACCAGCCCGTGTTAGGAATCTCCTTGGCCGAGGCACGAGCATACGCCATGCACACGGGATGGATCCTCCCGACCGAGGCAATGTGGAATCTGGCCAAACAGGTAAAATCAGATTTGAGCGATTATCCCTGGAAGGGCGAAAGCGACAACAGCCGCCCCGCCCGCCTGGTTCGTTACTATGTTCCAGTGAGAATCTGGGTAGACAAAATCAAAGAGATAGAACAGCAGCAAAAGAAACTGGCCTCTCTCAGCAGTCTCAACCCTCTCACTTCCGGTATCCGTAACCTGGAAAACAATGTTGACCAGATGGGCAAAGATGTCAAAGCCGTACAAGGTACAGTGCAGGCTCTTGACAAGCGAGTCCCCACCTCCGAGCTGACGCAAAAATGGGACAAAGCGGCATCCTACATGGAAACGATGGAAAAGAGTCTGCAAGCCAACGCTGACGTGCAGAAAGGATACGAAAGTAAACTACAGACTCTCGAGGCGGCCTTACAGAAATGGGAGAGCCGTGGCGACCTGTTGGCCAGCATGGACAAGAAGCTGGAAAAACTTCAGGCGCAACTGGACGAGACGACCGAAAAATACAAGGCTCTCGAAACGCAAGTGGCCGCGAACAAAGAGGCAAACGCCAGCCTGGCCAAACAACAGGACAAATTGAGCCGCGAACAGCTTGGCGCATTGGAAAGCAATGTCAAAGCCATAGATACTCGTCTCACGCAGTTGGCCACACTCGATACACGTTTTCAGGAAATGGGCGACAAGGTGCGTAAACTCGAAGCCCTCACCCCGCCTTTAGCGGAAGGTGGTTCCTATTTCCAACTCATCCAATCCAACCGTGACCAGTATGGCAAGCAGATACAGACGATACGTGATGAGGTGAAAGAAAAACAGCTCGCCAACGACCAGAATTTCAGTAAATTCCGTGAACAGAATTTCGAATTCGTACGCAGCATCAACGACATCAAAAACACCTCGGAAGAATTGCGCAGCAATATCTCTTCCCTGAAACAGGCGGACACCAACACCAACGGCGAGCTGCAAAATTTGCGTAAACAGGACGAAGTGCTGACGAAAGAAACCGTCAGTCTGCGAGAGTCACTTGCCAATTCGGGTAAACGCGACGAAAAACAGGAAAAGGATATTGCCGAACTTTACAAACAGTCTGCAAAGATTCAAGGTACCGCCGAAGACCTGAATAGCAAGTTCAAAGAGAGTCGTGAAGTTGACAATGCACAGAGCAAACGCAGTGAAGTGCTGGAAACCGAAATCAAAACAGCCAAGGATAGCATCGAAAAACTTTCTTCGCAAAACAAAAAACTGGACGGTGACAGTCGTTCGCTGCAAGACAATATCCTCAAGAACCGCAAAGATTCACTTGATTTTGAAATGGAAATCAAGGCCAAGCTGGAAAAGCTGGACAAACGCGATGACGAACAGAGCAAAGCTGTAAACACAGCGGAGGACAAATTTGGCGGCAAGCTCACCGAGCTTGAAAAGAAACTGGAACAAACAGCCAAAGAACGCGACAAGGAATCACGCCAGGATATGGGTAAGCTCAGCGACCGCACTACCCACCTCGAAGGCGAACTTGCCAAACTGGACAAACAGTTCTCCAGCCAGGACTTGAATGTGAGCAACACGGTGGAGACTCTGAAAGGCCGTGTCAAGAATCTCGAAGAGAAAACCTACCAGATAGACACCGACCTGCGCATCGGTGCATCGCAACTGCGCACCAACATGGTTGAAATCGGCGAAAGAATGCGTCAGTTGTTCCAACAAGGCATGACCATTGGCGCTGTCCCCGGCAAAGATGAACCGTTGCCGATCAAACCCAATGATGGCAAGACGGAGAGCAAACCGGTAAAGGGCGAAGTTGACAAGAAAATCCTGGCACAGTTGTGCTACCAGCTCGGCGAAAAATCATACTTGTATAATGAACCGTACGTCGCTCTGGCCAGCATGGAAGTGGCATTGCAATTCGATCCGGAACATATGGAAAGCAAGAAATGCGCTGCCCTGTATGGTCAGGAAATCAAGAAACTGGAGACGCTAAAGGCCAAAGAAGAACAGCCTAAGCCGCAAGTGGGCGTCATCGTGGATAGCGGTAAAACATGCGAACAGATGTCTGAATTGTGCTATCTGCTCGGCAAAGAATATTATCGCCGACAAGATCAGCTTCTGGCTTACTCCTGTTTTGAACTGGCACTGCGGATACAGCCGCAGCATGCAGGCAGCAAAGAGTTTTTACAGAAAAATTGGCAGGACCTGAACCGCCCGCAAGAGATGGTGTACGTACCTGCCGGCAAAGCTGTTTTAGGCAATCCTCATGATCCTGAATTCCCTGCTAAAGAGAAGCAGATGCAAGGATTCTACATGGATCGTCATGAGCTGACGCGCAAAGAATTTTTCCGCTTTGTGAAAAGCGGCGGCTACGAAGAGCAAAATCTGCCTCTGTGGTGGAGCAAGGAAGGCAAGGAATGGCTTGCCGAAGCACGCAAAGGCCCGCGACGTCTGCCTTGGCTCGCTCGCAAACTGTCAGGCGAAGAGGAAAATTTACCGGTCAACGACGTCACATACTATGAAGCTGAGGCTTACGCCAAATGGGCAGGCAAACAACTACCTACGGTAGAGCAGTGGGAATATGCCGCGCGCAGTAGCGACGGCCGCAGATATCCGTGGGGCGATGAAGCGCCTTACAATGAGAAGAAACATAGTTTCAAGGCCAATTACCGACCGTCGAGCCAGCTAACCACACGCGAAATTGCACGTGTTGATGAATTTCCGGGTGACGTGTCGTGGTTTGGCATTGTGGGCATGGCCGGCAACGTGGCTGAATGGTGTCAGCAGGAGAAAATAGGCGACGCCAATAAAGACCCGAAGGAGGAGTTTGCGCCGATCAAAGGTGGCTCTTATGCCGAGCTGTGGCTGCGTATGCAAGCTTTCAGCGCGTCGCAGCGCAAGCCTGTCAAATGGTTCGCCGACGTTGGTTTCCGTTGCCTCAAAGAAGTCCCTGAGAACCCATACAAATAAACCGGCGATCATATGAAATGAAAATGACCCTGTCTTGGCTGCTTTTGGTTGCAAAAACAAATAGCCGCTCAACTTGGTCGTTGCTGCTTACCGTAATCCAGCACCTCGCGCACCTTGGCGGCCAGTGTCTTCAAGGAGAACGGCTTCGGGATGAAATGGACACCCTCGTCGAGTACCCCGTGGTGGGCAATGGCGTTAGCAGTGTAGCCGGACATGAACAGGCACTCTAAGCTCGGATTGAGTACCGTCAGATCTTTTGCCAGCTCCCGTCCGTTCTTCTCAGGCATGACCACGTCGCTTATGAGCAGCCGGATGTGGCTGGCGTGTTCCTTTGCCATGTGCATGGCCGCGCTCGGCGTGGCGGCGGCCTGCACGGTGTAGCCGAGGCTTTCGAGCATGGCCTGGGTCATTTCCAGTAATGACGGTTCGTCTTCCACCAGCAAGATCGTTTCGTGGCCGCGGACCAGCGCCGTCGGAGCTTCATCCTGCACCCGCTCGACCTCGCTGAGGTGGCGTGGCAGGTAAATTTTGAAGGTCGCGCCTTGGCCCGGTTCGCTGTAAACATTGATAAAACCTTTGTTCTGCTTGACGATGCCGTAGACTGTGGCCAGCCCGAGGCCGGTGCCTTTTCCCATTTCTTTGGTAGTGAAAAACGGTTCGAACAGCTTGCCTAGCGTCTCCTTGTCCATGCCGCAGCCGTTGTCGTCCACGGCCAACAGAACGTAGTCGCCGGGAACGCACTCCACATGCTCGGCGCAATAAGCCTCGTCAAGAACGACGTTTCTCGTTTCGATAGTCACTTTGCCCACGCCGGAGATGGCATCGCGGGCGTTGACGCACAAGTTGGCAAGTATCTGGTCTATTTGCGACGGATCCACCTTGACCGGCCAAAGACCGTCGGCCGGCAGCCAGGCCAGCACGATGTCTTCACCGATGAGCCGCCGCAGCATCTTGAGCATCCCTTCCAGTGTCTCGTTCAGGTCGAGTACCTTGGGCGCGATGGTCTGCTTGCGGGCAAAGGCCAGCAGTTGCCGGGTCAGATTGGCGGAACGCTCGGCGGCTTTGTGGATTTCCATCAGGCGAGAAAAGAGCGGCCCGGACGGCTCCATATTTATGAGAGCCATCTCTGTTTGTCCCAGGATGACGCTCAACATGTTGTTGAAGTCGTGCGCCACGCCGCCGGCCAGTCGCCCGACCGCTTCCATCTTCTGGGACTGGATTAACTGCGCTTGCAGCTTCTCCCGATCTGCCTCCGCCTGTTGACGCTGCTCTTCTCGCTTGATGTTTTCCATGGCATAAGAGATGTCGAGGCACACTTCTTCCAACAGATACACCTCGGCTGCGTTGAAGAAGTCTGCCTCGGCCGAACAGAGGGCGAATGTGCCACACGCCTCGCCATGAAGGTGGAACGGGAAGGCGGCGCAGGAGCGGACGCCGAGTTGGAACAATACCGCATGGCAGCAGGCTGTGCGTTCGTCGTGTTGTAAGTCGTTGCTCAAGCAAGGGCGGCCGGTGCGCACGGCTTCGACAGTGATACTGCAGCCGCAGTCCTGGCAGTCCTGGCAGGGCAACGCGAGGGGCGCGTCCTGCGGCGCTGCATAGCGAGCAAAGGCACTCACTCGATCTCTGCCGGCGATTCGCAAGCCAATCCAGGCCATCTTGAACTGGCCAAACTCGACCGCCACGCGGCAGAGGTTGGGAAACAACTCCGCGAGCGACTTGCAGCGGGCGATGGTCTGGTTGGCCTGGCTCAGGGTGGCATACAGCCGGTTCATGCGTTCGATCTCCGCCACATGCGCCTGGAGTGCAGCCGCCTGTTGTGCGAGCGACACATGGGCACACTGCAAAGCCAGGTGAGTCTGGACGCGCGCCAGCAGTTCCTCGGCTTGAAATGGCTTGGTGATGTAGTCGGCCGCGCCCAGTTGCAGACCCGCCACCCATTCTTTCACTTCGGCAAACGCACTTATCAAGATGACAGGAATGTGCCGCGACTCAGGGCGCGCCTTGAGCCGCCGGCACACTTCAAGCCCGTCAATGCCCGGCATGCGGACATCGAGCAGAATCAGGTCCGGCGGGTTGGCGGCCACGGCGGCCAATGCCAGTTCGCCGCTGTCGGCCGTACGTACCTGGTAACCCAGCGGACTCAGTAAGTTGACCAACAGCGTCAGCGATACGGAACAGTCGTCAACCGCCAGGATAGCAGGCTTGTCATTCAACATTGTTCTATCGTTCAAATCATTCAACATTTTTCTCCTCTTTGCCCAAAACACATTTCGCAGACCGCAGACGAGACGGCAGTTTTCGCTGCATGGCTTTCTTCTTTACAAACTGTACGGCTCGCCACAGGAGAGGCAATGGATCGGGTTTTTGATTAAATTCTTGTCCATCATATGCAGTGGCAGGCGCAGGGCGTCACCGCATTTGCCGCACACCAGATTGAGCGGACGCTGGGCGCCGCAGTGCGGGCAGAACGGCGTGGCTTCGCCGGCATGGCCGCAGACCGCGCAATGTGTCTTGCCGGGCACGCTTTGCCCGCCTTTGGCTTTGAGCGATTCGCGCGCGTCCACGAGCTGGCGCAAGGCGGTCTCCAGATTTTTTCTGGCATCGAAGAGGCAGCCTTCCAGGAATACCATGCGATCACCCAGAGTATTGCGCTGATAGTTGCGCTGATAGTTGTTGCTTATCGTCACCATCTTGGCCGCATCGAACGACAGGCTGTCATATTCCTGGCATTGCTTGATCAGATATTGCCACGCTTTCTCGACACTGGTGCGCAGCGCGCCGAGGCTTCCAGTGTCGCTTTGCTGGAGTGCGGTTCCAGCCTGTTTGTCAAGTTCCCGGGCGGTGGTGATGCGGTCGGCAAATGCTTTGATCCTTGCGACCAGGTTGTTTTCGAGACTCTTTACCCATTCTTCGCGATGTGTTGCCCAGCGTCGGAAGGTCACCGTGACAAAGGCGATAGAGATGACGGCAGCGCCAAGGAACACATAGTCGCGCAGCTCTCCGCCGTAGACGCCGTTGATGACAAGGCCCAGGGTAAAAATGGCCAGCGGCAATGTTCTGGTGAAAGCGAAGTGGGCATGGATGACACCCGTGACGTGCAGCATGAGCAGCGGCAGCGACAGCAACGCAGCGATGGCGATGGCCGACCAGGTGGTGGTGTTGCCGCGGAAGCCGAGTACGCCGAACACCACGAAAAACAGGGAATAGTTGAGTGCCAGCAAAAAGAAGTGTGCCCAGCGAAAAGCATGCAGCAAACCGGGTTTGTAAAGTTCCGACAGATACCAGAAACCAGCGCCGAACAGCAGCACCGCCATGCCGACCAGCTTGCACAACAGCATTGCTCTGCCAAGCGGGCTTTGGGCGCCCGGCAGCTCGATGACAATGGCGCGGTCGCTGACGAGGTTGTTGAATTGCCACACGATTTGCTCGCTGCTGGTGCTGGTCGGCTGCAGTGCGTGGTCTGGAATGACAATGGCAGGGTTTCCCTGAATTGCAAGCGTAAGCTGCACCACACGTGTACGACTGGTGGCGGGCAGGCGATAGACGAAACTATCGCGCCCCTGGGCAATGAAAGAGACTTCCGCTTTCACTTCCGTGTTGCCTGGAAGCGGGCCGCTCCAAAAGATGCCTGCCTCGTCGTACACCACACCCTGCGGCTCGGCCAGCGCCGCCCCGGTACTCAGTTTGAGCGAAACGTCCCTGGCTTCTGTGGTACTCTCCGGGAACGAAAAATCGAGACGTACCGTTTCTTCTTTGTCGCTGCTGTGCAGCATGACAAATTGGCCGTGGTAGCTCGCTTCGAAGCGAGTGTAGACATCCATACCGATACGATGTTCCTGGGTAGACAGCGCAATGCGGATGTCCTCTCTGCTGAATACCGGCAGCATGCCCTTGGCAGCCGCACGTAGTGCAGATGATGCACGTGGAGCGATGCTCTCTTTAGGAGAGCCTGCCAGTACTCGTTCCTCTTCCATCTTTTTCTTTTTTCCCACTACCTTGGCTAAGCTGGGCAGAATAATCGCCGCGATGACACCGAAGATAGCGCACACGACCATCAGCTCTATCAAGGTAAAACCTCGGTTGGTTTCATGCCGACGAGAGCGTGTTGTCCTTCTCAATCTCAATGAAGACAGTTTGTCACTCATGGTTTAGCCTTTCAAAAACACAGTACCAGGGGCTATTGTCATAAAAATTGTAGCCAATTTGCCGGCTGAAAGCCAGAAGAAATTTACCAGGCAGCTCTAACGGGCAAGGCTTGGTGTGTCAGTTTTTCGCTAAACCCTTCTCTATTGAAAGAAAAAAATGTTGCCAAGCCGGTCGCAATATGAGAAACTATGGATGCAAGGTAAAGGCTCGCATGTTAGCAAATGGCCCGCATCGAAGGGGAGCTGATAACATGTGATTGAATAAACGACAACCATCGTTGTCTTAAATGAAGAGCTTGCCTGTTGTCCCAACATTAGAACAGTCAGGAGAATGCCTTGCTCAAAAAAGGAGATGTTATGCAATTTTTGAGGAATTTTATTGGGCTGTATGCCTTGGTTACCATGTGGGTGGTATGCAGCCATCTGTTAGTTGGCCAATATCTGCCACCCGCCAACGAAGCAAAAAAGGACGAAAAGACAGAACCGGCCAAACAAGACAACAATGCCCCTGCTCCGATCCAATCCAAGGCTGAAGAAGAGATTGCCCAGCTTAAGGCGGAATCAACTTCGCTACCGAGGTTGCAAGATATTGTCACAGCCGCTCCTACGCTGCCGGTAGTAGAAGCAGCCATGCAATTTTTGTCCAATCTCGGCCCTAATGAAGAAACGGTAGTCATTGCCTTGGTAAATTTTGCCATACATAGCGACAAGAATATATCTGGCAAAGCATTGGAACTGCTTGGCAATGCAAACTGGCTGGCCAATTTACGTTTGCTGCTGCGTAGCGATGATCTGGATGTCAAACGTAAAGTGGCAAAAATATTGAGAGAACGAGGCAAAATCGAGATTCCGGTGTTTCTCGAGCTCCTGCTCAGTCCTAACGAAACCAATCAGGAAATTGCCGAGGACGCTCTCTCCCAGATTGGTACCGATGCTATTATTCCGCTCATTGCCCTGGTAGAAAAACGCACCGCGGATAAAACTCTGGCGAAAGATTGCCAGCAGATTTTGCAGACCTTGGGGCTGCCAGGCATACCTATTATCCTCAGTAAAATCAAAAATACCCAGCCGGAAGTCGGCAGATTGTTACTGGAATCGCTTGTCAATATGGGGAAGCCCGCCATTCCGGAGGCTATTCACATTTTTCGCCTCGATCAAAGCCGCGAATTGAAAGAAGTATTGCAGGAAATGTTGAAACGCCTTGGCCCATCTGCTATTCCTGACATTTTGCCCTTGGTGTCCGAGCCTGCACCTATTGTCCAGAGCCTTGCTGAAGAACTGATCAAAGAGTGGAGTGCGCAGGCACTTCCGTATATCATGGACATTTTCCAGAACAGCAAGGATGACGAGACCAAAAAGAGCCTGCTACGTATTCTTGCCACCATCGGGCCTGAGGCAAGCAAGGTATTGCCGACCATAAAACCTTTGCTGGCCCCGAACAACCCTTTGCAATATTCGGCGTTATATGCCGTACGCGCTATGGGCGAAGCCTGCAAGGAAGTGATTCCCGAACTACAAGCCGCTTTCCAGTCCAAAGATTCGGCCATCCGCAGTGAAGCGGCATACGCTTTGGCCAATGTCGGTGTCGCCGGCAAGAACATGCTGCCTTTGTTTCTGGAACGACTGGGGAACGAAGAGGCGGTGGTCAAGATCGCCTTGTGCAAAGCGATCGGCAGCCTGGGAACTCTTGCCAAAAACGCCGTTCCCAAACTGGTCGCTATCCTGGAAGATGAATATAGCGATGAAGCCATGATTCGCGCCGCGGCCGAGGCACTCGGCAATATTGGAGCGGTAGCCAAAGATGCTATCAATCCGTTGCTGAATGTGTTTACCTACAGTTACATCGGCGCCAAAGAGCGGGAAGTGGTAGCCATCGCCCTGGCCAAAATCGGCAAGGAGGCGATACCCAAGCTGGCCTCCACTCTGCGTTTTGGCGAATACCGGGAAGCGCGCGAGGGGTCGGCCATTGCGCTCGGTTACATGAAAATTTCCGAACGGCGAGTCATAGATCCGCTTACGGCTGCTTTGCGGTTCGACCAGCAGGATATGGTGCGTGTGGCTGCGGCACTGTCGCTTGGCAATATCCGTGAGATTCCAAGCGACAGCATCCGTGCTTTGCTCGAGGCAGCCCGCAGTGAAAATAGCATGGTGCGGGAAGCGGCCAGCAAAGCCTTGGGTAAACTAGGTAAAGAAGTCGTGCCTTACATCATCATCGAACTGCGCCGCTCTAGCGACCCGGTGTTGCGTCCTACTCTCATCCACACGTTGGGGGAAATTCAAAGCAACATGCCGGAGGTTCCTGATTTTCTCATGGAGTCGTTTCCTGCGGCGCCGCTGGAAGAACGCAAAGAAATCATCCAGGCTCTTGGCAATATAGGCGACAAGGCCAAGAAAGCATTGCCCATGTTCCTCGAAGTGCTGCGCAATGAAGAGGACGAGGAAATACACAAGCTGCTGCGTGAGACAGTGATCAACTTCGGCGAAGAGAGCATTCCGGAGGTCATTTCCCTCCTCAAGCAGGATCGCGAGATGACACGCAAGAGCGCTTTCTACATTCTGCAGAAATTCGGTTCGGTTGCCGTGCCCTATCTCAGTCGTGAAATTGCTCCTGACAAGGAAGAAAGTTTGCTTATCGGTATTCTGCAGATATTGCAGGAAGACCCCAATGCCGACGAGATTGCCCTGCGCGTCCTCAGTTACGATAGCGAGAAAGTACGAAATGCAGCGGTGCGTATCCTGACAAAAATGGGCGCACGCGCTGTCTCCCGTCTGATAGAACGCTTGAAGCACTTGCAGAATCCCAATGAACTGCAGGCCATCACCACGACGCTTACCATGATCGGTGCCCCGTCAGTCCCTAGTCTCATCAAGTTGATGTTGGATGCACAAAACAAAGAGATGCAGAAGATAGCCATAGATGTTGTTGCCAGTATCGGACCGGGAGCAGAAGTAGCCATCAATCCGCTCATCGAGCTGCTGCTCAAGGCAGAAGGCAATGAGCAGGTTTACCTGGCCAAAACGCTTGGTAAGATCGGCAAATCGGCGATTCCGCATCTGGTGCGTCTGCTCGACAAGGATGAAAGAGTACGCAAGGCGATAGTCATGGCGCTCGGTGAAACCAGCGCCTCCGAGTCTATCTATTACTTGTTGCAGGCGTTGCAAAAACCGGCCTTGCTGCCACTGGTGATTGATACCATGGTGAAAATGCAGGAAATTGCCGTGCCGCTTCTGATCCAGGAGATTGGCGACAAGAATCCGCATGTGCGGTTTGCCTGTGCTGCGGCTTTGCTTGAAATTGCCGAGCCACAAGCCATATCCGCTTTGGAAGCGCAGATTCAGGCGGAAAAAGACGTTATGGTCAAGTACATGCTGATGGCTGCCCTGCGCGCGGCGCAAAAAAAAGTCAAATGACAAGGGACGCCCGTTTTTTTTCATTACGAAAATTCATGTTTCAGACAAAAGTGACATATATTGCGAACGCCGTCACTCATCATCCTGGCTTTGTTCTTGCCGTTTCTTGGCACGGCGCGTGAACACGAACTGCTCACTTTTGTCTTCCGGCAGAGGCAGCATGACGTACTTCACCGGTGCTTCACCCGCTTTGCGCAGTCGCTTTTGTAAAAAAGTGGCGATATGTGAAGCCGGATATGCAGCCTCGCGGTTTTGTTTAAGCCCTTCCACCAAAAAATAGCCCAAAGCGGATAGCTCTTGGCGATACACATCATCCTTGTATTCTTTGCACGCCGACATTACTACCTGGCATGTCTTAGCGATGCGTGTTTTTTTTTGCTTGAGCGGCAGCGGACGTGCCTCTACTTCGCTCTCTTCCTCCCCCAGACAATCGAAATGCAGCCCGCTGTCGAACACGGCCAACACATGCCGCGCACGCTGTGTCAGGCGACATAAGGAGTTTGCCAGCATACGTGAAGGGACGAGAGTGCGGTTGAAAGCACCGACGCGCGCATCTACCGGCACCAGATATGTCTGCCCGTTTTCCCCGTCCCAGTATGTGTGGCCGAAGTAACACACGAACACTCTGTCGTTTCTCTCAACACGCTCGGCCAAATTTTGTAGAGCCTCCAGCATCTGTTTGCGGTTGGCGTTGACAAGTCGCCGGATGTGGCTGTGCGTAAAACCGTAATCATCTTGCAACACAGACATGATCGCCTTGCTGTTGGTAAGCGGCGTGGTGAGCGGTGTCCATGTTGGGTCGCGGTAGGCGGCGTTGGCAATGATGAGCGCATGATAGGTTCCTTTGCCTGCATCGTTGGCCGTGTTGCTCTTCTCTGGCATTTCTTTCGCGTTCGTATTTATCTCTTTAGCCAAATGTGAAGTATCGTTTTTCACATCGCTAGTCGGCTTCTCGGTCCTTTTGTCGTTAGCCGGCTGGCGTACAGCAAGAGGGGGCATCGTAACATCTTGTTGCTTGGCGAGTATCATCACCCGCTGCGTCTCTGCACGTGGCCAGGCCGCGCTGTATTTGGCCACTGGGTGTTGTGCTCGCTCGGTGTTGCGCGGTACCTGTACTACCAGATAATCGAACAGTTCCGCTACGCTCACCTGACCATCCTGCGCTTCTCTGTCTGCGTCGCCACGCAACCCTTGCAACAGGCTCGCGGCAAAAATGGTGTGGTGTTGCGCGGCGTCTTCGCAGCCGTATTCGTGGGTACGGGTGGCAGTCAGTACGGCAACGCGCCGATCTGCTGGCGACGACAAGGCAATCTTGTGAATCTGCTCCACGGCAGGCGAATGTTTGCGCAGCCGGCTTTTGCGGCTGGCGTCGCTAATCACGACTACATGGCGGCAAGGGAGAGACAACAGCAGTTGGCGCAGATCGTTCACTGCCAGGGAGGTATCAGCCAGATTGTCGCTAATCGTATCGTGCGAGAAGAGGTAGGTATTGTTATCATAGAAATCACTATGTCCGCTGTAAAACATCACCACCATATCCGCTGCCCCGACTTTTTGCTTGAGCTGGGCAAAGATGGCCATGATGCGAGATAAAGTCGCTTTTTCATCCGTCAGCAGCATGCTCTGCCCTTGTTTGGCAAATATGGCGGCCAGGTCGCTCGCATCCTGGCTGGCATAAGCCAGTTCGCCAATGCGCGTATCACGGAATTGGCTGATGCCGACACTCACCAGCCACAGCTTGCCATCGTGCGACTGCGCGGGAGCGCGTACGGTGAGATTTAGCGGCAGCCACAGGCAAAGAAGCCAGCATATCATAATCCTACACCGTTGCATACATTCTCCTCTTTTCTGCCATTGAAGCGATTGAAGCGTGCTTCTATTGCGAACTTTCTAACATTGTTTTCAGATTTTTCATGACTTGCTCAATATTTTCTACTTTACCCTGCTGGTAAAGTTTGAGAAAACGGTCTACCATGACAATTGGTTTGGCCTTTTTCTGGATCACCAGCAAAGAAATATCGTCATGGGCAATACCGACCCCGGCAGTAAAACATTCTAAATCGTTGAGCAGATGATGTAGCACAGCCAGTGCGCTTGTTTTGGGGCTTTGTCGTAAACTGGTGATAAAATTGTTTTCCTGGTCTTCCCATGCCTCCTCTTTTTGGTTTCTCGCTTCCCATACGCCGTCCGTCGCTAAAACCAGGATTTCTCCTTCTGCCAGAGGAAGTAGGCTCTCTTCTTTTTGCTCCTCGGAGAGTTTGTCGCGCATACCTATGATCGTGCCTGTTCTTTCTTGTGGAGAAACAGAGCCATCTTGCCTGATGATCCATAAATGTGTGCCTGCCGGGGTATAGAACAACTGTCCCGACATTTCATCCCAGCGAAATACCATCATGGTGACGAAAAGTTTGCCAATTTTATGAAGGTCTTGGTGAAGGTGACGGTTGAGTTGTTCCACAATAGTATTGGTGCGAACACCTTGGCTGGCCAGCAGCCGGAAATAGGCTCGCACCGTAGCCATCACCAGACTTGCCGCCTGACCCTTGCCTGACACATCGCCAATACAAAAATACAATTGCGATTCGTCCTGGGAAAACAGTATGTCCAGATAGTCTCCGCCAACTTGGCCGGCAGGTCGGTAGACGCCCCAAATATCCAGGCTTACCGGCACTTCTATTTGCTGGCAGCGACTTGCCACAGGTAGTAAAGACGCCTGGATTGCATTTGCTGCCTTAAGCTCCGCCTCTTGATACGAGATGATTTGTTGGGCTGTTTGTAGTTCCGCCTCTTGCACATTATATTTGCCAAGGAGTTCGAGCATAGGAATGATATAGGCACCCGCCGCACTGCAAAGAGCGGGCAGGGTATCCTGGAAATTTTTGTGATTGCCAAAGGTGCCCACCAGCAACACGACCATCCATTGTGATTTCAGTAATAAAGGGAGGTAACAGTAAGAGCAAGAAAGTATGCCGGAAGAACCAGATTTGGCCATAGCCTCAGCCGCGACCAACACTTTAGCATGGTTGAGATTGCCTGCATGGGGCGCATTCGTAAAAAGCTCGTAAGGAATGGCCAAAGTCTCACCAGCCGGAGCTTTCACAGCGAGAGGCGTAAAACAATCTTCGATTTTTTTACCGGCATCTTGCTTTTGCACCAGGAGCAAACCACCATAAGCCTTGGTCAGCGCAACCAATTCTCCTAACAGTTGTATGCCAAATTGCTCTTGGTTGAGTGCCGTGGCTTGATAGGTCAACAAGGCTTTCTCGCCAGGCGCAGGATAACCTGAACTGATGTCTACAGAGCAAACCATTTTGTTGATGTGCGCTTCACGTGAAAACTTGAACTGAGAAGTCAGCCTGGTCTCCGCTTGGAATTCGAATTCTATTTTTCCCAGTGTCAATACATCGCCATGTTTGAGATAGCCAGGTATTTTTATGGGTATATGTTGAATCTTGATCTCCACATGTTCCTGGAATTTCTGAATTTTTATTTTTTCGCCGGCAATGCTGATGATGGCGTGATGGGGATGCACCGTCTCGTCCTCGAGGCGCAGCCAATTGTCGGGCGCCGAGCCGATGGTATATACCAGGCGACCTTGCAGGACGTGTTTCTGCTGAGTTGCATGACTGTACAAAGATAAAGTAGCCATCAGTTATTTCCTTTTATAGGTGTCCCTTTCGATTCTTATTCCTGCTCAATTGGAGAAACCGGTGAGCTGGACGCCACTCAGTGCTTCCGACTGTAACACTGAGTGAAAGCAACAACAAAGCGACCCCGAAAATCTTACGCACAAAATTCTCCTTTCCGTGTTTTACGACTACGTGCTACCACTTGTTGAATAGCTATAATTTTATGATAACAAACCAGCAACGATGCGCAAGAAAAATCTGTGCTATGCCGGTCTACGAATAGCGAGCTGACACACTGGGCAGGGTCATTTCATTCTCCAGAGCGAGCAGTAAAATCCACAATGAGCGCGGCAAATGCCTTCGTAACGAGGATCGGCTGTCCAGCTTACTCGCACTCTGGTTGCAACCGTTCGTTGTTCCGATCATCGTGGAGAAGGCATTGCCGCGCGAAGATGGCAAAACACGGAGAATGAAATGGCCCTGCACACTGGGTTTTCTCCTTGACGTTAGCAGCTATGTCTGCTACAATTAAAAAAACATAATTTCTTGTAAAGAAGTAAATATCTTGATTAGGAGAGTCTTGCGTGGGACTGGAACACCGTTGGAATCTGAATATTCTCTGTGTGGATGCGGAAGAGGATATTTTAAAACTCTACCAAGACGTACTCACTTTCTCCACCGATCGTGTTGCCATGATTATGCAAAAATATATCCAGCGGCAGTATGGGGTCGAGGCTGAAGGCAGTGAGATAAGCGGCTACAAGGTGTTTCCTGCCATGTCGGGACAGGCTGCCATTCGTAATGCGCTGGAAGCAAAAAATAAGGAAGAGGAGATGGCGGTCGGCTTCTTCGATATTGGCATTGAGGGGGAAGCCAGCGGCCTCGACTGTATCCGCGAAGTGAAGCGCATCTTCCCTTCACTGTTGTGCGCTGTGGTGGCGATTACCGACCTTACCGATCAGAGTGTTAGCGAAATCCGCAAAATTTTTGAATCGCAAGACGAGTGGCTGTATATCAAAAAACCGTTCACCAAAGAAGAGTTGCTGCAGACGGCTTGTAATCTGGTGGTTTCCTGGAATTTACGCACAGAGCAAAACATCGCGATGAACAAGATCAAGGAAAGTCAGGAACGAGTGCAAAGGTTGCTCGTTGTCACGCCCAAGCTGTTCCGTCTGCAAACCTATGAAGAGTTGTGTAAAAACGTAGTTGAAGAGGCGGCTGACAGTATGGGTACGGAGCATGCCTTCCTGGCCATGCGCATGAACGGCAAACTGGAATTTATGGCAGGTCGAGGTAAATTCGCCGCACGCAAAGAAGAGGACAAGCAGAAGTTTCTCAAGGTGCTGGACAGTGCCTCACGCTGGGACCAAGGGTGTCTGGTGCCGCTGTCGCTCGGCGAAACGCCGCTAGGCCTCCTCTTCGTTGACGAACTCAAATCGGAAAACCGCGATACGGAAATCCTCGAACTCTTCACCAGCCAGGCCGCTTACGCCTTCGAGAACATCCGCATTCAGGAGGAACGCGAAGAACAGAAGGCACGTGCGCAGGAATTGAAAATCGGTAAAAACATCCAGCAAAGCTTGTTGCCGAAGACGATCCCGACCAGCAAAGATATCGAACTTTACGGTTTGATGCAAAGTGCCAAAGAGATCGGAGGCGACTATTACGATTTCCTCTATCGGGAAATCCAGCCCAACCAGATCACTGAAGACATCTATGTAAGCATCGGGGACGTAGCCGGTAAGGGAGTGGCGGCAGGCCTTATTATGAGCGAAGTGCGTTCTTTTATCCGTGCTCTTATTCCTTTCTATAGTACACCGCGCGAGATACTGGATCAAGTCGCCCGTCTGCTCGAAAAAGATATCTGGGGTACAGGCAGGTTTGTGAGCCTGTTGCTGATGTTTTGGGATGCCAAGAAGAAAAAATTTCTCTTCAGTTCTGCGGGACATGAACACATCATCCATTACCAGGCCAAACAGAAGAAATGTTCGGTGTTCAAGGCGGGTGGTGTGGTACTTGGACTCAAATACGACATTGTAAGTCCGCATCTGAAATTGGAAGAGCTGATCTTCGAAGCAGAAGATATGATCGTCCTCTTTACCGATGGTGTCACTGAGGCTATGAATGAAAAGGGCAGGATGTTCACTCTGGAAAACTTGATCATTTTGGCGGAACAGTATGCCCATTTGCCGGTGGATCAGGCTATGAACAATATCTTTCAGTCGGTAATCGATTTTATTGGCAATAATGAGCAGTTTGATGATATCACGATCGTAGGGATCAAACGCAAAAAAGAGTAACACATATCAGGGGAGATAGTTATGTGGAAACAAATAAAAACGGCGTTGACTTTGGCTGTATGGTGCGTGTGCTCAAGCATGTCGGTGTGGGCACTTCCCGAATCACCGCATCCGTACCCCAATAACTTTGATCAGACCCAGTGCTACAGCAACAAAGGCGCTAGCGGACTTGAAATTACCTTTAGTGCCGCTACTTGTGCTGGAGATGGTGACTTTATCCTGGTGCTGGACGGACAGAACCGCCCTGTAGGTAAATATGTCGCGTGCATGCTCGCCGGTCAGACGGTGTTTGTCGAGGGAGATACGGCATATATCCAGCTTGTCAGCGACGACTCCAAGATTGCCTACGGCTATGCGGTCACGCATATACGCGCGATCATGGCACGCGAATATAGGGTCACTGCGGATGACGATTATACGCAAGCGGACAAACTGTACAACAGCGATCTCAAACAAGAACTGTACAATCTGGTGAAAAACCATACCTGCCTCGGCTATACCGGAGCGCGGCAAAAAATGTTCGGCGAAATTGACAATGTGAGCGGTTATGTCGAATGTGTTTATACCGGTCGCCTGGTCAAGACTACCACCATTCCCGACGGCAACGACATGAACACCGAGCATACCTGGCCGAAATCGCAGGGGGCGGAGAACGATCCGGCGTTGAGCGATTTGCATCATTTGTTTCCGACAGATTCGGAAACCAACTCGCGGCGTTCCAATTATCCTTTCGGGCTTGTCGTTGTCGTGACCTGGAGCAAAGGCAACAGTAGCCTTGGCACAGACAGCAGCAATAACATCGTGTTCATGCCGCGTTCGGAGCATCGTGGCAATGTGGCACGCGCCATCTTCTATTTTGCCATCCGCTATCAGTTGCCGGTCAACAACACGATGGAACAGATTCTCAAACAATGGAATCAGCAAGATCCTGTGGATAGCAAAGAACGTGTACGCACGGCCAATATCTCCCAATACCAGCACAATCGTAATCCGTTTATTGACCATCCCGAATATGTTGATAGGATAGATGATTTCTAGGCGTCTAAAAATTATGTCTGAAAAATTATCATGTGAAAGTTTTCTACAAGAGATAGGTAAAGAATACAAATGGTTCTGCCCTGTTTCTCCGGTCATCAAGCGCGAAATCACTACGCTTGTCAATCTGCACCAGGAACGGCTAAGACCGTTCGGTTATAAAAACACCTTCCCATGCCAACTCATGACGATCTGGCCAGGCAAGCTCCCCAGGGATATCTTACGGCTGCATGCTGAGGCCAGAAAGTCGGTATCTTATTTGGTGATGGACAATACGTTAGGCGTGCTGCGTGACGTTGCCATCACAGATTCCAGGGTAATTGAACTGGACAATAGCGTACGCCAGGTTCATGCCAAAACAAGAAGTGTAGCCAGAAGACTGGCCATAGAAGGGGCAGGGCTAAGCGCCAAAGCGACGCTGACTATTCCCATGGTTGTGGTTGATGAATCAGGCAAACCCAAAGACACGGAAATGGGGAGCGATCTCGATACGGTGGAAAAAGCGGTGGAGGATGCCGCGCAAATCGCCAGTTGGTATATTTCATGGCAGGTAGTCAGTGACCTTATGGAGAAAAAGAAATACCAGAATCCATTTGCCCCGCTGATGGATATGTTCAAACGCGGCTTATGGCCTATCGGCGCAGTGCAGCAAAATTATGTGGTACTGGTGGCGGGTGGCCGCAAGACGGAAATCATTTTATGAAACATGTAACCCGCGAGCAAGTGCGTGATTTGGATCGCCTTGCCAGCGAGCAGTATCATATCCCTAGCCTCATTTTGATGGAGAACGCAGGCGCCGGAGCGGCGGCGTGGATTGCCCGCAAGAGTAAAGGCGGTTCGCTGGCCATCTTTTGCGGCAAAGGCAACAACGGCGGTGACGGTTTTGTCATCGCACGCCATCTGCACAACCGTGGCATTCCGCTGCAACTTTTTTTCCTCGGTCATCTGGCGGACGTCAACCCCGCATCTGATCCCTGCATCAACCTGGAGATTTTGTGTCGCATGGGACTGGTACCCCGCGAAATCTGCCACACCGATGCCCTGCGTGCATGCTACTCAGAAATATCACAGACAGAAATGGTGGTTGACGCCATCTTCGGCACCGGTCTCCAGGGCAAAATCCGCGAGCCGATTTTCGGCATCATGGCCGAAATCGCTTCGTGGCACAAGCCAACCATTGCCATAGACATACCATCCGGCCTCGACGCGAACAGCGGCGAAGTTTTAGGGGTAGCCCTGCCCGCCACTGCCACCATCACTTTCTGCCTGCCCAAAAAAGGCTTTCTTGTCGGCGCAGGGCCCAGCCTGACCGGAGAAGTGGTGGTGGTTGACATTTCTATCCCGCGCGAACTTTTGACAAATTTTTCGTGAGAAATTACCATGTACAATTTTGTATACCGCATTTTGTTGTTAGCTGTCGTTCTATGCCTCACCGGATGTATCGCTAAAGTGGCATGGGTGGAACGAGAAGGGGGCACGCCTGTCAAAAAACGATGGCTGCCGGTGTGTCATTCTTGCAACCAGGTTGTGAATTATGATTCGGCACAATGCCCGAATCCAGAATGCCGTATTTTGCTGGCCTGGGAAGATAAAATTATCTACCCGGAAAAAGAGTATGGAGAGAGCGAAGAAAATCCGGCACCAATCAAGCCAGCAGTACAGCAAACCAAGCCAACTCCTGCACCGGACAAGCCTGAAACCAAGCAGTCTCCCGCGACAGATAACCCTGATTCCACGTCACCACCAAAAGCTACAGCTCCCGCTAAACAGGAACAGAGTAAAGACACTAAAAAACCTGATAAGATTGGTGCGCCGGAAGAAGAAGATCTGGACAACGAAAAAAATTGGTGAAAAAATATGTGGAAAGAAGTACAAACATTTTGGCAGGCGACATTCGCCAGCTTTGATAGTGTTGGCGCTATAGCCCCCAGTTCACAGGCTCTGGCACAGGCAATCACGCAACAAGTCTCGCAAAAAAAAGGGCGTGTGCGGGTGCTTGAAGTAGGAGCCGGCACCGGAGTCTTTACCAGAAAATTGATTGAAATTTTGGCAGTGGAGGATCATCTCGATATTTGCGAGCTGCACCCGCCGTTCATCCAATATCTGCAAGAACTCACCACCACGAGTCCGGCTTTCATTAACTTCAAGGGTACATTTCGCCTGTTGCCAATGCCGGTACAAAACATCAGCGGAGCGGCACAGTACGATTATATCGTTTCCGGCCTGCCACTCAATGCCTTTGAGCCGCAACTGGTCGAAGATATATTGACGCATCTGCTGAAGTTGCTGAAACCGAACGGCTGGATCAGTTATTTTGAATACATCGGGGTACGCCGGTTGAAGATGGTTTTGTCCTTTGGCAAAGATGAACAGCGCATTCATGGTGTCAACCACATCGTTACACATTTTATCCGCAGATACGAAATGTACCACATCCCGGTATGGCACAATCTGCCGCCTGCTTATGCCCGCCATTGTCAGAAGAGAATCTTGCGCCGCAGAAAAATATGAAAATTGCCCTGCTCATCAAAGAATTTGTGCCGACACGCGGCGGGCTAGAAAGATATAGCTATACTCTGGCCACCACCCTCGTAACGCTTGGCCATGAACTACACGTATGGAGTATGCGGTTTGCCGAGAGAATACCTGCCGCTATCCATTGCCATCCGGTAGCACAACCGGCCTGGTGTCCATGGACGGCACCCTTAAATGCCGTAAGGAAAATGCGAGAAGCCGTTCAGCATCATGGTTGTGACGTTCTCCTGGCATTGAGCCCCTTTTATCCGGCCGACGTGTATCGCTCTGCCGATGGCGTACAGGCGCACTGGATGCGCATCAAATATGGTAACGCACTGCTGCGCTTCTGCGCGCAAAGCCAGCCGCGACGTATGGCGATCAACGCTATCGAACGATGTTTATATCGTCCACAAAACTGCAAGACGATCATCACCAATTCGTGCATGGTAAAAAATTTGATTCTGCGCTATTACCAGTTTCCACCCGATCGCATCCATGTGGTTTACAACGGCGTGGATGGACAAGTTTTTCATCCAGGCAGTGAAGAAGGCCGTTTGGACTGGCGCAAACAGTGGCAGATTCCGACAGACAAAATGGTGGTCTTATTTGTTGCCAATGACTGGCGACGCAAAGGGCTCGATTTTTTAATGGACGGCGCGCGACACGATCTGCAAAGCGGCAAGGCTCTTTTGGTTGTGGTCGGACGGGGTAACATCGGTAAATGGCAAAAAATTGCCGCACGACTACACATCAGTCAAGGTGTGGTTTTTGCCGGCGCTACGCCGCAAGTCGGAGAATGGTATCGTGCTGCCGATGTCTTGGTCTTGCCTACTTGCTACGATCCCTTTGCCAATGTGACACTGGAAGCCATGTCTTCCGGCCTGCCGGTCATTACCACGGCAGACAACGGCGCGGCAGAGTTGATTGGCAACGGGCACAGCGGCTATGTGTTGTCGCAAGCCACTGGAAAACGATCCTGGCATGGTTACGACTCGGAGGAATTGGCAGCCTACCTGTCGGCACTACATTGTCCGGACACACGCCGATGTTTAGGCGCCAAGGCACTCGCCACAGCTCAACAGTTTACTTTGTCACGCAACGCCGAGGCGACAGTCGCTGTGTGTCAATCGGCAATTCGCTAAATCTGTTGCAAAACTGTATTGGTGCAGATGAATAGTTACCAAATTCGATGCCTGTGTAAAAAGTCGAATTTTTCCCTGCCGCGAATGCGGCACAGTTATAAAGCCTGGCACTAAAGTGCCAGGAAATGGGCGTTTCAGAGTCCGCGGCGGGGGCGTGAACTCAAAAGGCTTTCTCCGAATGAATATGCTCGACGTTTAACTGTCACTCATCACCTGAACTATTACAAATCTGTTGCAAAACTGCCGGATTGTGGTACAATCGGGCTAAGTCACTGTAAGAATAACCGCTACATTTGTTCTGTATCTTGGGTAAAAAAATTATGAAAACGAAAACGGCTGCTAAAGCCAAAAGCAGTAAAAAAGGGGCGACGTTAGCGCCTGCTGCCGTCCCGCAAACAGGCTATTCTCCTTCCGCCAAAGAGGTGGAAAACGGGCGCAAAGTTCTGGCTATTTTACAGGATATAGACGACATCGGCTACACCGTACATCGTCCTGATCTCTTTAGCGTCACAGAACCGGAGTTGGGTCTGGAGATCATGGTGGATGCTGAGGAAGAGGTGGTGTGTCTGGTCGCCGACATCTGTGACATTGCTCATCTCGAAAAGCACGTACCTGATTGGTCATACAAGTTACTGGAGCTCAACAATAAACTATTGCACGGTGCATTCGCTTTGGACAAAGGGCATATCTGGCTGCGCGAGAATCTGGCAGCGGCCAACCTCGACCCTAACGAATTGGAAGATGCACTGTCGGCGATGTTCACCGGTATCATGCGTTACGCGCACGTGCTAAAGCTATTGCGCTAATTGCTGTAATTAAACTCAGAAAGGATGTCTATGTTGTTCGCTTTCGATATACAACAAATCCGCTTTGAAGTATTCTTGAGTGCCTTGTCTCTCGTGGTAACATTTTACTTCTGGGTGATCAAGGCACGTAGCGAAAAACCCAGTCTCAAGATTTTTCAGTTGTGGAGCTTTGGTTCAAGCCCTGGTCGTGAGAATGCAGAGCAAGGAACCAAAACCATCTCGGTGTGGCCGATGGAATCGGGTGGTGTGCTTGTCGCCAACAACAGTACATTGCAAAATTCGATCATCAAATTCGACTGCTACCTGAAAGTCGCCGACAAGTGGGTCAAAGGTACCTGGGGCTATCAGAACCAGGAAAAACCGCCGTGGAATATTGCGCCGCAAACCACGGTTGCCCTGAGTCCGGTATGTTTCTTTGAGGTGCCAAAAGATTTTGAAATGAAAGACAACGCGGTATTCCGTATTGATTTCATCACTATTTCCGGCAAAAGATTCGGCCATATCTTTCAATACAAAACAAAAGAAAAACAAGGTACGTCCGAAGAATTTGTGGATTGATATTACGGCCCCATCCGGCCGGGCCAATTTTTTTCATACTCTGTGTCCCGACTACGCGGGACACGAGTACAAGCGATGAAACTGGAGCGAAGCGGTAAGTCTGCGCAACGACGATCGGCTGTCCAGATTACGCGCACAGAGAGCAGCAACCGTTCGCTGTTCCGATCGTCGTGGAGCA
>JAGVGO010000151.1 GCA_020057085.1 Planctomycetota bacterium | reverse complement strand
TTTAGCCAATTCTTATCTCTAATTTTAATAATATGTTATCGCATGAAAACTGTGAGTCAAAGATGTGGGTACAAAACAGCCCGCCAGGGGAGAGGTGATTGGAGTTACTTGTGCACAAATTGTGGCAGCAAGAACATGCGAGTGACAGATGCCACTGATAACTAAAAAAGGCCGGTCTTGAAACCGGCCTTTTTGTTTGGCTACGCTACGTTTTTTGCCTCATAAAATCTCTTAACTCCAATATTTTCAAGGTTTATTTGATTTCCGGATAGGCTCACAAACTCTTGCACACCCGCATGCCAAGCGATGCGTCGCGGTCGCCGGACAACCATTTGAAGCGGTAAGCGGCACGGCAGTCGCGCGCCGCTGCATCCCAGCTCCCCCCGCGCATCACGTGTGACAGCCCGCTCATCGGACCCACAGGATTATCGTGTGGTGAGTCACGGTAATAATCTTTGCCATACCAGTCGCTACACCACTCTACGATGTTGCCCGCCATATCGTAGAGGCCAAAAAAATTCGCTTTTTTTTGGCCGGCGCGGTGGGGATATTTTTCGTTGACGTTGTCCGCGTTTTCTTCGTACCAGGCATATTCGCCGATGCGAGTGTAAAAGAGGTCTTCCCCCCAGTAGACATGGGAATTGGTGTTAGCACGGTAGGCTCTTTCCCATTGCGCTTCCGTTGGCAACGACAAGCCTGTTTTCAGACAGAAACTGTGGCAGTCATCCCAGCTCAGATAATTGGCAGGGCATTCCGGATCGTTGGCAAAATATTCCTTGCCCAGCCAAGGTACTTCGTTCATCGTTTGCAACCATATTTTCTGGGTCACTTCGTATTTGCCTATCAGATAGGCATCGAGATACACTTCGTGTACCGGCCCTTCATAGTCGTGGCGGTCTTTTTCCGATTCCGGACTACCCATGCAAAATGTGCCTGCTGGGATCAACACCATCACCATACCAGTGGGCCGGTGTCTGTATTCCAGATGCCCCTGCACATTGAGGCCAACACACACAAAATCGAGCAGGAGGTCGGCTTTGTCTACATCCTCTTTTCTGTAGTTGGCCAGTCGCACTTTCTGAAATTCTTCCCATTTTTCTTCATTGAGCAAAGAGATACCTTCTTTTTTTGCGACATACTCGATTTCTTGTAGCAAAGTCAGGCATTGCTCACGATAAGTTTCAGCCAGACCCAGTTTGAGAGATTTCTGCAGCAACAGATAGGCTTGATTGGAAGATGGCTGTAAGCGTTTGAGCAACACGGCATAATTGTACAGCATAGCAGGATTGTCAGGCATCAGCTCAAGGCACTTGTGCATTGCCTGACGGGCCTGTGCCAGGTCGTTTTGTTGCAAGGCGACTTTGCATAAGCGGAAATATTTTTGGGCTTTTTCTCTGTTTTCTTCCTCGCCCTTGCCTTGTTCCCGATTACACCCGCAAGCGGCTACCAACAAAAGCATCCAGGCCAATACATGGCGCAGCAGTTGAAAGTTCATAAAATTCTCCTTTCATCTAGGGATGATGCCACGTTGTGCAATTGTCTGAGCCACGCTTAACAGGTGCGACATAAATCGCCTAAATATCTATTTTATAAATACTTGTGACAAGTCAGTTAGCGTTTCACAATTTTCCTAAGCGCAGAACGACGAAAAGCCAATAGAGGATGAGCGCAGCTGTGACGGCTTGTACTACATAACGCAGCGTCCCACGCATCCGCTCACGCAGATTGCCGTGTGTTTTGGGTGAGAGGTAATACCAGAGATAGAGGCACAGGATAAGCAACAACAAGAGCCGCCATTTGACCATAGTTCACTCACCAATCATGATGAAGGGTGCCCAGTAGAATGGATGGCCGAAGCCTGCATTGCGTATTTCACGACGCGCCAGACGCAGAGCCTCACGCGCACTTCTGCCTTGTTTGAGTTGCGCAAAAAAACATTCGGTGAACAGGGTGGCCGCTTCTTCTGACACGCTCCACAAGGTGGCCAGTACGGTGCGTGCGCCGGCATGTTGAAAAGCGCGCCCCAGTCCCATTACACCTTCGCCGCGGACGTTGCGTCCTAGCTCAGTGCGACAGGCCGTGAGTACCACTACATCGGCCTGTAAGTGCAAATTGCTCACTTCACTTAGTGAGAGGAGCCCGTCATTGTCATTGTCCTTCTCCATCTGGCTTAACACCAGTGCCGGCTCGAAGAGTTCGCTGTCAGACATGCCATGCGTAGCGAATACCAGATATTTGTATTGTGAGAGATCGTGCTGTTTTATCTGTTGCTCGCTGGCATGTTCGTCGAGGAGTATTTCCGTCGCCTCACCGGTGAATACCTTGTCTCGCAAGTTTTGCGCCAGAAGCCTCGTCTTGATAACGCGGCGGATTTCCTCTTCCTTTGCGTTCTTGTCTTTGGGCTGCGGCGAGTCGTCACTGGCATCGCCAGGCTCGTCATCGGCAGGAGCCACGAGTTCATTCACGCGGCTGATAGCCTTGGCATACTCTGCTTCCTGTGTCTGTGGACGCAGTATGCGTGCACGCTCGTCGCTGGCACTGAAGATCGGGTCAGCCAGCATGAAAAGCGCCTTGCGCGGCTTCGTATCCTTGCGCAACATACGTTGCAAGGTGAGAGCGGTGGCCGATGGAGTATAGGCAATGTTGTACAGATCACCCACATAACGTACAGCGAGAGGTATGCCGCCATGTTTGGTTGGCATCATTTCTACATCGCCCGGCGACGCTATGACGAGGCTTTCAAACGGCAAGAGACCGAGCACTTCGTCAGGCGCAATGATAATTTTTTTGCTGTGCGGGATGCGCAAGTTGCCTTTGGCATCTTTCTGCTCCAGCACAGGTCGCAGCAATAGATCGTACAGTTGCCTGCTTTCTCTCACATCGTAATGTTCCAGGTCACTTATGTATTTCAGCTCGTGAAAAAAGGCGAGGTGATGGTTGACCAGTCGCTCCAACTCTCGGCGAGTGACGGCGATATCACGGGTGGCGACTACCCGCCCATTGGCCACGACAAAAAGCTTGGTATACGGCTCGGTCACTTCGTATTCGAGAAGAATTTCGTCCGCCGCCAGTGGAATAGCTTCGACCGACACCGGCTGCGGGTATTTCATGGCTGTATACTGTGGGCAACTGCGGCGTAATTCCACCACCCATTGCTGCTGTTCGGCAGTCGCCGCGGCAAGCTCCTGTTGCAGAGCGGCATATTGCTGCTCATTGTGGCCGAGCACACTTTCCATATTTTTGTGCAAAGTGGTGATGCGATCTCGCCACTCCACTTCCTGCCGCATCAGTTCCGCTGGTATAGTCTCTTTGCGTGCAAGCTTGCCGGCTGCTGCCGCCTCGGCATAATGGCGTGCCATTGCTTCAAGAAACGATCTGCCGCGCGTGGTTTCGGCATAGTACAGAGCGCCGCGATTTTTTTCTTCGGTGCGCGGTAGCACCCGCACCAACCCTTCGTAGGGAGTAAGTCGCGCAAAGAATTTTTCCTTGCCGGCCAGGAAATGTAAACGCTCGTTGTCGTGCAATGTGGCGCGCTTTTGCTCCAACAATTGACAGGCCCGACGCAAATGTGCGGCAGACTGAGTGTACTGCTGTTCCCCTTCATAGGCAAGCCCCATACCGATGAGCGACACAATTTTGCGACTATAGGCACCAGTAAGGCTGCCGGCAAAATGCTCTCTGGCCTTGGCAAATTTTTGCTGTTTCAGATAATAATATCCCAACTCTAAATCGTCTTGTCTGTTGGCATAAATAGCCCATGCCTTGTCTTGTTCACCGCTTTCCAGATAAAGTTGCGCCATCACTGCCTCAGCCTCTTCGCTGACAAAGCCCAGTTTGTCGAACATTTGGCGAGCACTTTCGGCCAACACCATGCCTTTGCGCCATTGGCCGCTATACTGATGATTGGCGGCGATACCGAGAAGACTATGGGCAACACCGCGCATGTCGTTATTTTGCAGATAGCCGAGAAATGCGTTTTGGTAGCAGAGAAGTGCGTTTGTGTGGTCGCCGACTTCCGTATAGGTGACTGCCAAGTGAAAATAGGCGTGACTCATACCTGTGTAGTCGGCGAGATTGTCATAGATATCCATGCTTTGCCGGAAATAGTCACGGGCACGGCGGCAATCGCCCAGCTCGCGATAAATCACACCGAGATTGCCGAGTACGGCTGCCTCACCCCGGCGATTATGGATGACATGGTAAATAGAGAGCGCCTGGGCAAGTGTCTGGGTGGCCGTCGGGCATTCGCCGTTATGGTAGTAAAAATTACTGAGTTGTAACAGGATATCGGCTTCGCCCTGGCAATGCCCGATTTCTTTACAGATGTTGACGGCTTGATGCAAGAGGAGTAGAGCCTTGTCACAACTGCCCTGGGTCACATAAGCTTGGGCTAAATGGCCGAGCGTGGCGGCTTCTCCGCGACGATTTCGTTCTTTCTGCTGCAATGCAAGAGCTTCTTCCAAGGAAGACAGGGCATTAGCGCAGTCGTTGGAGCTATGGTAAAAGAGGCCAAGGCAACTCAAGATACGCGCCATAGCTGCCGCATTGTCGAATTTTCGCCACAAAACAAGTGATGTTTTAGCATAGTGGATGGCCTGCGCTGTTTTATTCTGATAGGCGAAGCTGACGGCTATACCTTGCAGTGACAATGCCTCCAGGCTATTGTCCGCCAGCGCTGCGGAAATTTTACCAGCTTCTTCGTAGAGCGGCAACGCCTTTTCGTATTTTCCTATGCTGACATAAGCCTGAGCAAGCGCGGCCAGCAAACGGGCGTTGCTTAAAGCGTCTTGCTCAAGATGCCGCAAAGCGCATACCTCTTCATAGATTTCCACCGCTGCGGCAAACTGCTCGGAGCGTAGACAGGCATCTCCAAGATTGTGGCCGAAGATGAGCATACAGCCTTTATAATTTCGCGCTTTGGCCATTTCCCATCCGCGTCGCCACGGAGACACGGCGGACAAAAAATCGTCTACCCGATAATGCGAAATGCCTTGTTGCATACACTCCTGCATCTCTTGCCAGGAGCCTAGCTGATCCGCATCCTGCGGTAACGGCTTGGGTTGCCCACAGCACCAGGCATTGTCAGGCATGGTTGCAGCCAGAGTATCCATGACAAATGTCAGGCACCGCACCTCTTCCCGAGGTGTGGCCACAGCAGGTTTTGTTTCAGGTGTTGCCTTTGTGTCGGCCGGCGGCCGCTCTGGTTTTATAGTTGCGTTCGCTATGGGGACATCGGCCGGCGGCTTTTGCACAGAAATGCCAAGCGGCGTTGACCGGGCGGCCTTGCGTGTCTGGGCGGCCTTGCGTGTCTGGGCGGCCTTGCGTGTCTGTGTACTCACCTGGCGCAAACGTAGGGCAGACAAGAGGCTAATAGCAAAAACAGCAAGGCAGACGCCGGCGATCCACCACGGCTGATGGTACCAGCGTCTAGGCGGACGTAACGCACGACGCCGCTGCGTCTTCCCCAATTCCTTGATTTTGTCTTTGTTGTATGGTGTCCGCCCCATGTGTCTTTCTCACAGAAAATACAGCCATTGCTTCTGCAATACCAACCGATCCAGTTCGTCAATCATCTCCTCTACCGACTGATAACGCTCGGTCCTGGCTATCGCCATTGCTTTATAGATGAGACGACGTAAACTGCGTGATATGGGAAAAAAAGTTTTTGCCGGTAGAGACCGTTTGCGCTGGCAAATATTTTGGATACTCTCAGCTACCGTGGCACCTTGGAAAGGGTGCCGTCCGGACATCATATAGTAGAGAATGCCGCCAAGCGCATAAATGTCGGCACGTTCATCGGCATAGCGCATCTTTTCGACGAGCATTTCCGGTGCTATGTAATACAGATTGCCGACATGTCGCCCTTCGATCGTCTGGAGCTTGCCGGTTTGCCGGACATTTTCGTTGGCCGAGTTGTCGAAAATCGCTGTACCACGATCTTTGACCCGGCACAAGCTCCAGCCGAGCACATATGGCTCGCGGTTCTGGTCCAGCCATATGTTTTCCGGTGTCAGATTGCGATGGTAGATACCGTGCTGGTGGACATAAGCGAGCGCCTGGCAAATCTGGCGGAAACACAGGAGAAGTTGTTTGTACATTTTGCGGGGATAGTTCTGTATATTTTTCTGGCTTAAACACTGCGCCAGCGTACAGCCGCTAAGGTAGCGCATGGTGCAATACAACTGGCCTTCCCCATCTATGCCGATTTCATGCAGCGGAACAATGGCCGGGTGTTCCAGTTGTCCCAGTATCTGCGCCTCTTCCAGGAATCTTTGCATGTGGTATTTCTCCAGATTGACGCTAAATCGCAACACCTTCATCACTACCAGTCGGTGTACGTTTTCGTCACGTGCCAAAAGCAAAGAGCGATGCGTCTGTTCGGCCATCACGCCCAAGATAGAGTATTTGTCCCAACATTCCTTGTTGGGCAACAGATCGAGTTGCACTGGAAAAGGCAAGGCGGGAAATTCCAATCCCTGGAGTTCCATCACTTTTTCGACACTGCTTGCTTCCGTATTGGCGTCCTGGTTGGGCAGGTTGATTTTTAATGTCGCACTGATATTGCTTTCTTGTATCTCTGCCCATTTTTGTTTGTTATTTTTGGCATCACCTTCCAGTAAACCATCCGTGTTTTCTCGATGCTCGACAGAAAAATCCCGGTGAGTTTCCTCGTTCTGGGGCAATTTCTGCGGGTCCTTTGGTTTTTCTTGATCTGGGTTGTTCATGGATTCTTCCTGCCATTTGAAATAAATTAAGCCAGCTCTTTGGCCACCTTAAATGCGAGAGTGGTCTTGCCAGCGACTTTACATCCGAAGAGAGTGATGTCGTCATGCTGTTCGACCTCGCCGATAAAATTGAGAATGTCGTTCAAAATAGCATGGATCATTTCCTGCACCGGCAGGTGGGCATATTGGGCCACGGTTTTTTGCAGATTGGTCAACTGGAACATTTGCTTCTGGTTATTTTTCGCTTCCGGCGCGCCATCGGTAAACAAGAGCATCACATCGCCTGCTGCAAGCGGTAGTTCTCGCTCCTGGAGTACACGTGAGAAGGTGTTGAAATTGGCGCCGAGTACTACGCCGCCGGAGCGATAGGCATCGCAGACACCGGTGGCTGCATGCCAGTGCAGGATATGTTCGTGGCCGGCCGAAGAGTACAGAAATTTCTTGCCATCCCACCGGAACAACAGCATACTGACAAACTTGCCTGAACCGGCGATGTCTTTTAGCAACAACTGGGCACTTTGCAGCAGAATATCACGTGGCGAATTGTAGGTCATGGCAAATGCCCGCACGATCGAGCGTAGTTCGCCCATGATCAAACCGGCAGGCACGCCTTTGCCGGAAACGTCACCGATGCAAAAATAAAAATTATTGCCGGAAGAAATGATATCGAAATAGTCGCCGCCGATTTCCTTGGCACTACGCGTAAGCCCGTAAATCTCTATGCCGGGAATAGTGGGGAAGCTTTTCGGCAACAAACTGTTCTGGATGCGAGATGCCAGCTCGATCTCGTGTTCCATGGCATGTTTGTGTTCAAGTTCCATTTGCAATTTGCGGTTTTCAATGGCAAACGCTACATGATGTGCAAATACATCAAGTAGTTCGGTGTCGCGTGTAAGCAGATTTTCCTGGTCAAAAAACAGTAGGCCGACTTTCTTTGCCTGCAATACTAACGGCGCCAGGGCACCATCTCGGAAACGAATGATTTTATTGTCGGACAGAGCAAATTCAAACAATTCGGTCTTCTTGTCGTATCCCAGACGATGGAATGAGTCCTCGCCGGTGAAGTTGCCTGTACCAGCGATGAAGCGGAATTTCTCTCTGCTCTGATTGTATTCGATGAGAAAAGTGTTGGCAGAGCCGGTAAGCTTCCGCAAATTTTCTAAAATTGCACCCGCCAGCCTTTCCTCCGGCTGGTTTTTCAACAGATCGGGAGATGCATCCAAAATCTGTCTGAGTCCTTCGCGCGTTGCCTCATTCTTGGCCAGGGCACGCTCTTTTTCCCGATGCAACACAAAAGAAGAAATGAGATGGGCGATCAGTTGCTCCATTTGTTCGGGAGCGTAGTCACTTAGAAAATAGAGCCATTCGCTGGGTGAAGAGAACAGCTCACCTGGTTTGGTGATGTGCCGTTCCTCTTTTTCGTTGATGGCCACCGCGCAAATGAGAGATGGAAAAATTTTGCGTATTGCGCGGATGGTGGAAATCATATCGTTTTCGCCTGATTTGAGGTCGAAAAAGGCGACGGCAATTTCACCTTTTTCCTGATCAACGCGCTGGGCAATATCTATGGCATCTTCCTTGCCAAGCCCCAAAATCAGGTTATACTGAATGATGCGATTTTGCGTGATGCGTAACGTGCGTTTGTTGATGTAGCCAAAATTTTGTGTATAGCCGCCAAGACTCTCCGACGATTTGAGTAGTTCGTTATAGCGTCTAAGCACTTTCTCATCATAGTCAACGCAAAGCAACACGGTATAGTTTAGTTCAGACATTACATCCATCTACAAAATTAACAGATTGAACATTGTGTTGGCAATTCAGGGTCATTTCATTCTTCGCGTTTTGCCATCTTCGCGCGGCAATGCCCTCTATGCCTCACTTCGTTCGGCATCAGGGCGAGAACCTCTGCGAGGCCTTCTCCACGATGATCGGAACAACGAACGGTTGCGTGTCTTTGCGCGCCAAGCACTACAGCCCTCTGTTCCTCGCTTCGCTCGGAACGAGGGCGAGGACCTCTGCGAGGCCGATCCTCGTTACGAAGGCATTTGCCGCGCTCAGTGTGAATTTTACTACTCGCTTTGGAGAATGAAATAGCCCTGGTTGGCAATTCCTGCCTATTGTAATCTTTTTCTTGTCCAGGTACAATAAAAATTTTAGGCCGCCGAACATTTTAGGCGAGTACTCAAGAGTTACCGGCGGCAGATTTCCCTTGCGTTTGTTGGTTGATTTGTGGTAGAAATGTATATATTTTGCCAGCCTGTCGTTTGTTGTGAGGGAAATTATGGAAACCATACTGGTGATAGACAATGAAAAAGAGATGCAGGAGATGTACGAGGAACTCTTGTATTTGCAAGGCTACCGTGTCATCTCCGCTTATAGTGGGGAAGAAGGGTTGCAAAAAGTGGAAAAATATCCGATAGATCTTATCATCCTGGATATGGAAATGGGCGCAGGGATGAATGGCCTGCAAGTGATCGCAGCCCTGAAAAAGAACAAGAAAAAAATTCCTATCATCGTAGCAACCGGCAAGATCGGTATGGAAAAAGATCCGGAGATAGCTCTGGCCGGGAATGTCCATCGCTTCATGACCAAACCGTTCTCTCTCAAAGAGCTGGCAGAGACGATCCGACGCATCTTGGATGCCGGCAAACAGCAACCTGCGGATGCTGTGCAAACGCATGCGCCACAGCCCCAGACATCGGTGCATCGCAACAAAACTAGCAGTAGATTGGTCAAGGCTGGCTGTGTCATAGAAGAGTGCATCGGCAAAGGCGGTTCGGGCACGGTTTACAAAGGTTCGTACCTGGGAACGCCGGTGGCGATCAAAGTGTTGCGCGGCGACACTTTGGCAGACCAGGAAACCCTCATTCGCTTCCAACGTGAAGCGCAAATTCTCGCCAGTATCCGCCATCCCAATGTCATTGAACTACTGAATACCGGCAAGACAGCCGAAGGCGAGCATTTCATTGTCATGAACTTTTTTCCCGGCCGCACCGTCGAGGCGATCATCGCCCAGGAGCAGAGGCTGTCACAGGCAGAATCGCTCTCGATCATAACCAAGGCAGCCGACGGTATGGCGGCGGCCCACAGGCAAAAGCTCGTGCATCGCGATCTTAAACCATCCAACATTCTTTACCATCGCCCGACCGGCGAGGTGAAGGTCATTGATTTCGGCATTTCCCGCAGAATTGCCGTAGACCAGACCATCACCCAGCAAGGCTTTGTGATGGGCACCCCACAATATATGTCGCCGGAACAATGTCGGGCAGACGTGGTAGACCAGCGGTGCGACATCTATGCCCTTGGCGCTTGTTTCTATTTTATGTTGGTCGGCAAAGGGCCGTTCGATCGGCGAACCGTGCTCGAAACTTTGATGGCGCAAGTCTATGACTCCATCCGTTGGCCTGACTTGGAGCCCCCAATATCGCCGGTTATCTGTCAGATCATCGAAAAAATGACGGCCAAAGATACTGACGACCGCTACAGTAGCATGGAAGAATGCCGGCAGGTATTGGAACAGGCGAAGACAATCCTGGAAAATACACGGTAGACGATCATGGAAACATTATGGCAGACAACACCAATCTTCTCGAAGAATTGCGGACAAAGCGCGATGAATATATTGTGCGCCGTGAATGGAAGCGCGCCCTGGATGTTGTCGAAAAAATGATCGCGCTGCGTGCCACGGCTGGTTCCTATACCCGCCAAGGCATGCTGCTCATCAAGCTGGGCCGCTACGAGGCGGCTATTGCCAGCCTGCAAAAAGCTTTGCGGCTGGAACCAGGCTACAAGCGTGCCCAGAATTTGCTGCAGCGGCTTGGCTACGACCAACAGATGACAGCACGGAAGCCACCGCCAGGCAGACTGGAAGACATGGTGTCGCCGTTCGAGATTACAAATGCCGAGCTGGAGGTCGTAGATCTTACCTCCGACAGCGACCAGTCTGTCGTAGATCTTACCTCCGACAGCGACCAGCCCAGCGAGAAATCGGCAGCAGAAGACGGCACGACGACGCGCGATGCTATAACCAATGCTGAGCTGGAGGTCGTCGCTCTTGCATCCGATAGCGACAAAGGCACCACGACGACGCGTGATGGGGTGACTCAGCCTACGCTGACGAGTCGGCCGAATCATGAAACCCTGCCGACATGTTCACTAGAACCAGGGGCTACCGCTGTTTCCGCATCGGCATCCGCCGGCAATGCTTTACCGTCAGGCTTGTCGCGTCAGTTTGGGCGCTACCGGATTATCCAGCGGCTTGGCGGAGGCGGCATGGGCGAGGTGTACCAGGTCTACGATCCGCAGCTTGACCGCGTCGTCGCGCTCAAACTATTGGCCGGTACGATGTCGCAGGACGATGCCCGCTTCTGGATCGAAGCCAAGGCAACGGCCAAACTGCGGCATCCGGCTATTGTCGCTCTCTACGACATGGGACAAGAAGAAGGGCGCAGCTATTTTACCATGGAATTTATCGAAGGCCTTTCCTTCAAAGATTTTTTGCAAACAAAACCGGCCCCCGGCTGGCGGCAGATTATAGAAATTCTGGCCAAAATCTGCGACGCCGTACACTACGCCCACGGGCAAGGCATCATCCACCGCGACCTCAAGCCTTCCAACATCATGGTTAAAAAAGACGCTGAGCCTAAAATCATGGACTTCGGCGTTGCCAAGCTCACCCGCTCGCGCCAGGGAGACCTCACCCGCACCGGACAAGTCATCGGCACTCCGGCCTACATGTCGCCGGAGCAGGCGGAGGGCAAGACGGTAGATGTCAGGAGCGATGTCTACAGCCTGGGCGCTACGCTGTACGAGGCTTTGACGCGCCGCGCACCGTTTCAGGGCGAAACCACGCACAATATCTTGTACCAGATTTTCCATTGTGACCCGGTCGCACCGCGCATCTTGAATCTGGAAATTCCGCCGGAGCTGGAAGCGATCTGTCTGAAAAGTCTGGAAAAAAATCCATCCGCGCGTTACACGGATGCTCAAAGCATGGCGCAAGATTTGCGCAATTTCCTCGACTACCGTCCGGTACAAGCCAGGCCGCCGACGACGTTGAGCAAACTGCGGAAATTTATGCACCGCAATCGCTTGGCGGTAGCCGCCGTGCTCCTCATCTTTGCTACCGTGGTAGCGGGCGCCGTCTTCTCGGCCTTCCAGTGGCGCAAGGCCGAATATGCCAAAACCACTGCCGAACAGGAACGCCGCATGGCCACCTTGCGGCTTGCCAAAATAGCCCTCGACAAAGCAAGAGAGGCGATTAGCCTGGAAAACTGGCGGGCGTGCGGGGTACTGGCCGGAACCTCTCTCGAATTGAGCAAAGAGTTGGCTGGGCCGGATGTGCAAAAAATGCGGCAAGAAGCCAAACATGTGCTGCGCTCCACGCTGCACGATTATGGGCTCATTCTTGCCACCAGTGGTTTTTACGCCAATGCCGTATATCAGGTGTGCTACAGCCCGGACGGCACAATTCTGGCGTCCGCCGTCTCGGACAAAACAGTGCGGCTGTGGGATGCCAGGAGTGGGCTATTGCTGCGCACACTCAACGGTCACAGTGACCGGGCGTGGGGCGTAGCTTTTGCGCCCGATGGCAAAATTCTGGCTTCTGCTTCCTGGGACGGCACGGTCAAATTATGGGAGGTCGCTAGCGGCCAGTTGCTGAACACTCTGCACGGGCACAGCAAGAACGTCAACAGCGTGAGTTTTTCGCCGGACGGTAGCATGCTGGCTTCCTCCTCGCTCGACAAGAGTATTATACTGTCGGAGAGCAAAACCGGCAAACTGCTGCGTACGCTGACAGGCCACGAAGACAACGTGTGGTCGGTGAGTTTCAGCCCGTGCGGTAAATTTTTGGTGAGCGCCGGTGCCGATAAGACGGTGCGCTTGTGGGAACCGATGACGGGCACACTACTGTGTACGCTGAGAGGTCATAATAACGAGATACAGGGAGCCTCTTTTAGCCCGGATAGCCGCTTGCTCGCCAGCGCGTCGTGGGACAAAACCGCAAAAATCTGGGAGGTCGCTACGGGCAAACTGGTGCACACGCTCACGGGCCACACGGATCGGGCATGGAGTGTTGCCTTTAGTCCCAATGGCCGGCTGTTGGCCACGACTTCATGGGACAAGACAGCGCGCATCTGGGATAGCGCCACAGGCTTTCTCTTGCATACCTTTACCGGCCACAGCAATACCGTGTGGTCGGCCGGCTTTAGCCCTGACGGCAAAGATCTGGTGACTGCCGAAAAAAGCATCCGCGTGTGGAATTTACGCCGCGGCATTGCTCACAAGGTCTTGACCGGCCACAGCAACACCGTGTGGTCGGTTGCTTTGAACCACGACAGCCGCTATCTGGCCTCGGCTTCCTGGGACGGCACGGTCAAACTGTGGGACATCGCCGGCAGCACGCCATGTCGCACGTTGAGCGGGCACACCGGTTCGGTGTGGTCTGTCGCCTTTAGCCCCGACAGTTGCTATCTGGCTTCGGCAGCATGGGACAATACGGTAAAAATCTGGAATGTCGCAAGCGGACATGAACTCTGTACGTTGAGCGGCCATGCGCAAGGGGTGTATGCCGTTGCTTTTAGCCCCGACGGCTCACTGCTCGCTTCGTCCTCGGTAGACAAGAGCGTGGTGCTGTGGGATGTCGCCCGCCGCACTGTTTGCCGTACCTTGCAGGGGCACACGGGTAGCGTGTATGCCGTTGCCTTCAGCCCTGACAGCAGGCTGGTCGCTTCGGGTTCGTGGGATAACGTGTTGCTCTGGGAAGCGGCAAGCGGCAAACGTCTACACACCCTCAGCGGCCACAGCGAACGAATATGGTCGGTCGCTTTTCAGCCCGGCGGCAAGCTGCTGGCTTCGGCCTCTTCGGACAAAACAGTGATGTTGTGGCATATTGACACCGGCAAACTGGTGCAGACATTGGTAGGACACAGCGAACGAGTGTGGGCGGCGCGCTTTAGCCCTGACGGCAAACTGCTCGCTACGTCTTCCGACGACAAGACCATCCGTTTGTGGGACGTGGTAAGCGGCGCGCAAATTTTTACCTTGACCGGGCATCTCGACAGTGTGTCAGGGCTGGCTTTTAGCCACGATGGCCAACTGCTCGTCTCGGCTTCCGCCGACAAGACAGTGCGCCTGTGGCGGCTCAATCAGGAGAGCCAGGAGACGAAGGCTAAAGCAACCTTGCCTTTCTGGAGCAAAGCGTTTTTGCCGGCACCTGAGACGATAGCCCGCCTGGCCAAGCCTTCCCCCTTCGATTCCCGCGCCGATATTCCGGGCTGGCTTATCGAATATGCCCTGGACCGGGAGCCACTGCGGCTTACCCAGTGCCTGTTCGAATCGAAAGTGACGGAGACATTCGCCGTCGAACCGCTCGAATTGGTGGCAAACGAAAATTGATGCCTGTGTAAAAAGCCAAATTTTTCATGTTTCACAGAGGAACAGTTGCAACTTTTCTCTTGGCAACTGCGTAATGCAAACAAAATTTACTCTGTGGGAGGTTTTTATGGTACAATTTTGCAAATTTATCGTGCACACACTGGCCATGCTCTTTTTTCTCGTGTTTATCGGCAGTATTTTCGTAAGTATGTCGGTGATGCTGGGAAAATCGGAACTGGTTTTTCTAATATTTTTTCTCTTGTTGGGCAGTCTCCTCAAAAGCTTTACCAGCCGCCAGGATATTCCTTATTTTAGCGACTTACCTCTGGTGGGAGATGCCACTCGCATCTTGCATTCGCTGGAAAAATTTTATGCCGCCTATCCGCCGAAAATTATTTTCTATTATCTCTTCTACCCAATTTCCAGCGTGATAAATTTCTTTCTTGGGTCGCGTATAAGCAAAACCGAATTGAGCAAATATTTCACCCTGATCCATTGGGTCATTCTCGTGCTCTTTATCGAAGGTTTTATCCGCAGCTACCAGCTTTACCAGACGTTTGGTCTGCGTTTTACCGTACAATGGTGTGTACTGGAGTTCGTGCTGGTCTATTTCCTCTGTAATCTTTTCGCCATACCTCTCATCATCTGCACGATCCGGTTGAGCCTTGTACATGCTTACCGTCGGCTTCTTTTTATTTCACTGGCGACGATGTTGAGCCTGGGTAGCTTTTTCTATTATTTTGCCTTTGTCTGCCAGTTCACCAATCTGATTCCCAGCAACATAATCATCGAAAAAAAATTGAGCGACTACCCAGAGGACAAGGGTAGTTTTGTCTATGAACTGCGCGACGTGACGACGATGTTCCTCAAGCATCACCTGCCCGATTTGCGACAGGAGATAAAAAACGGCAATGCACATGCGGCGCTCAAAGCATTCAACGAACGCTATCAAGAGGTGCTCTTGTCCATCTGTCCCTACGAAGAAAACCGTTTCTTCTATTTCACCACCAACCGCAACATAAAGGACTGGTGGGGATTCATTTTTGTACCGATGCGCGATTCGCTCTTCTTTGCCTTCAACTACCGCCAGGATGAACTCAAGCTGTATCACCGTTGGCAGGATATTGTGCCGGAGGAACGTGACAAATTTGTGCGCCATTGGCAACAACAAGATTATCGGCCATCACTGGTGAAACAACTGGCCAGGGTAGTACTGGAAGAAACACGGGATGCCATGAAAAGTCTGGAAAAAGAGAAAAGCACCAGTCTGGCAAAATGCCGCGAGGCAACTCCGTCGGTGCCTTCGGTCAACCTTCCTGAAAAGAATATTGCGAGGATGCCAACTGTCGAGCAGGATATTCGTGTCGTGGCTGACAAAGACACTCTTGTGTCGGCTCTCGAGTCATCAAAGAACAATCTGGCAAAAGAAGAGACAGCATGGGTGGAAGTGGCAACACAACAGGAACAGACGGCAACACCGCCCGAGGAAAAAGGCGGCTCGGCTAAACCGGATGTATCCATACCCAGGGCGTCTGGAGGAGCAGAAACAGAAAGCAAAGCGCGACCCCATCTCGCGCAAGCCATAGAGCGACTGCGTCAGTTGTCGGCTGAATTGCAAGGTATTGCCATGACGGCGCAGCGGCAACGGGATGCCGTGCAAAAGCAGCTCGTTTCTTTGTTGAACGCGCTGGCGCAGTGGCAAAATCAACAGGGCACGGCGGGCGGGCAGGAACTGCCAGATAGCATCACAGAACTACAGAAAAAATGGCACACGGAATGGGAGCTGGCAGGACAGCAGCGAATGCTGGCTGCCCTGGCGACGCTGCTAGGGCAAGAAGAGGAATTTTACAAATGGCTGCGGCGCTGCCAGGCTTTCGCAGGGCGCTGCCAGGAAGTCATTGTCGTTAAAAACCCGCTGCAAGAATCTCTGGTACCGGCGCAAATGCTTGCCTATCTGACTCAATGTATAAACACTTTGCGTCAGAAAACTCCCAACTACCAGACCGCTGTGCCGAGCCTTGCCGCCATGCAACAGGAGATCGTTCTGGCGAGCGCCGCCGAATTCTTCGTGGTGTACGACCCGGCAGTGGCTTCCTTCAACTTCGCCAAATCAGTGCGTTTCCATTTTATCAGCGACCATTTGGGGCGGTCACCCGAGGCACGTTCGGAAAACAGGATCACGCAAATTTTCTCGGCCATCCTGCATGCTTTGCTGTGGTTCTTCGGCCTGTGTATGCCTCTGCACGTGGCTCTTATCGTCTTCTCCTACTGGCAATACAAGGAAGCGACATTCTAAAAAACATTTGCAACAAGGAAGAAAAAAGAGTATACTGAATACTTCAGATTGTCAAAGTAACCAGGTACTCTTTTAGCGGAAAATTGCATGTACAAAAGAAGCCATCTATTTGCCTTGTCTGTCATTTTTGTGTTGCTGGCCTGTTCAGACCTTGCTTGCGAGCGGCAAAACCAACAGGCGTCGCCCGCTAACGACAAGCCATTGGTAGTTTGTACCACGACGATGATTAGCGACCTTGCCAGAAACATTTGTGGCGGACGTTTCGAGGTAGTCGGCATCATGCGGCCAGGCGAGGATCCGCACATCTACACGCCGCGTCCTACGGACGCATTGCTCATCCGCAAAGCCAAATTATTGTTGCGTAACGGGCTTCATCTCGAAGGCACGCTGGCCAAGATCATTGACAACAACCTGGCGCCGGGTGCCGTACAGGTAGCGGTGGCTGAAGACCCGCGTATCAAGCCGCTGGAATCGGAACAGTACAAAGGCGCGCCTGATCCGCATTGCTGGTTCAACATCGCCTATTTCCGCGTCTATGCCGAAAAATGCTCAAGTGCTATGAGCCAGGTAGACCCTGCCGGGAAAGAAATTTATGAGAAGGCTGAGAACTCCTATCGGCAGCAACTGGAAGAACTCGAAAAATACACGCGAGAACAACTGGCCACCATCCCCAAACAAAGGCGGGTACTCATCACCAGCCATGACGCTTTTCAATATTTCGGCCGCGCTTACGACGTGGAAGTACATGCACTCATCGGCATCTCTACCGAACAGGAACCAAAACCGCAGGATGTGGAAAATTTGGTAAAACTGATCGGCGAACGCCAGATCAAATCGGTCTTCATTGAAACTTCGGTGTCCGGGCGTCTCAACAATCTGGTGCGTAAGGTGAGCAGCAAGGCGGCTGTCGAGGTCGGGGGCACGCTTTACAGCGATTCGCTGGCCGAACCGGATTCGCCGTGCGGCACTTACATCGGCATGCTTCACTACAATGTTGACACTATCGTAAAGGCGCTGCGATGAAGAGCGATGTCGCCATAGCCATCAACAATCTGACTGTTTCCTATCGACAGCGTCCGGTACTCCGCAGCATCACCGCCAAAATACCCGCCGGTAAACTGTTGGCCATTCTTGGCCCCAACGGTGCCGGCAAGTCTACTTTGGTAAAGGCCATACTTGGCCTCATTCCCAAAGACAGCGGAGAAATCCTGGTACTCGGTGAGAGCGATGTCAAAAAGTTTCGCACGCGCATTGCCTATATTCCGCAGAAAGAACAGATCGATTGGGATTTTCCGGTGATCGTACGCGATGTGGTAGCTATGGGGCGTTACCATGCACGCGGCTGGTTTGCCTGGCTTTCTGCCGATGATCGGCGTCTCATCGAGCAGGCGATGCAGGAGGTCGGCATCAGCGATTTTGCCGACAAACACATCCGCCTTCTTTCCGGAGGGCAGCAACAGCGAGTGTTCATTGCCCGTGCCCTGGTACAGCAGTCCGACATTCTGTTCATGGATGAACCGTTCGTCGGCGTTGACGCCACTACGCAAAACGCCATCTTTGTGTTGATTGAGAAACTCAAGGCGGCGGGCAAGACCATCATCATGATCAACCACGATCTGAGTATTCTCAAGAAATTCGATCGTCTTATGCTCATCAACAAAGGTCTTATCGCCATGGGCGCGCCGGAAGAAGTGTACACGGAAGCCAATTTGCAAAAAACTTACGGAGGCCAGATGACCATCGTGGATCAGGCCGAAACTACGCTATGGCAGGCAAAACTATGAGTCTCACAGAAACTTTGAGCGTCATCTTCAGCTCATACCGACTGGAACTGTTGACCAGTTTGATTAGCGGCATTTCTTGCGGGCTGATCGGCTGTTTCATCATCTTGCGGCGGATGGCGCTTTTGGGAGATGCCCTGGTACATGCGGTCTTACCGGGGGTCGTCATCGCCTTTATGGTGGCCGGCACTTCGCCGCTTGCCATGCTGGGTGGCGCAATCTTTGCCGGCATCCTCACTTCGGTCGTCATCAGCTTTATCCAGCAGAACAGCCGCATCAAAGAAGATTCTTCGATCGGGCTTGCCTTTACCTTCTTTTTTGCCATCGGCATCATTCTCATCAGCAAACTGCCGCGCGGTACCCATTTCGATCTGCAATGCTTTCTGTTCGGCGACCCTCTGGCAGTGCAGGCCGGAGATTTGTGGATCATGCTTGGCATCGGACTCCTGGTGTCGCTTGCCATCGTCGTCTTTTTCCGTCCGCTGTTCGTGGCCAGTTTCGACCCGATCATGGCGGTGTGCATCGGCCTCAAGGTAAGTCTCATCCATTATCTCATGATGGCTCTTCTGTCAGCCACAGTTGTGGCGAGTCTCCAGGCAATGGGTGTCATCATGGTAGTCGCCATGTTGATTGCCCCTGGGGTGACCGCTTATCAACTCACTGATCGCTTGCCAGGTATGCTCCTGCTCGCGGCCCTGTTCGGCGCCATGAGTGCATTTGTCGGTTTTGTCCTGGCTTTTTGGCAGAACTGGCCGCCAGGCCCGGCTATGACTGTAGTGGCAGGCTGTTTATTTTTTCTGGCTATGTTCTTTTCGCCCAAATACGGCGTCTTTTTCACGAGCTACCGCAAATGGTATATGCATCGTCATATTCTCGAAGAAGACATTCTCAAGTCTGTGGTACGCCACTATCCGCAGCCGCTGGCTTTACTGGAGCTGGTGCAGCATCTCGCCATCAAAGAGCAAGAACTGCGGCATGTCATCCGTGTACTATGCCGTAAAAAATTGCTCTGCTGTAGTAATGAGACCCTATCCCTGACCGACACCGGCAAGGAGTTGGCCGATGCAATTTTGCGTACGCACCGCTTATGGGAAAAATATCTGGCGGAAAACGGCGTGGCTGCGGAAAATATTCACAACATCGCCGAGACGCTGGAGCATGCACACGAAATGTCGGACACGTTGGACGCCAAGTTAGGCTCGCCGACAACCGATCCGCATGGGCAGCAAATTCCCAAGCCGACAAGACGTTTCTGTAAAGAAAGGGATGGCATTGGCAATCAATGATGACAAAGTTTTCATTTATCTGCGCCTGCGCGACGACAAAGAAACCTTGCTGAAAAGCCGTATCCGTGAATTCGCAGCAGTAGGAAAATTGCTGGCCGATTTCATGAAAGAAGTTTGGAAACGGTTTGGACTTCAAGTACTCAAAGTAGGCAATCTGGAATATGTGGATGCCAATACCGATATTGTGCTGGTGTCATTCAAAAGGGATCCGGTCCGCCAGCAGATCATCATTTCCGGCCTTATTCCGAAGGATCACTATGATCGCATGCTCAATGAAAAAAATGCCAGGATCAAAGTTCCCATAGCGGAGTTTTTGGAGAAAATTTCACCCAATCTCGATCCTTTGCAAAGGGCGATCATCGAACAACGGCTGCAACGGCCGACCAACATCATCAGCCTGATTCGGCAGAACATCAACGAAAACGGTGAATTTTATATTACTTTGGATGCAAAGGAGCGGTAAGGGTCTTACCGCGACGCAGAAAGTTTAGGGAGTTGTAGCATGTTTGAACGGTTTACCGAACGTGCCCGCAAAGTAATGAGTCTGGCGCGACAGGAAGCGCAACGACTCAACCATGAGTACATCGGCACAGAACACATTCTCCTCGGGCTTATCCAGGAGGGCAGTGGTGTAGCCGCCAATGTTCTCAAAAACATGGACGTAGACCTGCGAAAAATTCGGGTCGAAGTGGAAAAAATGGTCAAATCCGGCTCCAATCTGGTACAAATGGGGCAGTTGCCTTTCACGCCGCGCGCCAAAAAAGTGCTGGAACTCGCTCTCGAAGAAGCCAACAATCTCGGCCATAACTACATCGGCACAGAACACCTGTTGCTGGGGCTATTACGCGAAAACGAAAGTGTAGCGGCCCAGGTGCTCATCAACCTTGGGCTCAAACTGGAAGAGGTGCGTGAAGAAGTGCTGGAATTCCTTGGCGCCGAATATCAGAACAGCGGCGGCGGCAGTAGCGGCGGCCCTGCCGAGAAAGCGACTAACGCCGCCAAGTCCAAAACGCCGGCTCTCGATGCTTTTGGCCGCGACCTTACCGAACTGGCGCGCGAACAAAAGCTCGATCCGGTCATTGGGCGTGTCAAAGAGATGGAACGAGTGATCCAGATTTTGTCGCGGCGTACGAAAAACAACCCGGTGCTGCTCGGTGAAGCGGGCGTCGGTAAGACTGCCATTGTCGAAGGTCTGGCGCAGAAAGTGATCAAAGGGGATGTACCGGAACTGTTGCGTGACCGACGTATCGTCGTGCTCGATCTTGCCATGATGGTGGCCGGCACCAAGTACCGTGGTCAATTCGAGGAGCGCATCAAGGCCGTGATGACCGAAGTGAAACGCTCGAAGAATATTATCCTGTTCATTGACGAGTTGCACACACTGGTGGGAGCCGGTGGTGCAGAGGGTGCGATTGACGCCTCGAACGTGCTAAAGCCCGCCCTGGCACGCGGTGAAGTGCAGTGTATCGGCGCTACTACCCTTGATGAGTATCGCAAATACATCGAAAAAGACGGGGCACTAGAGCGGCGCTTTCAGATGATCGTTGTCGAACCGCCGACCAGGGAGGAGACACTGGAGATTTTGTACGGGTTACGTGACAAATATGAAGCACATCACAGAGTGCGCATCATTGATCCGTCGCTCGTCATGGCGATTGACCTGGCCGATCGTTATATTACCGGCCGCTTTCTGCCGGACAAAGCCATTGATGTGATTGACGAAGCCGGCGCGCGTGTGCGGCTCAAAGCGATGACCAAACCCATTGATCTGCGTGAAATGGATGACAGAATCCGCAAGCTCGACAAGGAAAAAGAAGAGGCTGTGGCCAATCAGGATTTCGAGCGCGCCGCTCGTTTCCGCGACGACTCCATGAAATTCAAGAAGAAGCGGGAAAGCATTCAGCGTGAATGGCGCGAGAGTACCAAGGAACGGGAGGGCATCGTTGATCCTGATATCATCTGTGAAACAGTGTCCAACATGACCGGTATTCCGCTCACCAGGCTTGACAAGGGCGAAGCGGAGCGTCTCTTGCACATGGAACAAGAACTGCAGAAAGACGTCATCAGCCAAAAAGAAGCGATCCAGGCCATCGCCCAATCTATCCGGCTTAAACGTACCGGCATCAAAGATCCTCGTCGGCCTATGGGCTCGTTCATTTTTCTTGGGCCCACAGGGGTCGGCAAGACGCATCTGGCAAAGATGCTGGCCAAGTTCATGTTCGGTCAGGAAGACGCTCTCGTCGTGGTTGATATGAGCGAATACATGGAAAAGCACAACGTCAGCCGCCTCACCGGCGCACCTCCGGGATATGTCGGCTACGAGGAAGGCGGCCAGCTTACCGAAAAAATCCGGCGTCGGCCTTATGCAGTGGTGTTGCTGGACGAATTGGAAAAGGCGCATCCTGATGTCTTCAACATGCTGCTGCAGATCATGGACGAAGGCCGTCTTACCGATTCTTTTGGCCGCCACGTAGATTTCAAGAACGTCATCCTCATCATGACCTCGAATATCGGCGCGCGCCAGATCAAGAATCAGACGGCACTCGGTTTTCATCCGTCGTCGAACGAAATTTCCTACGATAAGATGAAAGAGATGCTGCTCAAGGAAGTGGAAAATTTCTTCCGGCCAGAGTTCATCAACCGCCTGGACGATGTCATCGTGTTCCGCCAGCTCAACAAAGAAGACATCAAGGCGATCCTGGAGATCGAACTGGTGGGAGTGAAAGGCCGTATGAAGAGCAAAGGGTTTTATGTCGAGCTTAACCAGGAAGCGAAAGACCTTATCTGCGAACAGGGTTTCAATCCCGATTTCGGTGCACGCCCGCTCAAACGCGCCATGGAGAAATTTTTGGAGAACCCATTGTGCGAAGAGATGTTGCGCGGCACGTTTAGCAACCAGAATGTAATCAAAGTCAGTGTCCAGGACAAAAAATTGACGTTTGCCACCGAGTATAAACCGGAACTGGATGACAAAAAAGAAGTGAAAAAGAAAGACGAACAGGCGGAAATGCCGTTCTAAACGAATAGCGAAAGATTCATTATGACTTCAAAAGAACTCGCCATCTTCTGCGCTCGGTTAGCGGCGGATAAGAAGGCGGAAAATATCGTGGTCATCGCGATGACCAAACTGGCAGGGGTTACCGACTATTTTGTCATCTGCTCGGGTAATGCGGAACGCCAGTTACAAAATATTGCCTACGAGCTGGAATTTACGCTCAAAAAACAGCACAATATTTTGTGCCGTGGCATGGAAGGGTACAACCAGGGACACTGGATATTGCTCGACTATGTGGATGTTGTCGTACACCTCTATCTGAACGATGCACGCCAATATTATGAAATTGAAGATCTGTGGGCCGACGCACCACGCGTCGTCTGGGAGAACCAGTAGCACAGCGCATCCTAGGCTTTTGGAAAAAAATAATTATCCCAGCCTTGGGATACAACAATTCAGCTAGAGACAGAGGCTAACATGCCTGTCTAGGTTTACGAAAATTTCATGTTTCATAGAAATTAGCCATTGGTGTGAAAATATTTTTGCACCAGTTGCTTAAAAATGTCGCCGCGTTCGGCGAAGTTACGGAACATGCCAAAACTCGTGGACGCCGGCGACAGTATTACGGCATCGCCTGGAGCCGACAAGGCATAGGCACGTTCTACCGCTTGTTCCAGGTTTTGCACCCGCACGATCTGTGGCAGCGGGTTGCTGCATTTGTTCACTTCGGCAACGATTTCGTCGGCCGTCTCGCCCATCACCAGCATGACCTTTACTTTGCGGGCAATGACTTTGCCCAGTTCGGCGTATCCCATTTTTTTACTCGAACCACCGGCAATCAGCACGATCGGCCCTGCCACCCCTTCCAGTGCAGCGATGGTGGATTCGGGCGTAGTGGCGTTGGAGTCGTTGTACAGCCGCCGCCTCTCGCCATTGCCGCAAAATTCAAGGCGATGCGGCAAGCCTTGAAAAGTCCGCATAGCAGCGCTGATGGTGGCAGGCGCAATACCCTGCCTCATGGCCACCGCCACCGCCGCCATCGCATCTTCCTGGTAAGCCTTGCCCGGCAACGGCACATCGCTCACCAGCATCACTGGTATGTCTTTGCGTTTATCGCGCCAGATAATGCTTTCGTTTTCGATGAACACCGCATGCGGGCCGCGCTTGCCAAAGAATATCTTGCGTCCGGCCGAATATTTACCCCAGCGAGAGACATAGGCGTCGCAAGCATTCAACACCGCTACGTCGCTTTTTTGCTGGAAGCGTAGAATGTTCTGCTTGGCTGCGCCATATTCCTGCATGGTGCCGTGCCGGTCGAGATGGTTGGGCGACAGGTTCGTGACCACGGCAATGTGCGGCGAAATTTTGGCCCAAGCCGTGCGTTCCAACTGGAAACTCGATATCTCGATCACCACCCAATCACTTTGCCCGATATTCGGCAAATCTTCGAGCAGCGAGTGGCCGATATTGCCGCCGAGCCACACCTTGTACCCGGCATTCTGCCAGATATGGGCAATCATCGCCGCCGTGGTGCTTTTGCCGTTGCTGCCGGTAATGGCAATCACCGGCGACTTGACTTCGCGCAGAAAAATATTCATTTCCGTGTCGAGCGGAATATGCCGTTCGGCGGCCAGCTTGAGAAAAGGCGAATTGTTTGGCACGGCAGGGTTTACGAGGGTAAGATCGGCAGCCGCGAAATCTTCAGTGCGATGCTCGCCTAAGCGCAGGGTGACCGGCAGTTTTTCTATCTGTGCGAGCGACTCTTGCAGTTTGTCTGGCGTCCGCAAATCAGTGACCACCACCTGCGCTCCCTGAGATACCAGGTATTTGGTAACACCCACGCCGCCGCCAAAGAGCCCCAGTCCCATGACCACGACTTTTTTGTTCTTGAGTTCCATGTCGCAATTTCTCCAAAAAATGTATAATGGTGTCGAGCACTATTTTTGCCCAAAACGGCACAGAAGTCAAGCACGAAACAGGGATATTTTTATAGAAAACATTGCAGAAAACCCCGTCCCTTGTGGGCCCCTCGTGGGCGGGGTCATTGACTCCAGACGCTTTTTGGCCATTTTCCAAAAACCTTACTTTTTACATAAAGTGAAAAGTTGTTTTTCGATTTGCGCAAAATATACCAGGGTTTCGTAGGCCCAGGCCAAATATTCATATTTTACATTTTTATCTTTAGCCAGCGAACTAAAATACCATCTTTGTACGGAGTCCAGGATTAGTTGTATCTGAGTCCTGTCATACTTATCGGCAGGTTTTTTTAAAAATACAATAACCCATAGCTCATTGAAACATCTTTGCAGAGTTTGCCAATGTTGTTGAATTTCCGCAGGAAAACCGTAGCGATCCAATAGCAAGCCTCTTTCCAGGTGAGAGCAGAGAGAAGAGACCTGGTGATAGAAATTGGTACACTCGACCAGAAATTGCAATTGCTGTTGGATATAGTTCTGTTTCTCGTCAGACAGATCGTGTTTGGAGACTTTAAGCAAAAGTTCTTGCAGGCAATCTTTAGTGTTCTCGAAATCTTTGCGCATGAGTTCTAAGACATTATACCGTTTGCGAGGCTTCATGCCACTTATCAATAAATCAAAGCTGTAGTCGCTGAATTTTTGCGAAAATAGTTCTATGTTTTTTCTTTGAATCTCGATTTCTTGTAAAGATATTTCAGGGTTCCCCGTAATCATTTTCCGCACAGTGTTCGACAACGACGAGGTTTTGTTGTCTCCATCGCCCGGCACAGCAAAATACAAAAATTTGAGCATAAAAGAAGAAAAAGTCACCCAAAAAATAACATTGAAAATATTGAAAATGGTATGTACCCCGGCCAGGTGGTAGCTTATATTCTCGCTGCTGGAACCAGGTATGAGCAAATCTACAAACGCGAGAAAATACGGAAAACATAAAAGCGAGACAAAGACCCCCAAAGTTTTCACCACAAAATGCCCTACCGCCAGTCGCCTTACATCCGCACTATGTTCGAGAGAAACAATAAGGGCGGTGGAAGTTGTACCGATATTGGCTCCCAATATAAAAGCGGCGCCGGCATTGAACGGTATCACGCCCCCCTGGGCAAGGCCGATTACGAGAAACACAAAAGTACTGCCGGACTGGACTGCCATCGTCAGGATACAGCCTGTGATGATGCCTAAGAATTGGCTATAAAAACGATGTCCATCATAAATTTCAAGGAGATTGATAAAGGTTGGATTTTGTGAAAGAGGTAACAGGGCGATTACCATCATATTGAAACCGAAAAAAGCCAGACCTATGGCCAGCAAAATTTCCCAAAAATCGCGGATTAGCGGGTTGCGGGAGATGATTAGTGCAATACTGCCAAGACTCACTAAAATAAGGGCATAATTGTTGATATTTTCCGTCAGTATCCAAATTTTGATCGTCGTTCCTATGGTACTCCCCAACATAATCAAATAGCTTTGTTCCAGCGTGACAAGACCCGAATTGAGAAGCCCCATGGCACCAATAATCGTGATACTGCTGGCCTGCAACAAAAGAGTGGAAAAAAAACCCAGCCCTACGCATTGCCATGATGTCGCTAAAAAGCGACCGACAAGCGGTCGAAGTCTCTTGGCGATGGAACGGTCCAAAACGTTGTTTAAAATACGCAACGAAAAAAGAAAAACCCCGAAGCCGCTTAAAACTTCTAACCACTTGATTGAATTCATTTCAGTCATTCTCGCTATAGCTAAGAACCCCGCGCGGAAGAACTTCCTCAATGCGGACAATGCCTTTTTTGTTCAACACCAGACGCACGCGTTCAAATTCAAAATTTGCCGCATGTGTCACTTTATTTTTTTGATAATAAGAGGCGTAGCGGAATACAATGTTGATATGATAAACCTTGGGCGCCTCGATCAGGACGCTCCCCTTGAGACTATCAAAATAGGACAGCGTCTTTTTCGGGTTATCGAGCTTGTTTAAAAATTCGCTGATATCGAAACGTGCCATATCACGAATAAACTCAATATTGATACCGTTTTGACCGCTGCTATGGATAGGAAAATTGATTTTTTTAGAATAATGCAAAATAACCTCATCCCTGGCCGGGTCTAACTCCGATCTGTTGCTGATATCCCTGATATAGGCAATTTCAGGGACAACATCTTGCTTATCCAGATAGCGAAAAAACTCTTTGCATGAACCCATAAATTGTTTTTTTTCTTCATTGTTTTTATCGAAATATTTGTAGAACATTAAAATATCGAAGTCAGGAAGATACCTCTTGAGCTTTAGATTCACGTATTCTTTGGTCAGTTCTTTAATACGATCTTTGAAAACATAGGCAATAACGCCAAGGAACAATATCGCCACCAAACGCACCCAGGCGTCATTGCCGGTGGGGTTCCCCACCATCTGTATTCTTTGAATATCGGCCATGCCTGCCCAAATTGCGGCTAAAGCAGCACCAAACGCGGCGATCATATTTCTATAAGCTTTTTCTTTTTTGATGTTCTTCCTTTGCAAATACAAAACTTCCAGGACATATTTTTTTAGTAGTCCCAAGCGGTAGTAGTACCTCTCGCGCGTCGCTTCATCGTCCACTCCGTCCAAATTGATAATCTGGTTTTCGTTTCTGTAGCTCGATTCTTGCGAAAAAATCGTATGGATCTGCTGCGTTATTTCTGGGGAATCTAACTCCTTTATGGCATTTAAAAGAGTCAGCAAAACAGTCTCTACCCGATAAGAGATGTATTCGTTTACCAGAAAGATGGATCTTCTGACATCCTGGTCTGTAACCACGGAACCTTGGCGCACAGGGGTCACGTATTTGTTGCGGTATAACTGAATGAGATTGTAAACTTGCGTTATCTTGTTCTTCATGCCTTTGGCGACTCTGGGATTGGAAGATAAGATATCTTTATTCTTATGGATTATTTTTTTAAACACCGTTTGCAGTTTTTTGAGTTCCATATCCATAAAGCAGCCGAAGAGCTTTGTCTCCTGCACTGCAACTCCGGCCAGACTTTGTCGTTGAGAGGTCATAAAATGTACGGCGACATATTTTTCCAGAGCGGGCAAATTCCAATCTGCCAGGTTCGTTCCCCAATGAAAAAATTCCGGCGTCTGGATGCGAAGAAAATTCGTGAGGTCTGCGTAAAAATTGTCTCTGGCATAAGTATCGCTGTTGATTCCCATATCTTTGGGAATAAAGAAATAGACATCTATTTCATACTTTTTCTGGTCTTCCGTGCCATGTGGCTTGAGATCAAAATCGAATTTGGATTCAAATTGATAGCGATCATGGATAATGTTGGAACTGATGATGTCCGTAAATCCTTCATCCATGACATCGCTCAGTCCCTGACTTAGTTCAAAAGAGTCCAGCAGCCTTTGCGTGTCTAACATGCAAACCCCTTTCTATTTCTGCTTGCTACGCACCAGCACGAGCGAACTTTCTTCGGCATCGAAAAACACCGGCTGCCATCTCGCATTTTGCTCAAACACACGCGCAAAGGTGGAACATTGCAAACTGCTGCACGGGCGCAGGATCACGGTGTTGATGCGATAACGGTCCGCCATTTGGTCGAAATAGGCACGCTCCTCGCACATGCGCAGATAGCGGCCAAAATGTTCCTCACTCATGATTACCGGGTCTATGCGGGTGTCTATGAACACCTGGTAGCGCGGGAACAAACGCCAAATGAGATAACCGCCATCGTTGAGATCGTGGAACAGTCTGCCGGGCAGAGCGTGCTGCACGACATAATCCACCGCTTTGACCGGGTAGCGGCTCGCGGCAATGCCATGCCAGCCAAATTGTCTGGCGTCGTCCACCATCGGATAGTAGCGCTGTGATGCCAATAAATAAATGAGATACACAGCGATGCTCAGTAGTACAGTCGCAGCCATGGGCCGGCATGCCCGGACCCGCAGGCGAGCGGAATTTTGCCATATTGCAGGCTGCTGCCAGAAGTGCGAGACGAGCGTGCCAGCGACGAGAACTAGCAACGCCAGGTTGCGCACGGCGACCAGCGTGAGATAGAGAAACACGGCGTAGAGCACGAGACAGCGCATGGGTAAACGTCCATGTTCCAGCACCAGCAGACAGAGCGGCAACAGCAACATGATGACAGTCGCCGTAAACGGCAGCCAGTGCCAGTCGGGCAACACTTGAGAGAGCGGCCAGAATTCGCTGATCACCTCTTTCCACATCGGCACGCTGCCGCGCATGGCAGCAAATACACCGAGCGGGTAGAAAGTGGCATGCCAGCCAAGCGGATGGCACAGGCAGGCGGCGGCGGTGAGCAGCAAGACAAGGCCAAGTGACGTGCGCCAGTGAAGACGGCCGCCACGCAGGTCTTGCCACACTTCATCGAGCCAGTAGAGGCCGCCGAGGCCCAGCCCTAACACAAACAGGCTCTGGCAGTTGACCCAGATGATCTGTAGCAGAGGCAAAACATAGATGGCTTTGCTGCCACGCCGGCGATACGCTTCCAGCACAGCCAGGTAGATGGCGAGCAGCACAAACGAGTAGGCTTCGGGACGCACGAGCGAACGGCGGTTGAGTACAAACGAGGCAACGAACAGTAGCCAGGCCGCACTGAGCCACTCTTTGCGGCGCAGCATCGGCAGAACGGCAAGTAGCATGGCAGTGACGATGGCCAGGGCGTGCGTGACGATGATCGCTCCCCAGCCGCCCAGCCGATAAAAACCATATTGCGCCACTTCATAGAGCCAATGCAGATTGACAAACGGCCGTTCCTGGTAGGCATAGGGAAACATGGCGGTGGTGGGAAACTCTTTGTTTTGCCAGATGTACTCTCCAATCTCCAAGTGCCACCAGATGTCGTTTTCCCACACCGGGCTGCACATGAACAAAAAGCTCCACACCAGAGTTGTGGCAAACGCTGACACAACAAGGACGCCGCTGAGCCCTGGCAGGCGTCCTTGTAATCTCGGTGACAACTGTACGATTTCGTTGGCACTTGGCTTGCCCATTACCGCTCCATCGCTTCGTTTACCACTTCAGCCAGATCTTTCGGTCGCAGGGTTTCCTGCGCGCCGACGCTCTTGACGCCGTCCTCGAACATCGAGAGACAGTACGGACAGTTGGAGACAAGCACGCCGGCTTTGGTGCGGACCGCTTCTTCCACGCGCTCGACATTGACCCGTTTGCCTTCCTTCTCTTCCATGAACATGCGGCCACCGCCACCGCCGCAGCAGAAGCTCTTGCTGCCCTGCCTCGGCATTTCGTGCCAACTCACACCCTTGATGGCCTGTAACACTTCGCGTGGCGCAGCGTAAATCTGATTGTGACGGCCGAGATAACAGGAATCATGGTAAACGAGGTGTTCTTTCACCTCGCGCGGCAGCGAGATTTTCTTGTGCGCCAGGAGATCGGCCAGGAACTGTGTGTGATGCACGACCTGGTAGTGTCCGCCGAATTCCGGGTATTCGTTCAGCAAAGTGTTGTAGCAATGCGGACATTGCGTGATGATCTTTTTCACCTTGTGGGTATTGAGACTTTCGATATTTTTCTTGGCCAGCGTCTGGTATAAATCTTCGTTACCGACACGCCGCGCAGGGTCGCCGGTGCATCGCTCTTCACGCAAAAGGGCAAACGACACGCCCGCTTTCTGCAACACGTTGACGATCGCCCTGGTCACTTTCTGGTTGCGCTGGTCGAAGCAACCGAAGCAGCCGACCCAGTAGAGGTATTCCACTTCTGGTTTTTCATCGACGAACGGGATGCTGAGTTCCCTGGCCCAGGCAAAACGGTCTTCGTGGCTGAGGCTGAACGGGTTGTACTGAGTTTCCAGACTCTTCAAAGCCTGTTTTGTCTCCGGTTTCAGCTTGCCTTCGCTCAACACCATGTAACGACGTACCTCGACGATCTTGTCAATGTGTTCGTTGGTCGCCGGGCATTCCTCGACGCAAGCGGCGCAGGTGGTGCACTGCCAGAAGAAATCTTCGCTGAACACGTTGCCAGCGAGCGTGGCAAACGGTTCCTTGCCGCTCAACACGGCGGCAGATTTTTTTTGTGCCGAGTAGCGGATGTCGGTGTGTAATTTCTTAGGATTGAGTTCCTTGCCGGTGAAATTGGCCGGACATACTGCGGTACAACGGCCGCACTCCATGCAGGCAAAGGTGTCCAGGAGTTCTTTTTGGCGGAACTCGGGCCACTGGTTGGCGCCGAAGCTCGTGATGCTGGGATCATCGAGATTGATGCTCGTCAGTTTGCCGCGCACATAGTGTTTGCGCAGCAAGATGTTGGGGATGATGGTGATGAGGTGCAGGTGCTTGCCACGTGGAATCCAGTTCAAAAAGAACAGGATGACGCACACATGCAGCCAGTAGGCGCTTTCCGCAACGGTCGCCAGCATATGCGACGGCACGGCAGCGGCGACAAATTTGGCGGCAAAGAAACCTTGCGCGTAGGGAAGTCCCTGCTCTATCTTTTCGGCGTGCATACAGAGCAGCGTCACCACGACGAGCGTGATGAGGCTCAGGATCACGTAGGCATCCTTGTGATCGGAGCCTTCGAATCGCTTTGGCCGCACACACATGCGCAGGAAGGCGGCCATGACTACGCCGACCAGCACGAGCACGGCAAATAAATCCTGGCAAAAGGCCATCGTCCAGGTGCCGCCGATCATCGGAAACACCCAGTTTTTCTGGAACGCTTCGCCGTACATCTCGACAATGGTGGTAAAGAGTACGAGGAAGCCCCAGAAAATCATGATATGGAATATACCGGCATAAGGCCAGCGCAGCACCTTCTTTTGTCCGAGTACGACTACCAGGAGATCGGTGATCGCCTGCCCAAGCGAAGGCAGACGGAAACCGGGCTTGCCTTTTCTCAGCAAAGACCACAGGCGGTGCATAGTCCTGGCAAAAATCGCCAGGGCAACGATGGTGAGAACAGTCACCAGAACGGGTTTCAACATGGGTCACTCCTAAAATTTCCACAACGAAAACCACAAAAAACGCTTCTTATCTTCTTATTCCTCAAATTCTGGTAATAGCCTTAACAAGGGGCGTATCTAACACTTCGGGGGGGATAGAAAAATTATGGGTAGAGTATAACCTCTCCCCTGGCGGGCTGTTTTGTACCCACAAGTTTCGTGGCAGTTT
>JAGVGO010000139.1 GCA_020057085.1 Planctomycetota bacterium | reverse complement strand
GGGAGGGTTGGGAGGGGAAAGACCAACCGATAAGAGTGCGATTGACTCTGGTAATTTGCCCCACCCAACCCTCCCCTGGGAGTTTGTACAACCAGTGTTAGATACGCCGCAGCAACCAACAGTAGCCGCTAAAAATCCAAATCCAAATCGTCCTGATGGGAAATCGGCATATCATGCCGTGGGCTTCTTAAACCGCATGAAAAACGCTATACACCAGCCGGTGATAAAAATGAAAAACGGCACAATAATCCAAACTACACTACCCATTTGCTGGTCATAGCCCAGATTGACCCGAATAGTCCAATGAAACACCGTGAAAAGCAACGCCATGACTGCGATTCCCACCAAAATCATATAGCCGGAGACGGTCCTGCAAGTTTCCTGCTTTCGTTCAGGAGCGAGCCAGTAGTCGCGATTGGGCATATTGATAATGGACGGCGGTAGTTTGGCAAGAAGCAAGGGCAAGCCTACCAAGAGAACAGTCGTCACGACCAACACCACGCCGTAAATCGCCATAAATGTATGCTTGGACGACCAGCCGTTCGCTACTCCTTGGAAATTGAAGTGACTCGCCACTCGCTCGGGCAGCAGCGGATAGTAATGAACGATTTGGGCGAAGTTACTCGCTAACAGCAAGAAGAAAAAGAAAAATGCGAATGTACGTATTTTCATGTGAAACCTGGCTTTCTCATCTTAAATGGTCTAATCTAAACATTTTCTGGAAACCACTGGACACCCTGGCGATCTCATTCGGCTTGCCAAAGCCGGCCACCATGTACTACCAGAATAGCCCATGATAAGCCATGCCGCCCTCTGTGTCAACAATTCTTTTTGAAAACGTAGCCGTGAACGTACGTGAGCGTGAACGACTAAGTTACATTTATGTAAAATTTTATGGAATTATAGGCCGGCTTCGAGTATCATCGTAGCTGTCTAGTTTTTTGCAAAGGAGAAAATTATGATAGTGACTTGGTCTGGCAAATAGTAAGAAAATGCTTGGGCCAGCGTTGCCATCTTTTCTTTGAGAAAGAACAATTGGACTCGCATTTGCAAAAAATCTACCGCAAACAGCCTCATCTGCAAAAATATTCCCATGCTGGCGAGCTAAAATATCTTCAATCTCTGGAACTTCCTACCTCGCTTGTAATCCTGGTGGAATGTCAGATGCAAGATATAAAGGATATAGATTTTCCCGATGTAGTCTGGTATCGGGCTTCTATCAGGCTACGCGCTCTGGACCTGCACGATGGCAAATGTTATGCCAGCGTACAGGGCACAAACCCGTGTGCGGTGTATCTCCCAGAGAGCGAAAAAGCATCCCAGACAAGAGCGATAGAAACTCTGGCTGACAGCCTGGTGCCTTTATTTCTGCAAGAGATGAAGGCAGTTTATGAACATTGACATTAGACATTATTGGAAATAAGTAGCTGTTTCGTGCAGGAAGGTAAGACGCACGAATACGTCTTCCAGCGTGGGGCGCACCACCTTCATTTCCATGTCTTTGGGCGAGGCGCTCATAAGATCGCGCGTGAACCTCTCTTTCTCCAGGTCGAGCGGCAACAGCAGATGGATGGCCTGGCCGAAAATAGTCGGTTCCTGGATGTAGGGTAACTGTCGCATACGAAAGAGTACCTCGGTGGTGTTGCTGCACATCACTTCGAGTCTTTGCATCCCATTTGGCGTGATTTCCGGCAGATTCTTGAGATGGTCGGGGATACCGCAGACAATGAGGCGAGACAGGTAGATGTAGCCTACCTGCGTGCAACGCTCCGCTTCATCCATGTAGTGCGTAGTGACAAAGAACGTCACGCCTTCGCCGGAGAGCTGGAAGATGAGATCCCACAGCTTGCGTCGCGCCACAGGGTCAATGCCGGCAGTCGGCTCGTCGAGGAACACTATGCGTGGTTTGTGGATCAGCGCACAGGCAAGTGCCAGCCGCTGCTTCCAGCCGCCCGACAGATTGCCGGCAATGCGATACAGGTATTGCTCGACACCGACGAGCGAAATCACCTCGTTGCGTTTGTCGCTCAACGCTTTGCCGCTCAGTCCATAGAGCCTGGCGTAGAAGGTGATGTTCTCATAGACGTTGAGGTCAACATAGAGGCTGAATTTCTGCGACATGTAGCCGATGCGCTCGCGTATACTCTCGCTGTCGCGCACCACATCGAAACCGAGTACCTTGGCACAGCCGCTGCTTGGCGTGAGTAGTCCGCACAAGATGCGGATGACCGTGGATTTACCCGAGCCGTTCGGACCAAGAAAGCCGAAGATGCTGCCTTCGGTAATAGTGAAACTGACATCGTTCACCGCCGTGACCTGGCCAAAACGTCGAGTCAGGTGTTCCGCGACAATGACCTCATTCACGTTTTTTCTCCTGCGCTTTGTCCGGCTGGCATTCCTGCACCATGGCCGACATCCCGGGCCGCAGGTATTCCACGTCGCGAATTTCCACCTTGACGCCGAATACCTGATTGCCGCGTTCTTCCTTGGTCTGCACGTTGCGCGGCGTAAATTCCGCCTCAGTGGCAATATGCACGATTTCGCCCTGGTAGACCTTGATTTCGGTCGCCGGCGTGTACCAGGAAAACAACATGTTGAGGAACACCGAGCGGAACTGGGTGCGGCGGCTGCGTTCGGCCACGACCTCCACTTTTTGTCCGAGGTGGACGCGGTAGAGATCGTACTCTTTGATATAAACCCTTACCCACAAGTCGGTTGGCTTGAGCACGGTAGCGGCGGTGCGCCCGGCAGCCAGAATGTCGCCCACTTCGAGGTCGCATACTTCGAGTTGCCCGGCAACCGGCGTCGTGATGTAACTTTCTTCTTGCTGTATACGCAGGCGTTCCAGCCTGGCTTCCACCTCTTCGATGAATGCCTTGCCGCGATCCACTTCTTCTTTGCGCGGACCGGCTTTCAACTGCTTCAGCTCGGCCTGGGCCTGCACCAGACGCGCCACGGCGATCTCGACATCTTCGCTGCGCGTACCGGCGCGTAAGAGATCGTAATTCTTCTTCTCGGCAAAATATTTTTCCTTGGTCATGTCCATGGTCCGCAGCGCATTGTCTTTGTCCTGCTCCGAGACGATTTTTTGTTCGACCTGGCCGAGCAGACGGTCGTAAGTCTTTCGCGCGTGATGAAAATCGGCCTCCGCTGTTTTCATGCGCGCTTCTTGCGCCTGGATTTCCTCAGGTAGCGGGCCAGACTTTAGCTTTTTCAGGTATTCCAATTGCTCCTTTACCCGTGCCTCCGCCTTTTCGATCAACTCCGGACGGTAACCAGCCAGAAGTTCTTCCAGATTGGCCTTGGCCGAGGCATAGGCCGCCTTCGCTTCATTTTCCTGTGCCTTGATCTCACGTGCATCCAGCTCGATGATGGTCTCACCGGCTTGCAAGCTACTTCCTTCTTTCTTGTGCACCTTGGCAACACGCCCACCGAGGCGCGAACCGACATGTATTTCACGGGCCTCTATCGTGCCGTAACCAAAAATCTGCGAAGTTTCTTCATGGTAATAACCAGTGAGAAGAATAGTGATTATGAGGAGCAGCGCGAGGCAAAGAAATAACGCAGTTTTTTTCATGGTTTCTCTCTCAAACATTTTTTGCCCATGTTGCGTCTATCCGTATAGGAACGCATACAGGGATTCCCTTAATTCCTTTCATTCCTTCCTTCACATTCATCGTATCCAACCTAGAGAGGTTAGCAAATAACCTCTCTTCTTTTTTGCATCCAACCTACTTGCAGCCGTCGCAGCCATTCTACACTTCGATGGCGTATTTGTCCAGAAATTTCCGACGCAAGCGGTAGCGGGCAAGGGCACACGCACTGATTTCGACTGGCAATTTTCTGAGATTTGCCGTATAATCCAGGTAACGAAAGCGTTCTCAAGTAAAGGAAAACCATGTCCGCACAAAATCCAAACAGAATCAAGTTGCGCCCGCGGGTGTTCGACGAGAGCTGGAAACTGGTACTCGAACGGTATTTTTGGCAGTGCCTCGAGTTCTACTTCCCACACATCGCCTGCCAGATTGACAAAGAGAAAGGCTACACTTTTCTAGATCAGGAATTGCAGCAGATCGTGCCCAAAGCGAAGTCGCAAAAGCGGCGCGTGGACAAACTGGCCAGAGTCTATCTCCTGGACGATAGCGAATTGTGGGTACTCGTGCATATCGAAGTGCAGACCTATCACGAAACCAAATTTGCCATGCGCATGTTTTCGTACCACTACCGCATCTGGGACAAATACCAGAAGCAGGTAGCGAGCCTTGCCATTCTCGCCGACGACAGCACGCAGTTTCGGCCCAATTCGTTTGAGTTGGCTGCATTCGGCAAGGCTTACGTGCGCTTTGAATTTGAGCTGGCAAAGCTACTCGACTGGCAAGGCAAAGAAGCCGAACTACAACAGACTCAGAACATTTTCGGCATCGTCACACTGGCCAGTCTCAAGGCTTACGAGCAAAATCTGACGACGCGGGCAGAGTGGAAGTATCTGCTCACCACCATGTTGTATGAGAGGGGCTACACGGCGGAAGACGTGGTCAGTCTCTACCGTTTTCTCGACGGCATCATGGTATTGCCAGAGCCTATGGAAATTGCATACAATGACAAAGTAGTCAAACTTGAGGAGGGAAAAACTATGGCATATGTTACCACCGCTGAAAGAATCGGCATGCAAAGAGGCATGGAGAAAGGCATGGAGAAAGGCATGGAGAAAGGCATGGAGAAAGGCATGGAGAAAGGCATGGAGAAAGGCATGGAGAAAGGCATGGAGAAAGG
>JAGVGO010000127.1 GCA_020057085.1 Planctomycetota bacterium | reverse complement strand
CACCGGGTTCTTCAAAATTACTCACAAACGCACTCTACTCTTGCGAGTAGATAAGATATTGCTCGCAGTGAGGTTTGCTTGCTTTATCCAGTCCTACATATCTGGGCGGCGACGGCAGGTTAAAAACCAAAACGGGTGCAAAACGTCTGCCAGCAACTGGCTTCGCGGTAAAAATAGGCGGTAAGGATGGCCGTGGCGTAAATTACGTAGAGGCCTATCAACACGAGGGCGCGCATCTTACCCAAAGAACGCCCATAGCTCAGTAGATAGATGGCAGCAAGTGAAACTATAGCCAGATAGCCAACGGAACAAAGTATGATCGTTTTTTCAAACGCAACCGACGTAGCTCTATTGGCAACGATCTGATACACCGGCCACTTGCTGTCATGAATCAACAATGGGATACCCAGACATAGCAAAATATTCACGGTGTTGCTGCCCACGATCTGCGACAGTGCCAGTGCCGGGCTGCCGCGCCGGACGGCGGCCAGAGCGATAAAAAGATCGGGCAGCGAAATACCGACCGAGAGTACCACAAGAGACAGCCAAACCGGTGGCACATTGGCAATGTAAAACAGTCTGGCGGCAGCTTCTACCAAAAAGTGGCAGGCTATACCGGTAATTGCCAGAGAGCCAAGAACATAGAGCAACGAAAGCCAGAGAGGAAGCAAACGAGTTGTCGCTGGTGTCGGAGCCAGCCGTGTTGTCCACAAAAGGCGACAAGTGTAGCAGGTGTACAGCAAGAGTCCGCCGGCGGCTTCGCAGAGCGAAATTTTACCGTCCCACACCACAGGGATGATGAGCAGGGGGGCCAGCAACAGCAACCATGTCTCGCGCGTATGAGGCATGGTAAAATCGTGTTGCAGCAAGCAGATGCCGAGTAGTAAAGACAGGTTGAAGATGACACAAGCGATTACCGTAGACAGGCCTACATCTGGGAACTTCCCACCTTCTGTAATTAAAAAAGCGAAAACACATACGCCAAATTCAGGCGTACTGGCGCGCAAGATTCCCAGTACGGCACCGGAGGAAACAAAGGAGAGATGTAAGCGATAGGCGATATGCGATAACCCTTCGATCATGATATCGCAGATTTTCCATAGTACAGCCAGCGCAATGATCAATTGCAGGAGTGGTATCCATATCGCCATGAAATGTCTCCGATGGCATGAGGATATTGGGCATTGCTATACCCAATATCCTTGAAGAAAGTCGAGACTTCTATTATTTGCTTACGCTTTCGGGGCTGTGCGAATCGGCTTCTGGACTAGCCCGCTGCGCAGGCAATGAGCGCACACTTTCATTCTCGCCGTGCCGCCACCCGGCAGAGCCACTTGCAGACGCTGAATGTTCGGTTTGAACTTGCGCGGTGTGATACCGGTGATTTTTTTACCGACACCACCTTCTTTTCTTGCTTTACCGCGCCTGCAGATCATGCGGCCCGCTACGGTTCTTTTGCCACAAATTTCACACACTCTAGCCATATAACTCAATCCTTTCTAAAATTTGCGCCAACATTAGGCACGAACAATGGTCTGGTTACGTTCTGCTCCCACGGAAATGATCCGCACGGGAAGCCCCAGCAACTTTTCCATTGTCTGGATATAACTTTGGCACGTAAGAGGCAACTCGGCAAACGCACGGCAGTTGCTGATATCTTCATGCCATCCTGGAAAATTTTGATAAACCGGTTGGATTTCCTGCAACATTTCCATGTCTGCCGGAAGATGATCCACCGCTTTGTCACGATAGGTGTAGCCCACACAAATCTGTAGCGGGTCGATGTTTCGTAGCACATCCAATTTGGTAACCGCCAGTTCGCTGAGACCGTTCACCATGACTGCATATTTGAGGGCGACGATATCGAGCCAGCCGCAACGGCGCGGCCGGCCGGTAGTAGTACCGTACTCGTGGCCTTGTTTGCGAAGTTGTTCACCGAGCGCATTATTGAGCTCACTGACAAAATAGCCGCTGCCTACGCGCGTACTATAAGCTTTGACCACACCAACCACTTTACCGATGTGGCAGGGTGCTACTCCGCTGCCGCAACTGGCATTGCCAGCCGTGGTTTCTGAGCCGGTGACAAACGGGTAGGTGCCATGGTCAATGCCAAGCAGCGTACCTTGCGCTCCCTCAAACAAAATTTTTTTGCCTTCGCCAACAAAGCGATTGAGCAAAGTGGTAGTGTCACACACGTAATGCCGCAACTGCTCGGCATGTTGGCCATAGGCGGCCGCTATCTCAGCGATCACCAGCTCTCTTTTTTTGCCAAAAGCATTGAGTATCTTCTGTTTGAAAGGTACTATCTGCTGCAGACGCTTCATGAATATGTTGGCGTTGAGCAATTCGCTCATACGAATGCCCATGCGCGCTACTTTGTCGCTGTAGCACGGGCCAATACCGCGCATGGTGGTGCCGATTTTATCCGCGCCTTTCATTTCCTCTTCAAGCTCATCGAAATATTTATGATAAGGCATGATCACATGGGCACGCTCGCTAATGTGCAGATTTCGCAGGAAGTGGCCCTTGCTTTTGAGGTCTTTTATTTCGTCCAGTAACACTGCCGGATCAATCACCATGCCGTTACCCAGGACACACATTTTGTCGGCATACAAAATGCCTGAAGGAATCAGGTGCAACTTGTACGTTTGATCTCCCAGGACAACCGTGTGACCGGCATTATTTCCGCCCTGGAAACGCACTACCATAGCACAATCCCGGGCCAGGAAGTCGACAATTTTACCTTTGCCTTCGTCGCCCCATTGGGTGCCTATAATAACAAGATTCGCAGACATTTATATTTTTGCCTTTCGCGCAAATGAAGCGTAATATCTTATTTCTATAAATAGCAAATTCTTCAGCGATAGTCACGAAAAAAATTGTCAATCTCAAGAATATATAGAAAAAATAGGAGCGTGTATGCCAAAAAAGAAGACAAGACGCTTTCAGGCGTCTTGTCTTCTTTTACGTCAAGTGTAGTTGATTTGCGCGTTTATTTGGCAGTCCTGGCTGGCCAGGTGGCTTTGCCGCCAATTGTGATATTCATGTTTTGAACCTTTGGATTCGGCTCAATGCTCTTGACCGTGCCGGTATAATCACCCTTTACCAACTCGAAGTTGCCGGCATTGAAACCATACTTGGCATCGTATTTGTTCGGATCGGTCGGGATATTGTCATAATCCACTCGGACCGTGCCAGTCTTGGTGCCATTTGGTCCGGTAAGGGTAAAACTCACATGGTAATATCCCTTGCGGGCAGCCGTTTCTTTGGCCTGTACCCAAATGGTAACGGTAGCCGGCATGAGGTCGTTGTTGATGCTTTGCGTGATCTCGATATTACCGTTGCTGTCAACCGTAGCAGGGAAAGAGAGCTCCTTTACCACTGTCTCCCAACGATCGCTGCGGCCGACCTGCGTGAAACTCTGGGCAGCCAACACAGCCTTGTCTGCGTTGATGCGACCAGCGCCGAAGGTGTTGTCTTTGCCAGCAGCACCGAGGTCGGTGGCAGTCTGTTCCATAATCTGTTTAACCTGAGCAGCTGTCAGTTCCGGTTTGGCTTGCAACATCAATGCGGTGAGACCAGCCACGTGCGGGGTGGCCATCGAAGTGCCCGACATCTTGGTATAGGTGTCGCTGTTGTGTGAGCACGATTCGACATCAACGCCAGGAGCCGACACATCCGGTTTCACGAAAGTTCCTTCAGTACCCCATGCTTTGGTTGGACCACGGCTGCTGAAATAGGCAATGGCATCATTAGAATCGGTGGCGCCCACGGTAATCACTTCCGGCACATCGCCAGGGGCAGCGATGGTGCTGGCGCCCGAACCGGAATTGCCGGCGGCAATCACTGGAATAATGCCGGCATCGATGGCGTTCTTGCAAGCCAGACGCAGGCGATCGCGTGTGGTCTGATCAGGGAAGCCGCCAAGGCTCATGCTGATCACCGTGGCCTTCGAGCCGATTATTTCCTCAATCCCTAACCACAGATTGGACCAGGCGCCACTGCCGCTCGAACTCAGCACCTTCACCGCCATGATGGTGGCTTTCGGGGCAACGCCTGTTTTCAGGCCTTTCTTGCCATCGCCTGCTACTGTGCCCGAACAATGCGTGCCGTGGCTGTGATCATCGCGCGGTGGCTTAGTGGCATCAATGTAGTTCTTGCCATCAACTATGCGCACCTTAAGATCTGTATGTTCATTGACGCCGGTATCAATTACTGCTACCGTTACGCCTTTACCATCATAGTATTGCCATGCACCAGGTGCGTTGATCTTCTGTAAGCCCCAGGTCAATTCGGCATCACCTTCCAGGAGCATCGGTACCGGCTCGTCGAGCAGGATTTTTTCGATGTTAGGCTGATTGGCGATTGCCTGGATAGCATAAGCATCGGCCTTGAGCGCCACTGCATTCACCACCCAGATCGAGGTGAAACCTTCGACGTGTGCTGCCATGCTGGCATTTTCGCACAACTGCTGCAGCCAGTAATGCAGGCTTTCAGCATTCTCTTTCATGACACGAATAGTCTGTTCACGAATCACTTCCGGCGCGCCGAGAAAACGATACTCTTTGGCCACGTCGGCGAACAACGGCATACCTTCATACAGTACGACTACTGGAATTTTCTCGTTGCTGTCTCTCAGCGAGGCTATCTTTTTTTCAAGCTCGGGGGCGATTTTCCCCTCGGCCATTGCCACGCTGCCCAAAATCAAGCAAACGGCAACGAACAAAAGAATGATTGCTCTACGAAACATACAAAACTGCCTTTCAAATTACCAATGGAAGGAAAAATGTTATTGTGAATGCCATAAGTGGCAGCAAATTTCACGCCATTTGCTTGCCTTTTTCCCTTTCTGTTTGTGGCTAGATTTTTTTTTATAACATAAAGAAATAAAAGATATTATGCCAGCGTTACCAAAAGTTGCTGCTGGCCAACACGCACAAGACAAACTGAGGTCTTGTTACAAATTTTCCCGCTGTTACAGAATGGGGCACGTTCGCCCGTAGGCGGGCACCGTTTTTTAAGAGAGAAATCATTTGGACGAACTGTTGCCTGAAACCATGTTGTATCCCTTGACCAGATCGCTCAACTTGGCGCTTTTCTGAATCTGCACCTGGATCATGGCGTCGGTGGGTGAGCTTGACGCTTCGTAACGCGTTTTTACCGCATCACGACCATGCACCACCACCTTATCCCCTGTTTCCAGGCCTTTCTCGATCTTCCACAAATCTTCCACCTGCCGCTTCACTATTTCGCGGTATTTGGCGACACCGACTTGGTTGATGCCGTCTGCTTTTACATCTTCCACAACAAAGACATAGTATGATTTTTTGTCGTCCGATTCGAGAATGGCTTCGCTGGGCAGATACACGCCTTCTGCCAGCTCGCGATCATATTCTACCTCGACCAGTTCCCCCGGATGGAACATCCAGTCCTGACGCAGTTGCAAAATCTTGTCGTTATCTTTGAGATTGGCCGGCGGGTTGACCAAGAGGCCATCTTCCTCGGTGACACCGCCGGTGTCTTTAAGTTTGCGGAATAGCCAGGTAATGACGTTGACATAGTCGCTCTGCTCGTCAAGTACGATATAGGTTTTCTGTACCACCGACTCCTGCGTGAATCGTTGGCCCTGTTCGCGTTTGATTTTCCACACGTAGGTTCCCCTGTCATCCCTCTGTACCGCTCGCACATCAATATAGAAAGAGCCTGAACCATCCGGATTACGACGTACGATCGCGCCCATGTCGTTGGCTAGAGGTATTGACGATCTCTCGTTGTAAGTGGTCATGTTGTCGATATCGTACTCATAGTTGCGCACGCTGATGATGGCGAGGAAAGTGCGGGTGGCCGGGTCGGCTGTGGTTTGGATGTTGTAGACATATCCTTTTTCCGGCTTGCTCCGTTCGCGCAGCGGGTATACCTTCACTTCGTTGCCGAAGTAGAAATCACGGATTTTTTTGAACGATACGGCGACATCAATACGTACCGGATCAATCATGACCAGATTGACGATAGGCGTGGTGAGATCTACCATCGTGCCAGGGTTGACGTAAATTTTAGCGACGACACCGGAAAAAGGAACGCGCAGCGTACATTTTTGCAGATCGCTTGCTGCCCGTGTCAAGGCAATTTCAGCCTGCGTGAGCTGAAACACGGCAATTTTTTCTTCTGCCTCGCGCAGTTTTTCTTCCACCTGCGACTTGACGAGTTCAGCTTTGTAGGTCTGCAGTTCTTTTTCTTTAAAACCTTTTTGCAGTTCGGCTTTTTTCAGCGTTGACAGCGCAATCTCCATGTTGGCGCGTGCTTCGGCGCGGCGGGAATCGGTGACATCCTTGTTGACGAAAGCCTTTTCCACCAGTTCGTGGTTGTTTTTGGCCAAACCGTATTGCTCTTTGGCGATCTTGAGATCTTGCGGCACGATTTCGTTGATTTCGACCATGCTGGCATCAATGCGCGTCTGTGCCGCATGTATCACTTCGGCTGCTACCTGTTTAGACTGCTGCGAGGCTACCAATCTGATTTTTGCCACTTCCACATTGGCGGAGGCTTCGGTTACGGCCAATTGGTAAGGGGTAGTGTCTAGCACGGCGATAGCATCGCCTTCGTAGATAATTTTTTTGGTTTCATCGCGCAGTTCGCCACGGACTCTGGCTCCTGGCATAAGAATTTTCAGTTCAGCCAGTTTGCCAGGCACCTGGAAGCGCACATCTTCGGTTTTCCATGGCAACACCGACCCGCTAAGCCTGGCTTTGTTGCCAAGCCGACTTTTTTCCAGCTCCAAAATATGTACAGGGATACGGCGTTGCTGCCAGCCGGCTTTTTTTTGCTCCTTAAGGCAGCCTCCCAGTAAAAGGGTAACCGCTATGCCAATGGCGCCTGCCAGACACCATATGGACAACAACCTGGTTTGCTTCTGGTTCCCTACGTTGGCCATAGACAAAGACTCCTCAGGGTAGTGAGATTTTATTTTGCTTTTACGCAAGGTTTCTGTTTAAATGGTTCAAAAGCATAAAACTAATATTAACATATCTTTTTTTGGCATGGATGGCAAGCATTTTCTTGTTTTTAAGGAACAACAGGATGGCGGAAGTCAAATACCAACACGTCTACAAGATTTATGACAACGGCGTGGAGGCGGTCCGCGATTTCCACCTCGACATCGAAGATGGCGAGTTTGTGGTATTGGTAGGGCCGAGCGGATGCGGTAAAACCACTACGCTACGCATGTTGGCGGGGCTTGAGGAAATTTCCAAAGGCGATCTTTTCATCGGCACCCGCCGCATCAATGATTTGTCACCGCGTGATCGCGATATCGCCATGGTTTTTCAGAACTATGCCCTGTATCCACATCTCTCGGTACGGGAAAACATGGGGTTCAGCCTCAAGTTACGCGGCATACCGGTCAGCGAAATCGAGCAAAAAATCAACGCTGCGGCAGAAATTCTCGGCCTGCAAGAATACCTCAAACGCAAGCCCAAAGAGTTGTCGGGCGGCCAGCGTCAGCGCGTGGCAATGGGCCGTGCCATTGTCCGCCAGCCGCAGGTATTCCTGTTCGACGAACCGCTCTCCAACCTCGATGCCAAACTGCGTGTCGAGATGCGCGTCGAGATCGCCAAATTGCACAAACGGCTCAACAACACCATCATCTATGTCACCCACGACCAGGTGGAAGCCATGACACTGGCCGACCGCATTGTCGTGATGAAGAGCGGCAGCGTACAGCAGGTCGGTACCCCACTCGAAATTTACACGAGGCCGACCAACACATTTGTCGCCGGATTTATCGGCACGCCGCCGATGAATCAGATGGTGGCAAGACTCGATTCCAGAAATGGCCAGTTGTGCCTGATCGCCAATAAATTCGCCATACCTTTGGCCTCGCCCATGAGCGAAGCGATTGCCGGTTACAAGGGACAGGAAATCATGTTCGGCATACGTCCGGAAGACATCAGCCTCTCTAAAGGCGACACCACTGCCAATTTCCAGGTTCCGGTCGTCGTCATCGAACCGATGGGCAACGAAAGCTATGTCTACTTCAGCGTGGACGATAAAGAATGGATATGCCGTCACGCAGGAGTGTCGCCGGTGAGTGAAGGCGAGACGGCAAATCTGATCGTGGATCGAGATAAACTGCATATCTTTACCAGGGATGGCAGCAGACGCCTGTACTAGAAGACGCTGGGAGAAATCTGGAGTAGTCTGAACTGGGCGTATCTAACACTTCGGGGGGATAGAAAAATTATGGGTAGAGTATAACCTCTCCCCTGGCGGGCTGTTTTGTACCCACAAGTTTCGTGGCAGTTT
>JAGVGO010000220.1 GCA_020057085.1 Planctomycetota bacterium | reverse complement strand
TGTGGGTACAAAACAGCCCGCCAGGGGAGAGGTGATAGGCTTGTACTCTTGTACTTATTTCAAAAAAATTACTATGCCCCCTAATTATTGGATACGCCCGTGGCGATGTCGGGCAAGAATGTCTTTGCCGAACTGATGAAGACGGTGAGATATGCGAGTCTTGGGCAAATTACCCGTGTACTCTATGATGTAGGAGGACAGTACCGCCGGAATATGTAGTAGTGCCGCTACACATGCAACAGGCGATTGTCGCACACGTCCAGCGGTTCCAGGCCGTCATCACGCACGACAAAGGTACTTTCCGTGCCGACGGCACCGAGTGCCGGGAAAACGAGCTTGGGTTCAATAGCCAGCACCATGTTGCGTACAAGGCAGGTCTGGTTGCCGCGGGCGAGTACCGGCAATTCGTTCAGTTCGATGCCGACACCGTGGCCGACAAATTTGGCCTGAGTGTCGCCATAGCCCATGAAATGCTTGGCCAGGCCGGCCGACTGGGCTATCTCGCACGAGAGAGCGTAGGCCTCTTCGCAGGTTACGCCCGGCCTTGCTTTGTTTTGCAAGGCCTTGATGATGTCGAGCGCTACCTGATGCGCCAGTTGCAGTTGCCCCGCTAACTCGCCTGCCACAAACACGCGCGAGGTATCCACGCAATAGCCATCGAAAGATCCTACGTAATCAACCATCAGTGGTTCATTCTTGTTCCAGATCGAACGGCTCGAACCTATGGGGAAGGCCGGACTGAGGCCGGCGCCGCCGAGTGCACCGTCAAAGAAGCTCACCACCGTGCCGCTGTTGCCGGCGAGCATCGAACCATAGTGAAATTCGGGGTTGAGCCCGCGTACCCGAACGGCGACCTGATGTCCCTCAATGCGTATCAAATATTCAAAGCGGGCTGAAATTTCAAGTTCGCTCATGCCTGGTCTGATTTCCTTGCCCAGTTGCTGGTATGCCGCGTCCATGATGGCTGCACCGCGCCGCTGGATGGCAAGTTCGAAGTCGCTTTTGACGGCGCGCTGCTCACGGATCAACGGCGAACAATTGTGAAAAGTGAGAGTGGGAAATGTCTCTTTGAGCATTTCATATTGCTGCACAGGCAAAACATCGCTTTCAATGCCGGCACAACCTTCCCACTGCACTTGCTTGGCCTGTGGCAGTGCCGGAATCTGGCGCGGACTCTTGATCGCCACTACTTGCGAGAGAGGTGAGAAACGGCGCGCCTCGTCGAAGCTACGGCGCACAAAAAATATCGGCTCACCTTCGTCCGGTACCCACAAGACGCCTTGTTGGAACACGCCGGCATAGTAGAATATATCTGCCGCTTGCAGCATAAACGCCATACTCAGCTTTTCCTGGCGCAGCCGGTTTTGCAAACAGGCAATGCGTGTCTTGATTTCACTGGCAGGAATCGTAGGCATGCAGAACTCCTCTGGCAAAAACGCCCGTACTTTATTTCTCAGTGACCACGATTTCGCTGTCTTTCAACTGGCAAGTTACCGAAACGGCTTCGCGCTGGAACTGTTTCTTGAGTTCGTCCCACAATTCGCGCTGGGATTTCGGATAAACGAGCCGCAGCGTCATATTCCTGGCGTTCGGTTGCTTGACATCGGCAATTTTTAGCAAGTTTTTGCTTTCCAATTTTTTAATTGCCTGATAGGCTCTCTCCAGCTTGCTCTTATCGTTGAAGTAGGAAAAGAGCACACTATATTTTTCGCCAGTGACCGGCTTCGGCGCATCGCCGTCCAGCGACAGGTCGCTTTCATCCGTCAGCTTGGTTTCGGTCGGTTTCTTGACGACTTCTTTGGGTTTCGTTACCGGCTTGATGGGCGGTGTGGTGTCTTCCGGTTCGTCGTTGAATCCCAAATCCTGCTTTTCCTGTGCCAGACCTATCGGTGTCTTTTTGCCAACCACGACGGTGCCTTCCGGACCGGCAAAATTAGCCTTGACAAACGCCTCTTCCTTGGTCAATATCTTGCTGGGCGGTGGTACCATGCGCACGACAAAACCGGGGCGCAAGGTGAAATTGCCGTAGCTCTCGGGCATCGCTTTGCACTCTTTCCCCTGCACCTGAGTGACCTTGAAACGGCCCATGCTTTCGCCGTTCTCGGCCAGCACTTCCAGTATGCTGCTGTCGTTGAGACCCTGGTCTTCACCAAGATCGGCGGTGATCTCGCGCCCTTCCACTTTGCGGATGCTGCCGACCAGCGGAAATCTTTGCGCGATCCGCTGCGTGGCGACAGCCAGGGCGTCTTCAAAAGCGCGTTTGAGCAAAACGATGTTGCCGGAGAGGCCAGTAACCTTGGTTACGCCGGCGTAGGTGGCAACCGTTTCCCGCATCAGCTCACGCTGTTCCGCCACATCGAAAATAAAAAGACGCAGGTGCAGCTTGACCAGCGACACCGTGGTTTCGCGCGGGTATTTGAGCCCCAGTTCCCATTTTTCCACGAGCGACACCTTGACCATGCCGAAATAACGAGACGTGCGATTTTGAGTGATGTCGAGATACGGCAGATTCTGCTTGAAACCGTTGAGCAAAATCTGCATGCCCCAACCACCTTTATCGAGCGAACTGTTGAAATCGAGGAACGCCGAGTCGCTAACCAGTTTACCGAAACCGACTTCGGTGAGCGGTGTCTGTGCCGACAAGAGGCCACAAAGCACCAGCATAACAACCATCCATAGTTTCCACATTTGCATATGTTTCTCCTCTGACCAAGCGTTGTCAAAAATAACGGCAGGGGGGAGTTGCCTACCACCCTGCCTTGCTTGCGCTTAAAAGTTGTGCCTAGAACTCCTCTTCGGTTTTAGGCTGGAACACCAGTCTGCCCACGGCCGACAGGGCGAGTTTAAGATGCAGTTCTTTGAATGTTTCAAGGATGAAAGCATCGAGCGCGCCACTCTTGTATTCCAGGTTTACATCCACCTGGCTGCCGGCCTTGTTGATGGTGCCACGCACTTTCCACTTGCCTTGTTTTTCGAGCTTGCGGATCAAAAATTCGATTTTGCTTCTCTTTTCGTCATCAGGGAAACCTTGAAAAGAAACCTTTACATAGTCGCTCAATTTTGCAGTAGATTGAACTGTGCGCAGCAAGTCGTTGCCCAGTAGCCGTGCCACCACTTTGGTCGCTTCACGGGCTGCCTGCTCAACGCCGATGTTGGCGGTAGGCCAGCCGCCGGCATACTCGTGCTTGGCCGTGTCAATGTCTTTCAAGGCAACATCGAACGAACTTTTCTCGACCCGCAAGGTGGTATTGGAAATTACATTGGTAAGCACCAGGGACAGGTTTATATATACCGACCAGCCGTTGCGGATCGGATCTCGTTGCACCTCTACCTTGTCCACGAAGACCCGCACACACAACGGGGCTTCGGCGCGCAGCAGCCAATTTATCACATCCTTTTCGACTCGCACATCTATACTGCTCGCAGCCAGCTCGTATTTCTTTTGCGCTATTGCCTCATCCATGCTGGTGAAACTTTTGATCTCGTAAAATTTCTGCAGTTTATTCTGCAGGGCATCTGTCGTAAGTCTGCTCAATAATGCTCTGTTGACCTCAACCCCAACCCCTTTTACATCGTAAGGCGGCACGACCACGGGCGGACGGCCATCGCCGATGATGACTATCGCCATATCTTTGGTCGGCACTTCTATCTTGCCTTTCAGATCGCTCTGGGCGCGCTCCCAATCCACCTGCACCACGATGGTGATCTTACCGTTGCGCAAGCTGCCTTTTTTGACCACTTGCACATATTCTCCCGACTTCTCATCGGCCATTTGCTGAACTTTTTTCTTGTTGTCACGGAATGGTATCGCTTCCATGTTGGCTTCCGCGATACGCATAAAAGCTTTATTTTTGGCCTCGGCGATGGCATTTTCCTCGTCGTCGGACAGGCTTTCCCCCTCCACCACTTCGCAGGCGAGGTCCTTGCGCAGCTCGTCCGCTTTGAAAATTACCGCAATCTTGATTCTCTGGAGCTTCTGGCTGTATCTTCTATCTTTGATCAAAACATAGTCACGGGCGATATCCGGCTCGGCCGCCAGTTTGTCAATTTTGCCTTTGTTATTACGGTAGTCGTCGCCCAGTTTTGCTTTGGCGGCTTCGCGTACGAATTTGGCGATGCAATCCTGCAGGGCGCTGGCTTCGGTTTCACCAGCTCCTTCCTTCACCTCCGGTTTTTCTTCTTCGGCGGGTTTCTCTTCGTCAAAGTCGAGATTCTGCGCATAGCTTATGGTCATGCTCAACATGGCCACGATAAAGAGCGCAAAAAGTTTCCAAATTTTTTCCATGATTCCTCTCCTTTTGGATTTTCTGCGATCCGGTTGGGTCGCTTTGTGATGTCAGCTATCTATAAGATTAGCTCAGTTTGTTTTAAGTCTGCAATAAGCAGTGCTGAAAGTCAATCCTAAAATTCTTCCTCAGGTTTCGGCGTGAGCATGATGGCATAGCCCTGCACTTCCACCTTCATGTGCAGCGGTTTGACATATTCCTGCAGCACATCCACCAGTTTGGATTGTTTGCCGTTATAGGTCACGAGCAGGCAGAAATTGGCGCCGGCGATATAAGGCGCCTGCTCGAATTTGAAGAGCCCTTTTTCTTCCATCTTGCGGAAGATGGAGTTCAGTTTTTCGCGTTTCTCCTGTTCAGGTGCATTGGCAATCACCTTGAACAGATTGGGTTTTGGCTGTGCTGCTGTCGAAATATCGCGGACGATTTTTGGCATGAGCCTTTTCAAGGAGGGCAATACCTTCATCTCGAACAGTTCGGCCTCCGTATCACCTTCAGTGCAAAATATCAGCTTACCTTCCTGTTCGGCGAAGTACGATCTTTCGCTGTAAGTTTGACCACCGATCAAATCTTGTGCGTTAATTTTAAGAACGGGCTGCCACTCCTTGACTACATCACGCCCAATTTTTGTTTCCCTCTCCTGGCCTCTTGCCAGCGTCACATAGAGGACAAGATTCGCCTTGGTAAAACTCTGCTGTAAATAGTTGCCCTCAAGCCTGGGGTCGAGGTTCATCTGCGCCATTTCTTGCATGAGTTGCTGGCGCAGATTTTTGTCGCTGTAAAGCTCTTTGTAGTCGGCCTGTCCCAAGGCATCGCGCAAAGCTTCAATCACCCGATCCACGAATTCTTCACGCGGAGCAGGAACGCTTTTTCTTTCCACGATCAAGATCGCCTGGGGATTGCTGACAGTCATGATAGGCTCGTCCGCCGGAGTTACCACAGCAGCCGGCTGGATGAGGCTTGTCTTTTCACTGGCCCAGGGATCTACGACGGTCTCTTTTTTTTCCTTGTTCTGGCATCCCATGCAGAGTGCCAGGCACAAAACGACATAAATGAAATATTTCATGGGCGGTTCCTTAAGAACAATGATATTGAGATAGACGGGGTTATAAATGGTAAAAGGGATTATTTCATTATACTTGTTATACACACCAGTGGCAAGCAAAAAGAAACAACGCTCTGCCATAACTTGCAAAATACATACTATTTTACTTGCAAAAGCTACCTTTGCCTGCTACACTATAACACAATAGTGCAAAATCCCTTAACCACAATTTATGGCAGGCGAAAAACATGTCCCAAACAAATATCATACGTGTCCCCGATGCGGACAATCTGTTTATCCACCTGGCCGCACAACGCAAAAAACTGACGCCGCAAGCCGTAGTTTTTTGCCGCGAGCGGCTGGCCGTAGGCATGCCGGCATCTGTCACAGCGGCAAGAGAAAGATTTTTGGGCGAAGAAGATGTGGCGGCAGTGTATCGGCAGATACAAGAGGAATTCTTGTTCTGTACCCATTGCCAAGGCTTCGTACACAATCTCGAAAACGCAGCAGCATGCCCGGTGTGCCAGACTTCTTTGCCTTCTAAGGCAAGTACAGCTTGTGTAGTAGCGCAGGCGGTCGAAGAAGATGAGTGGGAAAGCAGTTTTATCGCGGAGGTAAAAAAGAGAGTTCTGTTCGACGACAAGGCATGGCAATTTTTTCTGCGTGAACAAAAACGGCTGGCCAAGATGGGTCATGAAGTGCGCCTCTCCACATTGATTTGCCATCATCTGGAGATGAGCGATATTGTTTCCGTGTACCAGATCATCGCCGGCGACGCCAAAGTGCTTGCTGTTAAGAAAGAAGTTGTCTTTTCCGATCTGGCAGTACCGACGTTACGCAGCATCAAGAGTAGCACGAAGAAAAAGAGCAAAAAACGTGCTACACCGGAATCACAGATGAACGACGACCTGGGTAATGCGCTGTCGTCACTGCGCAAGGGAAAAGGTGCCACCAAGAAACAGGCGATGCGCAAACGACTAAACGAAAAAGCTCCCAGGGCGCGCGTCGAGGAAGAAGACGAAGACGTGCAGGAAGAGGATCTGGCCGATATCCTCATGCAGGCACACAAACAGAGAGAAGGAAACGATATGCAAACAAATGAGGCAGGGAGCATGGCAAGAGTGTTGCAAGAGTTGAGCAAGAACTTGATGCAGATTGCCATGCAAACATCACAGGTGCAAGATGAAGGCGACGGCGAAGACCGCGAAACACGTCAACTCAAACGTGGCAAGAAAGTGGTGAGTGAAGAGGAAATCAAAAAAATCTTTACCGAAGGGGGCGAGCTGGACAATGCCTACATTGCTTCGCTCAATCTTGCCAGCATCGCTGTTCCTTACAAAGTCTCGCTCACCAACTGCGTCTTCGACAACGTCGAGTTCAAAGAGGTGAATTTCGAAAACAACATTGACTTTGAGGGCAGCACTTTCATCGGCAAGGCGCGGTTCCACGGCAGCACTTTCGGCAAGCAAACACTCTTTAAAAATGTGGTCTTCGTTGACGGCGCCGATTTCGCCAAAGTCAAATTTTGCGGCGAAACCCATTTCAATTCAGCCAATTTCAAACGGTTTGCCACCTTCAACCATGCGGAGTTCCAGGATAAGACGATTTTCACCAGAGCCTACTTCGCCAAGGGGGTGAAGTTCGCCGATGTGACCTTCGCGCAAGGCGCGAGCTTCAACGACATTGGTTGCGACCATCGCTTCTACATGGAAAAATGCAGTTTCCAGGAAGAGACCACGTTCAGCAATTCACGCTTTGCCGAAGTGAGCGATTTTTCCCGCAGCAAATTTACCAAGAGCGTCAAATTCAAGGGCGCCAATTTCGCTAAACTGGTGATCTTCCAAAATGCCGAGTTCGCAGAGGAAGCCGATTTTTCCGGCATGGCAGCCGAAGGGGATGTGTCGTTTGAACGGGCCAGCTTCGCCGGTACCATCCAACTGCGTACGCTGTGCGCCGAAAGAAACCTGAATTTCCTGGGCGCTCACATCGGCGACAACGCCAGTTTCTGTGTGCGCGACGCCTATTTCGGAAGGCTCTTTATCACCCGCAAGCAGATCGCCGGCCATCTGGAAAGCCACATCCAGAAAGATTACCCGACTGCCCAGAAAGAGTATGGACTGCTCAAGAACAATTTCCGTGGAATCAATGAATACGAGCAGGAAGACTGGGCCTACCTCATGGAAAAACGTATGGAACGCCTGAGTATTCGCGTCAGGGGTGTCGGCTCTGCCGTCAAACGTTTATTCAATTGGCTGGCACTCGATGTGTCGTGCGGTTACGGCACCAGGCCGTTCAATATTTTTGCCTCGTCTATGGGCGTTTTACTGTTGTTCGCCGTGTTTTACTTCGTCTTTGGCAGCAGCCAGTTTGAGTCCAAGAGCGCCCTTTCGTTCCTGGATTACATCCTCATATCTTTCCGTACTTTTGCCAATGCCAGCGTCGGCGGCGCCGAGCCGATCAGTGACAGTTGGATCAACTATGTGATGATGATGGAATCGTTCCTCGGACTCTTTGTCATCACCATCCTGGCCGTAACCTTCAGCCGCAAGGTGATCCGGTAATTTTAGTCGCCGTCAAGGCAAAAAAAAATCCTCCCACGTGGGAGGATTTTTTTAAGCGATTTTGCTATCTCGCTACGACGATAGACTACTAGAACGCGGCACTCGCAGGTGCAGGTTCATCCGGCTTGCCGGCGTTGTCGAGCGGTATCTTGATAAGGACGTAGGCGACTAACACAAATACCAGCGTACTTACCCAGAACCTGTCGTACGGAAACATCGGGGTTTTCCAGTCTACCAGGGCGAAGAAGGCAAATAGTAAGCCGGTAAGAGCCTCGCCGGCGATGAGACCGGAAGCGAGCAGGATACCGTTGTTTTCGCTGCGCACTTTTTGCGCCTCGTTGTATTTGCGTTTCTCGGCGACTCTCTCGACGATACCTTTGATAAGGCCGCCGATAAAGATAGCAAAGGTGGTTTCGAGCGGCAGGTACATGCCGACGCAGACGAGCATCGGGCTTTTCACCTGGAGCAGGATAAAACCGAAAGCCATGAGGATGCCGACGATAATGAGTGGCCACGCCATGTCGCCGCCGACGATGCCCTTTGCCAGGATGGCCATGAGACTGGCTTGCGGCGCCGAATAATTACTGCCGCCAAGACCGGTGCCACCCATGCTGATATCACCCTGATGCAGGATGACGAGAGGGATAAACATGACAACAGAGGCAAGCAACACGCCGATGAGATCACCAAGCTGCATCTTCTTCGGGGTGCCGCCGAGGATGTGACCGACTTTCAAATCCTGCAACATTTCACCGGCCACGGCTGCCGACACGCAAATCACCGCAGCCACACCGAGTACAGTGGCAATGCCAACTGTTCCCTTGAAACCAAGAGCGACCAGCAAGAGAGCGGCAATAAGCAGGGTGGAAATGGTAAGTCCGCTGATCGGGTTGTTGCTCGAACCGATCATGCCGACCAGATAGCCCGACACTGCGGCAAAAAAGAAACCGGCGATGACCATGACGATGGTGGCCACGAGAGCGGCGGTAATGTTTTGCGCAAAATAATAGTAGATGCCGAAGGTCGCCACGGCACACATGCCAATACCGATGAACACCCATTTGAAATTCAAGTCTCTTTCGGTGCGTACTTCGGTTGCCGCACCACCACCGGCAGCCTTCTTGACATCGCCTATGGCACGCTTGAGACCCGAGGACAGGTTCTTGCGCATGCGATAGAGAGTGAAAGCGGCGCTCATCAACATGCCACCGATGGCGATTTTTCTTACGACATTTTTCCACAGATCGGTACCAACGCCTACCCAAGCTGCGTTGCGTGCTTCATCCACGGCACAAACATGCTGACAATCCTTGCCTTCCTTGACGCTGGCGAGAATTGCCGACGTTTCCTTCTCAGCCTCGGCATATAATGCCTGTTCAGCCTCAGAGGCTTTCTTGTTTTCGATCTTGGACTTCAACTCATCGCCCATCTTGCTGGCCAGGCGTTTGCCATACCAGAACCAATAGAAGCCGCTGTATTTGGCTTGTTCCTGTTTGGCCACCTTTTCGTTCAAGACGCTGGCAAACAGATTCTCTTTAGTCTTGCTTTCGATGTCGTAATTGTGGCCGAGGAAGAAGAAGAGGAGCGGCACGAAGAGTCCCCAGGCCAGGAGGCCACCAGTGAAGTTGAGTGCTGCGAGCTTGGGCCCGATGATATAGCCGACACCGATGTAGGCAGGGCTGACGCCCGGTGTGCTCAACAGTGCACCACCGCCGGTTTGCGCCGTGGCGCCACCGCCGATTGCCAGTTTTTGCTGGGCAAAGGCGATAAATTTGTCCCAACTGGCAGCAAAAAATTTGAGTTGCTTGCAAATTTCAATGAACACGCCAAGTCCCATGGCAAAAAACAGGAACTTAGCGTCGTTCTTACCGGAACGTCCGGCCTTGTGGATTTCGGCAGCCGCTACCGATTCGGGGAAAGGTAGCTCAGGGTCTTCCACCATCACACGGCGCAGGATGGTGACAAATAGAATGCCGATCACGCCACCGACGAACATGATGGCCGTGGCCTCCAGATAATGCTGGCGCGAGGCGAACTCAGGCCAGACACCGGCAATGAGGAAGGCCGGGATGGTGAAGATAGCGCCTGCCGCCACCGACTCGCCGATCGAGCCGACGGTACGCGCAAAGTTTTCTTCCAGAATCGTGCCTTTGAAGAGACGCAGCACAGCCATGCCGATGACCGCCGCAGGATAAGTGGCGGCGATGGTCATGCCAGCCTTGAGACCGAGGTAGGCATTGGCTGCACCGAGTACCACGCACATGACCAGACCGATGATCAAGGCGCGGATGGTAAATTCCGCCATATTGGTCTCGGCTGAGACATAGGGCGTGAATTTTTTCTGTTCTTTTGCTTCAGCCATAGGATCACTCCTTGCACAGGAAATAGATGTACACGAACACAAGTTTCTAATAAAAAATCCGACCCTTCCTCACGGACGGATCGGAAAAATCGTTACTTCTTGCCAGTGCCGCGTATCTTAATGGGTTTGCGGCCGGCAGCCGGTCGGGCGCCGTGGTTGGCTTTGCGAATGCGTCGCCTTCTGCTGCTGATTTTTTTCGCCATGCGTTTTCCTTTCTATTGCGTAATGTGACACTACAGTGCTTTTCTGAGAACTTCCGCCTTGTCCGTTTTTTCCCAGGGACGTTTTTCCGCATCGCCACCGAAATGACCATAGCGGGCGGTGTTGACATATATCGGCCGTTTCAACTGGAAGTAATCAATGATCCCCTTGGGCTTGAGCGGGAAATGCTGCCGCACCAGGGCGACCAGCTTTTCTTCGGGCAATTTGCCGGTGCCGAAGCTATCAACGCGGATGGAGACCGGATCGGCCACGCCGATGACATAGGCCACCTGCACTTCGCATTTGTCGGCGAGGCCGGCAGCCACGATATTTTTGGCGATATAGCGTCCGAGGTAGGAGGCGGACCGATCGACCTTGGAAGGGTCTTTGCCGGAGAAAGCGCCGCCGCCATGACGGCCCATGCCGCCGTAGGTATCTACGATGATCTTGCGTCCGGTGACGCCGGTATCGCCTTCCGGGCCTCCGATTTCAAAACGGCCGGTCGGGTTGATGTGATAGATGATTTTGTCGTTGAGAAAATTTTCCGGCAGCATCGGTTTCACGACGTACTCGATTATCTCTTTGCGAATTCTGTCGTGGGTCACCTTGCCGTCATGCTGGCAAGAAACGACTACGTTGTCAATGCCTACAGGCTTGTCGTTTTCATAGATGACGGTAACCTGCGTTTTGCCGTCCGGGCGTAGAAAATCCAAGATATTCTTCTGTCTTACTTCGGCCAGGCGGTTGGTCAGCTTGCGCGCCAGACTGATCGGCATCGGCATCAGTTCTTCGGTGTCGCGACAGGCAAAGCCGAACATCATACCCTGGTCGCCGGCTCCCTGCTCTTTGCCGTCCTTTTCATCCACGCCCATGGCGATATCCGGCGACTGCCTGTTGATGGCCACGAGAATGCCACAACTTTTGTAATCAAAACCCATCGCCGCATCCACATAGCCAATGTCTTTGACCGTGTCGCGTATCAGAGTCTGAAAGTCAATCTGTGCTCTGGTGGTGATTTCGCCAGCCACTACCACCAGCCCTTTCGTCAAGAGAGATTCACATGCCACGCGGCTGTTGGCATCTTGCGCGAGCGCAGCATCCAACACTGCATCCGAAATTTGGTCTGCCATCTTATCGGGATGGCCCATCGTCACACATTCAGAAGTAAACAAACATTTACTCATAAACTGAGAGTCCTTAAAACATCAAAACATCCTGACATGGACGTCTAAACTTTTGAGTCCTAGACGCAATTCATAGTTTTTTTTTAAGCTAAATTTGAAAAAATTTACAAACTCGCAAGACACAAATTATAATTGCGCTCGGCACTACCTTGGCTGCGAGCGACCAACTCTTGGGCATGTTCTCCCAATGTTTTTCTCTGCACAGCATTGCCTAATAATTCACGGATAGTCGGGTACAACGCTGCCGCCGTAGCAAGCTGAACGATTGCCTGTTGTTCCAAAAACAGCTCGACCTCTGGAAAATTGTGCATATGGGGGCCGCACACTACAGCTTTACCAAGGCTGGCCGGCTCAATGAAGTTTTGCCCGCCGTGCGGAATCAGACTGCCCCCGACAAATGCGATATGGCATACGGTGTATAGCTCTGCCAGCTCGCCCATGCGGTCGCCAATCACTACGTGGTTGCCAGCCATTGTGTATCTTGCCACGATTTCGCTTTTTTTGACCGGCAGCAGCTTGCTCTCTCGCACCCACTCCGCTACTTCATCGCTTCTTTCAGGGTGGCGCGGCACAAGGATCAGTCGCAAGTGCGGAAACTCTTCGCGTAGTTGACAATAACAGGCAAGCAAATTTTTTTCTTCCGGTGCGTGCGTACTGCCTGCCAGCAATACCTCAAGATGCGGCTCAAGCCCCAGCAGTTTTTCGATAGCAGCTTGTTTGGCCAGCCATTTTGGCGGGGCGATGGCATCGAATTTCATATTGCCTGTCACGCTGATTTTTTCCGCAGGAATCCCAAGTGAACGCAACCTCTCGGCGTAGATTTCGCTTTGCATGGCATAGTGGCGAATGCCTTTGGTAAGGCATGGAAAGAGTCCGCACAAGTAATAGCGATAGCCACGAAAAGATTTTGCAGACAACCGTCCATTGACCAATACCACAGGTATTTTCGTGTGACGTGCGTGCCACAAAAAATTTGGCCATATCTCAAGTTCCATCAAGACGATCAGCCGGGGGCGGAAATGGTGCAGATAGGCACGTATTGTCCATGAAAGATCGAGAGGAAAAGAGATAATTCGGCAGTCAGGGTACAGTGCCGCCGCCATCTTTTTACCTGCTGCCGAGGTTGCCGAAATAATAATGTCACTATCCGGAAAGCCGACTTTGAGCCTGTCTACCAGCGGACGTGCCGCCTTGATTTCACCGACCGAAACCCCGTGTAACCATATACATTGGGAAGGTTTTGGCAGATGGGAGATTCTGCCGAGCCTGGCGGCCAAGGTATCTTTATACTTGCCTCGTATCCATACGCGATAAAACAGGAGTGGTGACAATGCCAAGGCGGCCAAAAGGTAGAAAATATCCAGCAGAATAGGTATCATTTTTCAACGGGTTTGGTTAATGTACAGCAATAACAAATCGCGTAATTTATTCTTGCAAAAATAAAAGAAATCAGGTAATATTATTGCCTAGTATTACAAAAATATAGGCTGTTTGCAACAAAAAACTACAAATTCCGTATTTCATCCCAGACAGGCATGAGAATATCCCATGTTTGATGCTATCTCGCAAAAATTTCAGGACATTCGCCGACGAATTTTTTCCAGCGGCTGTCTGACCGAAAAAAACATCCAGGAAGGGCTCGAAGAAATCCGCACCGCCCTTCTGGAAGCCGATGTCAATTACAAAGTAGTGCAAGATTTTATTGAAACGGTCAAGCAAAAAGCCGTAGGTGAAGAGGTGATCAAGAGCATCTCGCCTGGACAGCAGATCGTCAAGATCGTGTCTGACGAGCTGACAGCGTTGATGGGTCCGACGGATACTTCAATCCGCTTTAGCGATAAAAAGTTTACCATTATCATGATGGCCGGTCTGCAAGGTAGCGGCAAAACTACTACTTGTGCCAAGCTGGCCAAATATTTGCAAGAAAAAGGGCATAAACCATTACTGGTAGCGGCCGATATCCAGCGGCCTGCCGCTATAGAACAGCTAAAAATTCTGGGAGAAGCGATTGGTGTAACGGTCTTTGCAGATGCCAAATCTTCCCCTCCACAGATTTGCCAGAACTCACTTCCCTTTGCCGAAAAACAAGGATGCGATGTAATCATTCTGGATACTGCCGGTCGCCTGCATATCGATCAGGAACTGATGGAAGAACTGCGTACCATCCAGAAAAAAGTGTCGCCGCACAATATATTCCTGGTATGTGATGCCATGACCGGTCAGGACGCTGTCAACTCGGCCAAAGAATTCAATGCCCAGTTGGAGCTGGACGGTGTCATTTTGACCAAACTCGATGGCGATGCGCGTGGTGGCGCAGCTCTTTCCATTCGCGCAGTCACCGGTAAACCTATCAAGTTTATCGGCGTCGGCGAGAAACTTGAACGATTGGAAGAATTCCACCCTGACCGCATGGCCTCACGTATTTTGGGCATGGGTGATGTGGTAAGCCTGGTCGAACGTGCCGAGACATTCATTAGCCAGGAAAAAGCGGAAAAGATGCAACAAAAAATTTTGGAAGCATCTTTCTCGCTTGAAGATTTTCTCGACCAGTTGCAGATGCTAAAGAAGATGGGGAGTTTCCAGGATTTGCTCGGCATGTTGCCCGGCGAATTCGGTTCCATGCTCAAAGGTGCGGAAATAGACGACAACCAGATTGCCCATGTGGAAGCGATCATCTATTCGATGACATCGGAAGAACGCCAAAGTCCGGACATGATTGACGGCCGCCGGCGCGTACGCATCGGTAAAGGCAGCGGTACCAGTATCCAGGAAGTCAATATGCTTATCAAGCAATTTCGGGAGATGCGCAATATGATGCGCAATCTCGGAAAAATGGGCGGCTTGGGTGGCATGATGGGAAAATTGATGCCTGGCATGGGAGGCGGCGGGCGGCGACTGCATATGGCCAGGAAAATCAGAAAAAAATAACTTATTTTTTTACAGAGGCTAAGTTGCGGCTTGCAAACGAGATATTTTGTTGTAAAATGGAATTGAGAACAAAAAATAAAAATTTTGTTAAAAAATTTTGTTGATGAAGTGAATTTTGATTATTTAGAAAGGCAGCCCTTATATGGCAGTACGTATTCGCATGAATCGGATGGGAAGAACCAATCATCCTTTTTATCGCATCGGAGTGTATCATGCACAAACCCGCCGTGACGGCAAATGTATTGAAAACTTGGGATGGTACGATCCGTATGCCACCACTCCGGAAAAACAGTTGAGCGTTGATCTCGATCGAAGCAAATACTGGCTTTCCGTGGGCGCTCAAGCGAGCCCCAAAGTGGCCGTTCTCTTGAAAAAAGCCGGTGTTTGTGCCGCCCAACCTAAGAAAGAATAGCCTCCCTTTATCCATCCTGATCGCGAACTATCTGCGCCCCAGTATCGGGGCGCTAATTTGTTAAAGCTGTGAGAAATTTTTATGAAATTCCCGGAAGCCAATCTTGCCATGCTTCTTCAGGCTCTCGAAAGCAAATATGGCAAGGCAGCAATACATCAGGAAAAGCGCCCTTTTCTTGATGTAGTTATTTGCTGCATTATCCAGCAAAATGAACATCCGGACAATACGGAAAATGCCTACCAAAATCTCAAGCGCGAGTTCGTTGATTGGAATGAACTGCGGGTAAGCCATCCACGTGAAATCTATGAGTTGCTGGCAAAATATCTCAAATACAACACCTATGCCAAGGCACACCATCTGCGCGAAATATTGACGCAGGTATACCATATCTGCAACACCATCAATCTGGATTTTTTGTGGGAAAAAGGTTTTCGAGAAATCCATAAATTCAGTCAGCAGTTACATAGCATAGAAACAGAGTTTATGGCAGAGATGGCGGCATATTTTGTTTATCCTGACGATATTCCGCTCAATTACCATGCGGCAAGAGTCGCTAAACGTTTAGGTTTGTGGCAAGATACTCTGTGTCCCAGCACAGATGGGACACGAGTACAAGATACGCTGTGTCCCAGCACAGCCGAAACACGAGTACAAGATACGCTGTGTCCCAGCACAGCCGAAACACGAGTACAAGATACGCTG
>JAGVGO010000074.1 GCA_020057085.1 Planctomycetota bacterium | reverse complement strand
GTAATCTCCATACCAATCCTGACACCATTCCCAAACATTCCCATGAACATCCTGTAAACCAAAGGCATTGGGCTTTTTTTGCCCCACCGGATGCGTCGTCTTGCCGGAGTTCTTATCGTACCACGCATAGTCGCCTAATTGCGACTCGCTGTCACCAAAGCAGTAAGCTCCCTTGCTGCCAGCGCGGCAGGCATATTCCCACTGTGCTTCGCTCGGCAATTGCAGGCCGGTCTTCTGGCAAAATTCCTGGCAATCGTCCCACGACACCTGTTCCACCGGCGCGTTGCTGCCGGCGTTCTTGAAGCCGGAAGGATTATTGCCCATAATTTTTTGCCATTGCGCCTGCGTCACTTCGTACTTGCCGATCAGGTAGGGCGACAGCGTGACCTTGTGCTGCACTTCGTCATTGGAGTGCCCTTGCTCACTCGCTGGCGAACCCATCATAAAGCTGCCGCCGGGGATGTAAACAAACTCCATGCCGGTCGCATCGTGGTGGAACTCCAGCATCTTGTTGCTCATGCCGGCGCAGGTGTACGACGCTTCGCGCAAGAACGTAAAGCCTGTAGGCACGCGCGGCCCTTTGCTTTTCGCACCCTTGCTCAACACGACCACGGCCGGCCGTTCCACCGTGTTGCCACGGATTACGCCTGTGCGCTTGATTTCACAGATGGTCCCTGCGGCATACTCCTCGCTGTGCATCTCGCCTTTCACCTCAAAGGCCACCTTGAGCGCCTTGACGGAAACCTTGTCTTCGATCTCCTCGCGTGCCTGATCGAGCGTAACACCTAAGAGCGAAGGAAATTCTATGCCAGGCTCCGGTCCCTTGCTCAACACTACCTGCGCTTTTTCCTGCAACTTGCCATCAACCAGCTTACCCTTGCGGACGACGGTGATGATGGCGTTTTCCTCGATCGTCGCATGGTACTCCTGCCGCACCAGCGTGTAGCACTCTTCCGGCTGTCCGCTTTTCAGGTGCTGCTGGAGTTCGGCAAACGGATCTTCGCTATTGGCCGGAAACTCGATGACCACCGGCTGTTTCTTGGGCGTAATTTTTTCCAGTTGTGCCAGTACTTCGTCGAAGTTTTGCGGCCTTTGTGAGGGGTTCTTCTTCAGGCATTTGTCTATCAGCCGTACCACTTCTTTATTGGGAAATTGCGCCACCACCTCCCACTCCAGGTCCAAATCTTTGAAAAAAATCATGCGCAGCGTGCGGCCATAGGCAAACACGTCGCTGTACTTCTCCACCGGCCACAGCTTGCCGTCAACCTCCTCGCCCATCTGCTCCGGCGGCGCGTACTTCACCGTACCGGCAATGGACTCTTGCAGCACCGAGTGACCGCCTGTGCTCTTGAGCGACCTCGCCATATCTTCCAGCCCGGTCCCGCGCACCGCCAGCCCAAAGTCTATGATTTTTAGCTCAAAGCCCCCGCCTTGCCCGGCACTGTCTGGCGTCTCGCGGTACAAGATATTCGCGGGCTTGACATCGCGGTGGATGACGCCCACTTTATGCGCATCGCGCAAGCCTTCGGCAATGGCTTTGGCCATACCCAGCCCTTGTTCCAAGGAAAACGCGCCATGCTTTTGCAGGTAAACGTCGAGATCACTGCCGGAAAAATAGTCCATGACAATGAACGGCATCGCTTTCGCCTCCCAGTCCAGATAGCCGAAATCTTTGAGGCCGATGATGTACGGCGAGCGGCTGTTGGCGAGAGCCCTGGCCTCTTGCATCACGGTTTCCATGTTCATCTCGGCATCCGGGCGCGACAGCGATTTCACCACCACCTGGCCCAACACCTCGCTCTGGCACAGGAATACGATGCCAAAGCCGCCAGCGCCGAGAATTTTTTTTGGCTGGTACTTGAGCGTCTCGAACAGTTGGTATTGCTTGCGTTCCAGCCGAATCGCCTCAATGTACGCAGCGAGTGCCTTGTCCAGTTTGCCGGCCGCGACAAAGTTGACAAAGCGATTGTACTGGGTGAGTGCCTTTTGCGCAGGTTGTGGCGACTCTTTTTCTGTGGCCGCCAACATTTTCTCCGCTTCCTGGTTGTCGCCGGTCGCTGACAAGAGCGTCGCCAATTCGTTCTGTAGTTCGAGGTCGGGCGCGAGTTGCCCTCGACTCTGCAACTCCCGGTATCTTTCGAGCAAACGACGCACCAGCGTCTTTTCGCCCGGCCTGATCGAAAACGAGTCGGTGAGTTTCGCCTTTTGGCTCATGCGGCTGCCTTTCAACTGCACCACTTCCTGCAACAGTTTGCTCATTTTATCAAGAATCTGCTCGCCCTTGGCGCTCACCTCATCCACGACCGCTTTCACTGCCGCCACGTCTTGCTGCAAACTGCGCAGCTCCTCGATAGCCTTTTCGCCGAGGGCGTAGAGCGCGTCCAGATGCTCGTTGATCGTGCCGAAACAGCCTTCCCAGCGGATAAACCGCGCATCGAACGCCGCCACTATTTCAGCCTGCACGTGCTGTAGGCCGAACTCGATGCCGGCCTGGAGTTCAGTGAACAAAGCCTTCTGCTGGTTGCACGCCGCGAACTTTTCCCGATTCTTGGCCTGGCGTGCCTCGGAGAGTTCCCGCTCGATTCTCTCTAGCTGGCTCTTCACCCCCTGCTGATTGACGAGAAAATAGGCGCGAAAGAGCGTCTCGTCCTGCTGGATGGCCAGGCTAAAGTGCATGCTCGTGGCGGCCGCTATTACATTGTCGCGCCGCACCAGGTCGGCCAGCGCATGGGAGGGCCTCGTTACAGGCACAAGAGCGGTTGCGAAAGCTTCGCCGGCCTGCGCTTCGAGAGTTTCTATTACCTTGACATCCTGAGTCCCGTACTGCCCAACCGCTTCGGCCAGTAGCTCGCAAGGCAGGTCACCGGCAGCCAAGAATTTCTGCTGGTGCAACAGCGCGATCTCCGCGAGGCAGCTTTGCACGAACGTTTTCTCCGCTATACCCTGCTCTTGTACAAACGGTAGCAGCACCTGCACGCGAAACTTTTCGGCAAACTCCTTCACCGCTGTCTTGTTGTAAAAACTGGGGCCGGAGAGCGCCACCTCGATAGTGCGCAGCCCATCGGCAAAGGCTTTTTCGAGCGCCTTGGGCAACACTTTGCTGGAGCGAAAATGGTCTTTGAGCTTGCCTACCATGAGATCGCCGGCCTTGCCGCCGAGCATCTCCACAAAACCCTGCGCCATAGGCGACATCACCTGCGCCGCGCATGCGAGCACTTCCCTGAGCATCTTTTCCTCCTTTGCTTATAAAATTCCCAGCACCACGTTACCCACAAATTTCTTCCTTGATCGCCGCAAATTTGCCTTGCCGGACGGCGCAGGCAAGCGTTTCGATGACAGGCGTCCAGACGCGATCCTGGCGGTAAAAAGGAATGCCTTGCTCGTCTCCCTGAGGCGAGTGCACCACCAGCTCGGTAAATATTTTGTCCAGTCGTTGCGCCAGTTTGCCACCCTTAAGACGGCGAAATGACAAAGCCTGGTGCGCAGTCATAAGCTCGATGGCCACGATGTAGCCGACATTGCGTAATACCTCGGCACAATGGCGGGCGGCGATGGTGCCCATACTCACATGGTCTTCGGCATTGGCACTCGTCGGTATCGAGTCAACGGTGGCGGGATGCGACAATACTTTGTTTTCTGAAACAAGAGCCGCGGCCGTGTATTGCGGAATCATAAAGCCGGAGTTGAGACCCGGATCAGGGGTAAGGAATGGCGGTAATCCCTGGCTACGGTGGGCATCCACCAGTGTCGCCACCCTGCGTTCAGAGATATTACCCACCGCGGCAAGCGCAATTTTCAGATAATCCATCACCATGCCCACCGGTTCGCCATGAAAATTGCCGCCCGAACATACGGCATTTCTGCACAGAGCGATGTTTTGTTCGAGCCATTCGCGGTAAGATGTCTTATTTTTCTGTTGTTCCGGCATCTCCGGCGGAAAAATGAGCGGGTTGTCGGTGGCCGAGTTGATCTCGGTACTCGCCACTTCGCAGGCATGCTGCCAGGCTCGCCAGGCAGAGGCAATCACCTGCGGGTGACAACGGAAAGAATAGTCGTCCTGGATCGGACACATGCTGACCACAGCCGAGTGCAGAAGCACGGCCAGATTCTGTAACAGATAGCGGGCTTCGGGTGGCAACTCGCTATGGTACTCGACAATCTGGTAAATATCTGTCTGCACCGCCTGCACCTGTTGCTGCACTCGACTAAGACCCGCTGTGTCATGCGAGATCTGCCAGGGATGCGCCTCTACATGTTGCTCCACCCAGGTTTGCTCGTCGCTGACGAGCCTCGATATTTTGTCGTGTAGAGCATGGATTTCATCGCGCCAATCGCGGCTCGGTTGGCCATCCGCTTTCTTGATGGCCTTTCTTCTGGTCTTTTGTCGTTCCTTGTGCCAGAACTCTTCCAGCATTTCCTCTGCCTGGCGTACCACACTGCTGTTGAGCATACTGGTAAGAATGGCGCTCTTGTCAACATACTGGCGCAGCCGCGCTGCCACTTCCTGCTGGTGAGCGAGCGGCCGCACCTCGTGGATGCGTGCGTCAAAAGCCGTCGCCACACCCTGTTCAGCCTCGAGGCTCAGTGCCGCCGCCATCTCGGCGCTGTGCATCAGGACATAAGCATCGTAGAGCACAAGGCAGGCTATGGCCGTCATCATCTGGGTGCCATTGTTGAGGGCAAGTCCTTCTTTGTAAGAAAGGGCGACAGGCGTAAAGCCAAAACGTGACAATTCCTCAGGTAAGGAGGGGCGCGGGGCGACATCGCCCGCTGCGGGTTGGCCCGGCCGTCCGACATAAAAAAGCCCGCCAGCATCGCCCATGAGTACCAGTGCGATATGGGAGAGCGGCGTGAGATCGCCACTCGCCCCCACGCTTCCCTGGCATGGCACAACCGGACAGATGCCAAGATTGAGCATGGCAAGGAGTGCTTCCACGACGGCCACTCTGACACCGGAATTACCTTTAGCCAGAGCATTGGCACGGAGCAGCATGGCAGCTTTTACCACTTCGCTCGGAAAGGGAATACCGACACCGCAACTGTGGCTGCGGATCAGATTGCGTTGCAGTTCGATGATGTTGTCTTCAGGTATGACATAGTTACGCAGCGCGCCAAAACCGGTATTGATGCCGTAAGCTACGATTTTTTCTTCGACCAGAATTTCCACCACCGCACGGCAACGGTCAATGCGGGTTTTACTTTCTGCGGCCAGCGAGACAGGAACGCCCAAACGTGCCACTGCCACTACTTCGGCGAGACTGAGGTCGTTGCCGGTGACAACCACTTGCTGAATACGCGATGGGTCTTGCATGGTGATAAGCCTTTCAAAAAAACATGATGCAGCAATGTAAGTCTTGGAATGTCTGAATGATTACGCAGGCTGCGTTGGCGTAGCCGGTGGTATTGGAGTGTCTGTCGGAGTAGGAGGCGAAGGCGCTATCTGCTGTAGCGGCAACCAGATGGTGAAGTTAGTTCCTTCGTTTTCTTTGCTTTCCACAGTGATTTCACCGCCATACTCCTGGATGATGCTGTAACTTACCGATAGTCCAAGACCGGTTCCCTGGTTGCCTTTGGTACTGAAGAACGGTTCAAAAATGCGTGGCAGAATTTTCGGCGGAATGCCGGCGCCGGTATCCTGGAATGAAACCAAGATACATTCTTCATCCAAGCGCAAAGTGACAGTGAGAGTACCGTTCTGCTTGTTGGCCATCGCCTGCATAGCATTGATTACCAGATTGAGAAAAATCTGTTGGAGCTGTCCCGGTCGCGCCGGTATCAGTGGTACATTGTTGAATTTACGCACCACCTGAATGTTGTTTTTGAGGAGTTCGCGTCGCACCAGTTGAAACACGTCTTCAAGTAATGCGTCAAGCCGCACCAGCTCGCGCGGAGTATCTTTGCGCCGCGAAAAATTGAGGAGCCGTTCGATCACTTCTTTGGCCCGTTTGCATTGCTCGACCACTATGTTTGCCAGTTCCTGGGCCGGGTCTTCGCCTGCCGTCCCCTTCTTGTTTTTTATGGTGAGCTGGGCATATCCCATCATACCGGCAATGATATTGTTGAATTCATGGGCAACGCCGGCGGCAAGAAGGCCCACCGCCGCCATCTTGTCCTGCTGAATGATTTGCGACTGCATCTTTTTCGCTTGTGTAATATCCTCGGCGATCAACATGCCTCCTTCGACAATACCACGATCGTTTTTGAGCGGTGTTGCCTTGAGACGCAAGGTGATATTGTTGCCTTCGAAAGTAGTGGCTGGAAACTCCTTGACTTCAAACGATTCCCCTTCCTGCAACAGTTTTTGGAAAGAGGATTTCATGGTGGGGAACAGATCGAGGATGCTGCATTGTTCAAGGCGCTTGGGTAATGCCTGTGATCCCAGGTTGCCCAGACCGACCGGGTTAATGTCGAGTACGCGGCCGGACTGACTGATAAGGACGATGCAGAAAGGCGACTTTTCGAAAATGGTGCGGTATTTCTGCTCAGAACGGCTGATTTCTTCCTGCAGTAAGGCACGCTCCACGGCCAGGCCTGCCTGGCGACCGATAGCGCGTAACAGTTCGAGGTCCTCGTTGTCGAAGGCATAGCAATTGACGATGCTGTCTACGTAAATAGCGCCCAGGATGCGTTCTCGCCCTTCGAGCGGCGCACACATCACCGAACGGATGTGCTGGATGACCACACTGGCATGGTCGTTTTTGCGGAATCTATGGTCAGACATGGCATCGGCGCTCACCGTGGCAACACCTTGCTCAATGGCGAAATTGACAATGGTCTTGCTCGTCTGGAAAGGAAGTGCCGTACCGGTGATAGTACTGCGAAACGCCACCGTTTCCGGCGCTTCGCACTCTGATTTTTGCAGGATAAGGCAGCCGCGTTCCGCCTTAGTGATTTCGAGTACGGTTTCGAGCAGAACTTCAAGTAATTGCTTGAGTTGGAGTTGGCTGTTGATGAGTTCCAGGACTTTGTACAAAGTTGACAGCGCCTTGCTCAGACGGTTTACGTCGCCATATTCGCTAAACGGGGGTTCCTGGCGGTTTTTTTTGAGGATAATATCCGGCGGGCGGTCTTCGATTTCCGGGAAAAAATGCGTACTGGATATCCGTCCCGTATGCCCCAAATCTATTGGTTGGGTAGTGTTGGCATGATCAGGAGCCATGGCCGTGTTGTATCGTTTGGCCTCTTTGCCCACTGAGCGCACAGTTTCCACCGAATCGGTGAGAAAAAATTCCAGTTCGGTCGTGCCGCAGGAGATGTGATCTCCCGGCTTGATCTCTTGCCATACTGCCTGCTGGCCGTTCATAAAGGTGCCGTTGGAACTGCCCATATCCTGGAGGAAAAATTTGTTTTCCTGTGCCAGTATGCAGAAATGACGACGGGAGATTTCCGGGTCGTCCAGTTGAATGTCGCATTTGCTGTCACGCCCGATAATGGTTTGCTGCTCCTCTTTCTTGAGCGGCAACGTCTCCCCTTTTTTTTTGCCTTGGATAACTCGCAATGCACCACTCATAACTTCTCTCTTCTGTGAAACATGGTTTTTCGACGTGTCGGACGTGTCGGACTTGTCGGACTTGTCTGACTCGTCTGATAATGTTTCATCTTGAAAAAACAGGCTACTGGTCATTTCTTGCCGGCCGCTGCCTGCAGTCTGGTGGCAAGGACAAAGATGTCGGCCTTGCGTGCCAGGGTATTGACCCAGGCCGGCGGGATACTCTCCCAGCCGTAATGGATTCCGGCAAGCCCACCGGCCACAGTGGCCGTGGTATCGGTGTCGTCGCCCAGGTTGACCGCCTTGAGGACTGTTTCGGCATAAGAACTGCTCGTGAGCAAACACCAGAGTGCTGCCTCCAGAGTTTCCACCACATAACCGCCGGAACGAATCTGCTCTTCGGTGAGCCTGGCGATATCCGTTTCGAGCACGCGCGCGAAATGAGAAAGTTCGCGGCGGTAAGGGTCGTTTTTACGGTAGCGGCTTTGCGCTGCCTCGCACATGCCTTGATACGCCTCGCGCGGAGCTTTGCCGTGTAACAACAACACGGCCATCTGTATGTACATGCCACATGCCATGACTGAGCGCGGATGGGCATGCGTGATCGCCGACACCTGGTGCGCCGGTGTAAATACATCGCTCTCATCGGCCACATAGCAGGCTAGCGGCAGGATACGCATGAGAGAACCGTTGCCATTGCTTGCCTCGCCTTTTTCTCCCGATTTGTCAGGACCTATGCCTTGATGTAAATCCGTCAATGCGTTCAATGTAGTGGTGCCCACGTCAAACGCCGTGCCGTGCGGCGTCCAGTAGCCATCGGCAAGCCAGGCGCAAAACTTGTCCGCCATATCTTGCAGATTGAAGCCATGGCACAGGCTTTCCGCCAGACAAAAAGCGAGCGAGCTGTCATCCGACCAGGTGCCTGGCGGCTGGCGGTGGCTGCCCTCACCGACCATCTCGCTTATCGGCTTCTTTTTGAGTTGGGCACGCGCACAAAATTCCACCGGCACGCCCAGTGCATCCCCGACACAAAGGCCAAGCAAAACATCCAAAACATATTGTGTACGCATAATTTCACCGCTAGATTTTTTCTAAACCTTGTGCAATGTCCTCCAGAATATCTTGTTCGTCCTCGATACCGACAGAAATTCTGATGAGGGTATCGGTCAACCCTATTTTCGCTCTTTCTTCTTTTGGTATGGAAGCGTGGGTCATGGAGGCAGGGTGTTCGATTAAAGATTCCACAACCCCAAGGCTTTCGGCAATAGAAATGATCTTGAGCGATTGCAGAAACCGGATTGTCTTCTGGCAGTCGCCCACCAATTCAAACGAAACCATGCCGCCGAACCCAGTCATCTGTTTTTTTGCAATGCTATGACCTTTGTGACTTTCAAGGCCGGGATAATACACTTTTTTGACTTTTTTGTGGGTGCTGAGAAAGGCAACGACTTTTTGCGCGTTTTGGTTGTGTCTCTCCATGCGCACAGCTAAAGTCTTTATGCCTTTCAATACCTGGTAGCAGTCAAATGGGGAGAGAATGGCACCGACGGCATTCTGCAAAAACTTGATGCGCTCTGCCAATGTTTGGTCATGCACGACGACGCAGCCGGCAACAGCATCGCTGTGACCGCCGATGTATTTTGTCAGCGAATGCACCACAATATCCGCACCGAGACTCAGAGGTTGTTGCAAATAGGGGGAGGCAAAAGTATTGTCAACTACCGTCAAAATACCTTTTTTCCTGGCAAACTTGCAGACAGATGCAATATCTACAATCTTGAGCAAGGGATTCGTCGGGGTTTCTATCCAGATGATTTTGCTATTCGCTTGTACATGCTCTTGCAGATCCTGTGCTTTGGTAAAGTCAGCAAACGTAAATGCCAGGCCGAAATTCAGCAATACCTTCGTAAAAAGTCGCCGTGTTCCGCCATACACATCGTCAATGCACAGAACATGATCTCCCATATGTAGCAATAACAGAATGTTGGTAATGGCGGCAAGACCGGAGGCAAAAGCGAAAGCATACTTGCCATTTTCCAGAGCGGCCAGATTGGCCTCCAGCGCATAGCGGGTAGGGTTCCCGCTCCTTGAGTACTCATAACCTGCAGTTGGCTCATCCACTTTGCTTCTGGCAAAAGTAGTGGAGAGGTGGATGGGCATTACGACATCCCCGCTCCCCCCTTCTTTCAAATTCGGCTCATTCCCTACATGGATGGCTTTGGTAGCGAATTTCATATTGCGTGTTCCTATAAACGAGAGAAATGTGTCAAGAGGTCTATTCTGGTCAACACATCAACAGGTTTGTTGTTTTGGTCTACGACTATCACCATCTCTTTTTTGGTCAGGGCAGCCCCCAGTCGGGTTACGGATGCCGATGTCGGCAGGGCGATAAAATCTTTGTCCATGATTTCCGTTACCGAAACAGGGATCTTTAAGCTCCCGTAAAGCTTTTGCAGCAGCAACGACTCGCTCACGGTTCCCACTACCTGGCCTTCCTCCACCACGGGCAGCTGCGAAATATGGTATTTACGCATGATTTCAATGGCTGCCTGCGGAGAGTCTTTGCTCGCTACGGAAATGAAATGGAGCTGCTTGTCCAGCAACGGAGCGATGCTATCCTGTTCTGCCTCCAGAAAACCAAAATCCCGCATCCAGCTATCGTTATAGAACCTGGACAAATAATTTTTCCCCGAATCCGGCAGAATCACTACCATGAGCCCGGAGGTAAGCTCTCTGGCAATTTTGGCCGCGGCGTGCAGCGCCATCCCTGAAGAGCCGCCTGCCAAAATTCCTTCTTCCTGAGCCAGCCTTCTGGCAGTGATAAAACAGTCTCGGTCTTCTACCTGAATTACGTCATCGACAACCGAAAAATCCATGGCTTTGGGCACAAAATCTTCCCCGACCCCTTCGACTTTATATGTCTTGAAAATGTGAGGTATATTTTTTGTCTTGAAATACTCCAGATAAATAGAGCCTACCGGATCCACGCCGATAATCCGGATGTTGGGGTTTTTTTCTTTGAGAAATTGCCCCACTCCGCTTATTGTCCCGCCCGTGCCCATCCCAATAACCACATGCGTGACTCTGCCCTCTGTTTGTTCCCAAATTTCAGGGCCTGTAGTCTTATAGTGCGCTTCAGGGTTCGTAGGATTTGCATACTGGTCCGGCTTGACGGCTCCAGGCAGTTCTCTGGCAAGCCTTGCCGAGACGTTGTAATAACTTCTTTCATCTTCTGGCGCGACGGCAGTGGGAGTGATGACCACTTTGGCCCCATAAGCCCGCAACAGACTTCTCTTTTCCTCGCTCATTTTATCCGGCATGACAAAAATCGCTTTGTATCCTCTGATGGCACAGACAATAGCCAGCCCGACGCCAGTGTTGCCAGAAGTCGGTTCTACCACAGTGCCGCCCGCTTTCAATTTTCCTTCTCGTTCCGCATTGTCTACCATGGTGATACCGATACGATCTTTGATGCTTCCGCCCGGGTTTAAAAATTCCAGTTTGGCAAGCATGGTCACTCTGGCATTGGGGTTTAATTTATTGATCTTGACCAGCGGGGTATTACCAATAACCTCTAAAATATTGTTGTACCACATAATGATGATTTCCTTATAAAAAAAACAATACTAAAACCAAATTATAATCGCAGCCTGAAAGAAAGCAAGATATTTTTGGGCGGAAGGAAATAGGAATAGCTTGCCTTTGCAAACAAATAATATTACCCAATCAAGTTTTTTGCCGAGAGAATCTGAGAGAATCCTGTTGCTAAATTAAGTGCGGTAAACTATAATGGTACGCGGTTTAAAGTGTTTAATCTTTGCGCAAATCTAACAATCTAAGGCAAGTTATGGATGAAAAAGTCCTTTACAAGCTTCAAGGGCTGAAATCTTTGATCGGCAACACACCTCTTCTGGCAATAGAGTTTATGTTCCGTGATGAAAAAAGGGTACTTTACGCAAAAGCAGAAAATTTGAACATGACCGGCAGCATCAAGGATAGAATGGCTCTCTACATTCTTGAAAAAGGATATGCGTTGGGAAATCTGAAGCCAGGCTATCTTATTGCAGAAGCTACCAGCGGGAATACTGGCATATCATTTTCTGCCATCGGCCGGGCGATGGGACATAGAGTCATCATATTTATGCCAGATTGGATGAGTAAGGAACGGATCAGCCTGCTCCACAGTTTCGGTGCCGAAATTCATCTTGTCAGCAAGGAAGAAGATGGATTTCTCGGAAGCATTCGGAAAACCGAGGAGCTGGCCGCCTCCACGCCGAACGTATTTTTGCCCAGACAATTCTCCAACACGGATAATGTGGAGGCTCACAGGATGACAACCGGGCCGGAAATATGGTGGCAGTTTAATTTTCAAGGCATTAAACCGGATGCCTTTGTCGCCGGAGTGGGCACAGGCGGGACTGTCATGGGCGCCGGCCAGTATTTAAGAAGCCAGAATCCCAACATCAAATTGTACCCTCTGGAACCTGCCAGTTCTCCTACGCTGTCAACAGGACACAAGGTAGGAAAGCACCGGATTCAGGGAATTTCCGATGAGTTCATCCCGCCGATTCTCAAACTGGATAGTTTAAACGCGGTTGTCAGCGTCGATGACGGCGATGCAATCGTGATGTCCCAGAAGCTCGCTGCAGAACTTGGTATTGGCGTGGGGATATCCTCGGGGGCAAATTTTCTGGGGGCATTGCAAGTGCAAAACACAATGGGCAAAGAGGCCGTGGTGGCCACCGTCTTTCCGGATGACAACAAAAAATATTTGAGTACCGACCTTATGGGAAAAGAATCCACCCGCGACGATTTTCTCTCCAAAGACATTAAACTTCTTGGGTTCCGTGCTCTTAAGCGCGTATGTCATACCTGTTCCATGCAAGAAGTTTGTTGACTTTAGAAATGGAGTGATTTATGATGGACGAAAAAACTTTTCGCAAAGACATCAAAGGACACCCCCTACACCCTGAAACGCTGATGATGGGCTATGGCTACGATCCGCATCTGTCGGAAGGTGCGATCAAATGCCCTATCTTTCAGACCTCCACGTTCGTCTTTCGTAGTGCCGAAGAAGGCAAAGAACTCTTCGAAATTGTCCACGGTTTACATGACAAGGTGAAAAAAGAGGACATTGGTCTCATTTACAGCCGTATCAACAACCCTGACGTGGAAATTCTCGAAGACCGCCTCACTTTGTGGGATGGAGCCGAAATGGGCGCCGTATTCGCCAGTGGTATGGCGGCCATCAGCACTGTCCTCTTCGAGTTCTTAAAACCGGGCGACGTGATCCTGCACAGCGATCCGTTGTATGGCGGCACCGAACATCTTGTAGAACACATCCTGCCGCGCTTTGGCATACGCTCTGTGGCATTTCCGGCGCGTAACGGCGGCGCCGATGCGGAAAAAATCCTACGAGATTCCGGGCTGCAAGACAATCTGGCGATGATCTGCATCGAAACACCGGCCAACCCGACGAACGATCTTGTGGATATTGGTTTGTGCGCCGAGATTGCCCGCAAATATTCCACGCCGCAAAAGAAAATCGTCCTGGCCGTTGACAACACGTTTCTCGGCCCGGTATTCCAACATCCGTTGAAGCACGGCGCCGATCTCGTCATCTATTCGGGAACCAAATACATAGGCGGCCACAGCGATCTGATCGCCGGCATGTGCCTGGGCAGTAAAGACCTGGTGAAGCGCGTCAAAAAGATGCGTTCTTCTTGCGGCGGTATGGCCGATGCCTGGACCTGCTGGCTCATTCTGCGCAGCCTGGAAACACTCAAGATGCGTATGGCCACGCACTGCGACAACGCCGTACAGGTGGCAAATTTTCTTGCCAGGCACCCTAAGGTGGAAAAGGTCTACTATCCGGGTTTGATCCCCGAGAAGAGTGAGCAATGGCAAATCTACAAAAAACAGTGCCTTGCCCCCGGCGCCATGATTTCTTTCGATATCGCCGGCGGCGAAAAGGTGGCCTTCAGGTTCCTCAATTCGCTCAAGCTGATCCATCTGGCGGTGAGCCTCGGCGGCACCGAATCGCTTATCGAACATCCGGCGGCTATGACCCATTCCGACATGACGCCGGCAGAACTGAACGCCATGGGTATTTCCGACAAGATGATCCGTCTGTCGGTGGGTGTCGAACACCCGGACGATCTCATTGCCGATCTCAAGCAAGCATTCGAAGTAGTGTAACGATTTTATAAGAAAGGTAACGGTTGCTATGGAATGTCCTAAATGTCATGATCACCTCAAAAAAGTTCCCACCAAGCAAGGTGTCATCATAGACCACTGCCTCTCGTGCAAAGGCGTGTGGCTGGATGAAGGCGAAATTTTCATGTTCTCCAAAAAACCGAAGTGGATGACGGAAATGATGAAAAAAGGACTCATCAACATCCATGCCTCGGAGCGCACATGCCCGCGTTGCGCCAATGTCAAGATGCAGGAAGGCGGTTTTATCGTCGAAAACTTACAGATTGACCAGTGCCCGACCTGCCACGGCATCTGGTTCGACGATGGCGAAATGAAAAAGGCTCTCGATCTCGGCGACAAGAAATTTGCCATGGCTGTTTCACAACATGGCGAAGGGCCTTCTTTCGCTACCCTTGAAAAAAGCGTGCAGGCCAGTTCACCCCAGTCGGTAGCCCGTGATTCCGCTACGCCCGCCGCGCGCCGTTTCGACGCCGTCAAGGCGGGGCTGATGCCCTTGCCGAGTCTGGTGTTGCGCTCGACCTTGTCGTTTGTGATCCTCTATGCCTTTCTCGCCTTTGTCATACTGCTTGTCGGCCATTTCCTCAACTGGTCGGTGACGATGAGCGCCATGCTCGCCATTGGCATCATTGCCTTGCAATATCTCATTTCGCCTTTCCTGCTCGACCTCATGCTGCGCTGGCTCTACAACATGCACTGGGTAAAATTGACCGAGCTGCCGCCGCACTTGGCCACTTTCATCGAGCGAGTGTGCCGCGAGAAAAAAATCAACATTCCGAGCATCGGCATCATCGAAGATGCGCCGCCCAATGCCTTCACCTATGGCCACGTCCCCGGCAACGCCCGCGTCGTCATCACGCGCGGCATCCTGCACTATCTGCAACCGGACGAAGTTGAGGCGGTCGTCGCACACGAACTCGGACATGCCTGCCATTGGGATATTCTGGTGATGACCCTCGCCTCGATGGTGCCGGTCGTACTGTACTATCTCTACCGCACCCTGATGGATGCCAGCAAGAGCCGTGGCGGCAAAAAAGGCAATGGCCAGGCGGCGATGGTCGCGCTCGTCGCTTATTTGCTCTATGTGATCAGCGAATACATCGTGCTGTGGCTGTCGCGCACCCGTGAATATTGGGCCGACCGCTTTGCCGGCGAAGTGACCAAGAAGCCAAACGCCTTGTCGAGCGCCCTCGTCAAGATCGCCTACGGCCTTGTTGCACCACAGAAAGAGCAAGAAAAAACGGCGGACACAAAAGAGCCGGCAGAAGCAAGTACGCAACCGCGCAAGCTGGAAATGATCCGCGCACTCGGCATCTTCGACGCCAATGCGGCTCGCGGTCTGGCTCTCACTTCTTACAGTGCGGCCAAAGCGAAAGGCAACGCCACCGAGAACAAGGAACAGGTGGCCGATGCCATGCAGTGGGATCTGTGGAACCCCTGGGCGACCTACTACGAGCTGCACTCGACCCACCCGCTGCCGGCCAAACGCATCAATGCGCTCACCGACCAGGCGGCGACCATGCAGCAAGAGCCTTTCGTCATTTTCAACCGCCAGAAGCCGGAAAGTTACTGGGATGAATTTCTGGTGGATATCTTTGTCCATTTCCTGCCAGTCTATCCGGTACTGCTGCTGCTCTACTTCGCCTCTTCGCTATTGCGCCCCGGTGTTGACATGCCAGCCAGGATATGGTATTTGTACGGCGGTATTTTCCTGGTGGTGTGGGGTCTTTGTTATTACCTCAAATTGCAGTTCAGCTATCGTGGCAGCGAATTCCCGCGCATGAAGATTTCTTCGCTGCTCTCGAAAATCAAAGTGTCGGATGTGCGGCCTATCCCTGTGACGCTCACCGGCAAAGTGATCGGCCGCGGCGTGCCTGGCTACATGTTTTCGGAAGATATGGTGATGGAAGACGAATCCGGCATCATCTTCCTCGACTATCGTCAGCCGCTCGGCATCTGGGAATTTCTCTTTGCCCTCATGCGCACCAGTGCCTTCATCGGCAAAACGGTCACCGTCAAAGGCTGGTTCCGCCGAGCGCCGACCCCGTTTATCGAGCTGAAAGAGATCGAAACGAACGGCCAGGTGACTACCTGCTACGTTTACGGCCTCAAAGTGTTGACTGTCGTTTTGATGCTGGCGGGCGCACTCTTCTGCTTGGCCAAAGCGGCAGGCCTTTTCTAGGAGCGGGTAAACCATGCTGTATTCCATACTGAAAAACAATGCCCAGAAATCCCCTGAGCAGGTGGCGTTCCAGATCAAGCGGGGGGAAACGTACGTCCGCTACACCTATCGAGAGATGCTGGAACTTTGCGTGCGTTTCGCCAGTCACCTGCAAAGAAACGGCGTCACGCAAGGCGATCGTGTGGCACTGTGGGCGGAAAACATCCCTGAATGGCCGCTCGCTTATCTCGCTATCCACCTTGCAGGCGCCACTGTTGTGCCGCTCGATGTCCAGTATCAGGACAGTGCGGTTACATCGCTTTTGTCGTTTGCCGAAGTCAAGGTACTCTTGTGCAGCCGGGAATCGGCAGACAAGGCGGCGAAAGTGGCGGCGGCTCTCAACCTGCGCCTCTTTACCATAGACAACGACAACGATGCGCGTTCGCTGTTTCATTCGCCGGCTGCGCCCGGCGACTTTGTGCCGCACGAGGCAGCGCCTGACTCACTCATGTCGATCATTTTCACTTCCGGCACCACCGGCGAACCCAAAGGGGTGATGCTTACCTGCAACAATTTCGTATCCAATGCCCAGGCCATCACTACCTCGAACTGGCGACTTACCGCACAGGATAATTTTCTGTGCGTGCTGCCGCTCCACCACTGCTATGCTTTCACCGGCACCTTCCTCACGCCGTTTCTGCTCGGCGCTACCACTACCTTCCAGCCGGTGCTGAAAGGGCCGGCGATCATAAGCGCCATGCAGGAAACCGGAGTCACCATCATGTTCGGTGTGCCCCAGTTGTACAATATGTTCGCCCAGGCCATACAGGACAACATTGCCAAGCAGCCCTGGTGGAAACGAACCATGTTCAAGGTATTGTACCGCAAAGCACGGCGTACTCGTCTCTGGTTTAACTGGAATTTGGGCAAAAGATTGTTCGGCGCCATCCACCAACGATTTGGCAAAAAATTTCGCTTCTTCGTTTCCGGCGGTGCCAAGCTGGACACCCAGGTAGGCGAATTTTTCTGGAATCTGGGACTGCCGCTCGTAGAAGGCTACGGCCTTACCGAGACGGCGCCGGTACTCTGTTGTTCGTTCTACGACCGCTATTATCCGGGTGCCATCGGACCAGCCTTGCCCGGCATCGAGCTCAAGATTGCCAATCCCGACAGCCAGAAAGTCGGCGAAATCATCATGCGTGGCCCCAATCTGATGAAAGGTTACTACAAGAACGACAAGGCGACCCAGGAAATGATCCGCGACGGCTGGTTTTATACCGGCGATCTCGGCTATCTCGACGCGCGCGGCCACATCCACATTACCGGCCGCGCCAAGGAACTGATCGTACTCGAATCGGGTAAAAAAGTGTATCCGGAGGAAGTGGAACGCCACTTCCTGAAGTCCAAGATGATTGCCGAAGTGTGTCTCGTCGGCGAAAAAAAACCGGATGGCCGCATCCCGGCGCTGGCCGCGCTCATCGTGCCCAACCTGGAAGAGGCCAAGCGACGCAAGACGCACAGTCTCGAAGCCGATTGCAAATACGACATCGAAGATCTCATGCGGGAGCTGCCGAGCTACATGCGCCCGAATTCGTGGAAGCTCGTTGCCGGCCCGTTCCCGCGCACGCGCCTTGGCAAGCTCAAACGCAGCCAGATCGAACAGATGAATTTCGCCGCCCTCGACAACCGGCAGCAGAAAGATGCAACCTGCTTGAGCGAGGAAGAGCGGCAACTCCTGAGCAAACCGGCCAGCGAAAAGCTCCTGGCACGTCTGCAAAAGCTCACCGGCTACGACAAGGCGATTTTGCCCGGCGACAGCCTTGAACTCGATCTCGGTGTAGATTCGCTCAAACGCATGGAACTCTTAGTGATTCTGGAGCAGGAATTCGGCTTAAAATTGACGGGCGAGCAAATTGCCGAGCTGCGCGCCGTGAGCGATGTTCTGCGTATCCTGCCTGCCGGCGAAACCAATACCGGGCAAACGGCTTTCAGTTGGCATTCACTCCTGGCGCAGAAGACGACGCCGGAGCTGGGCGAGCTGTTCAACTTACGGCGAGGTTTTGTGAAAAACTTTATCGTTGATGTGGTGCGCTGGGTAGCCCGCATCATCCTGAGCCTGTGTTTTGGCGTTAAGTTGAAAAATTGGAAAGAGTTAAAAAATATAAACAGTGCCACAATCCTGGCCCCGACGCACCAAAGTTATCTCGATGCGGTGTTCATCTATGCCTTTCTGCCGAGCCGCGTGCTGCACCGCACCGTGTTCATTGCCATGGATCAGATGTTCGGCCAATGGCCATGGCGCTGGATGGTAAGGCCGTCTCGCATCATTCGCACCGCTAGTTCGTCCACCGCGTTATCCTCTCTACAGTATGCGGCGCAGGCATTGGCGCAAAACATGTGTGTGTGTATCTTTCCCGAAGGGCAGCGCACATCGGATGGTAAAGTGTGCCAACCGATGGTAGGCACCGGCGTCCTGGCATGTGAACGACAAGCACAGGTATTGCCTATGTTGGTCGAGGGAGCGATCGGCGCTTATTCCCGTACGCAACCGGGGCTACATTTCTGCAAGGTCGAACTGTCCGTTCTCGCACCGTTTCCCCCACCCGGCAAAAGTGAATTTGGCCAGAGCGACTATCGCGCCGTGGCAGATCAATGGTACAACATCGTGACGACAGCGAGAAAAGAAAACGAGAAATGACGCAGCTATTTGATCGGTGTTCTAGAAGCTGCGGAATAGACATTATTGGAAATAAGCTCATGGTAACGGAATGTTACTGAATTAAGCCTAACCGTAGGAACAATTAGCTTGGCACTGCCAGCATACGGTCCCTCTCCCCAGTCCCTTTAGGGACGAGTGCGGGAGAGGGTTAGGGTGAAGGGGTTCTAAAGGCTCGGCAGTTATTGATTCTGGCGTTTGCTTCTTGTCCCCCTCACCCGCAAGCAGCTAAAGCTGTTTGCGACCTCTGGTATCATTATGGTATACTAGAGAGAAGAGATCGAAGACCGTGCGACCTCTAGGTGCGAAACCGTGCG
>JAGVGO010000066.1 GCA_020057085.1 Planctomycetota bacterium | reverse complement strand
GTGGGTACAAAACAGCCCGCCAGGGGAGAGGTGATAGGCTTGTACTCTTGTACTTATTTCAAAAAAGTTACTATGCCCCCTAATTATTGGATACGCCCCAATAGGTTTGTTTTCATGACGCTGTCATTTTTCCTATGAAACATGAAAAAACGGGCGGGCCACAGACTTATTTGCGCAGGCTGGTTAGGAAAGAGAGAATACCTTGCGCCATCGCCGCTGTCAGTTGCTCTTGCTTTTCAGCATCGGAAATCCACGCCAGGTCTTGCTCATTGGAGACAAAGGCACACTCCACCAGCACCGCTGGCATAGTGGTGTCGCGAATCACCTGAAAATCATTGCGGCGGATGCCGCGATCACGCAACGGAAGATTTTTCTTCAAGGCCGCGCGCACATGACGGGCCAGGCGCAGGCTTTTGGCATAACGAGTTTTGTTGGCGTCAGGAGAAATCCATATTTCAAAACCGCTAGCGGAAGGCACAGGCGCACTGTTGAGATGAACAGAGACAAAACAGAGTGCCTGCAAGGCATTGGCGAGTTTCACCCGTTCCTCACGCGCAATATAGATGTCGCCGGTGCGTGTCATCTTGGCTGCCACCCCTTGTCGTTGCAAATGCGCCAGCAGTTTTTGCGCAATCGCCAATGTCAATGTCTTTTCACTGCCGCCACCGACGATCTTCGCCCCGGGGTCGTGCCCGCCATGCCCGGCATCCACTATCACCTGGATCGCCTCTGTTTTGGTTGGCGCAGGCTGCCAAGCGAGAATTTCGGGCAAAATCTCTTTGTCGCTCTCTTTTTCTCCATTCGCTTGTTTGGCGACCGCAAGCACAGTCGCGATTTCTTGCTGGTAAAATGTAGCCGAAATATAAATTTCGGCCTGTTCCACATAAGCGGCAAACGGCATATTCTTAGCCTCGCCGCAGATCAAGGCAATCTGGCTGCCCGGTTCGATTATGATATGCACCTCGTCTTGCGCCAGTAGCGCCTTCTTTTCTACCGGGTCCCATGCCACATACAGGGACATTTCCTGCGCAATACGCGAGAGCGGGACACTGTCCTGATGCTGCGGCAAATGAGCCTTGTCATTGACCAGTTGTGGATTGGTGCAGCCTGCCAGCCCACCACACAAAGCCAGCGAGCATATGATAATAGTTATGACAGAACAATATAATTGCATGGGAGTTTTTTTGTTATATGAATTCATGGCAACTCTATGTAGTGAAAACGAATATGGGCAGCTTGTACTGTAAACTGTATTTGACAAGATGGTCGAGTATCAACAGATTAAAGCTTGGCCAGAAATTTTCGCTTCCTTCATAGCTGGCTTCGTAATCCTCAACATCCTCGTCGCTTACCTCAAATCTCTCGGTGATGGTCAATTTCACTTTTTGCTGGGCATTGAGCACTTTTTCGATTTCGGCCAGTTCGGTTTGTAATTTGACTGCGCTGCCGATGAAGATAGGTAGCGCCATCTGCTTGATGGCAATACGCATCGGGAAAAAGAAAAAGGCCGGCAGATAGATGCCGACATTGTTGTGAATTTCAATGAGATGGTTGAATCTGCTTTGCTCGACCCCCATGTAAATACCTTCCAGGTTGGCATGATCAAGGCCAGCGGCATACTCCTGGATATCTTTCAAAAAATTACTGCGTTTTATTTTGCAGTAAGCAACCAGCTTGTTGGGTTTTTCTTCAACGACATAGTCGCTACTTCTCTCAAATTTTATCTGGTTTTTGATGGCAGTCAACAGTCCCTGCCGGTGTGCCGGTGAGGCGAAGAAACTGTTGGCATGCGGATATTCGCCAGACAGCGCAAACGGATGGATGGCGGCATGAAATTCCAATTCCTACTCCTTAAATTGGCTGGTCAGGTAACAAATCATGGGCGATGCTTTGATCGTAGTGTCGTAAATCTGTTTGTGTTTGTCTGAAATTTTCAAAATTTCGTTTTGGTGCTCGTATATCCCATAGCTAGACATCGCCACGATGTTGACAACACGTACGCTGATTCTGAGAGCATCGCCAAGCCGAGGGTGCTCTACCGACAGCGACAGGTTATCTTTGATTTTGAAAGGCAGCAATGCCTGAAAAGACAACACCTTGGTTGCCAGATCCAGTTTGGTGACGGCAACACGGCGCGGGGTTTCCGTCATCAACACTGTCATCAGATCATTGCGCGCCACCTTGAAGACGCAATGACGCAGCATTATTTTCCTGCGCTCACTATCCATTTTTTCGCCGATGATGCCTGCCTGTTTAAGTACCGCCTCGCGTTCGCTCTGCTCTTTCTGCTCTTTGGCGACTGCAGCGGTATCTACGGTGTGGAAAACGAACTCGCGTACGCCGCGCGGGAAGACTTTGGTGATGGCAATCTTGATGCGATCACCCTCTTTCAATGCAACTGGGTCGAGGATGCGCTTGTCGTTGAGATAAGTGCCGTTCATGCTTCCCATATCTTGCACATAAAACATGTTGTCACGCTCAAAAACTTTGGTGTGCCTGCGTGACACCGCACTTTCGAGAATACAGATGGCGTTTTTTTTGTCGCGGCCGATAAACATCGGGTAAGTGGGAACCTGATATTTGCGCATTGTGCGGCTATCTTCCAATACCGGCCTCACCTGCTCCGGCACACTTTCTTCGGTCTCCGGCAAATCTGCAAACTTTTCCAGTTGCATTAGCCCTAAATCGTCAGACTCATCATCGGGCAGTTCAGGCAGATCGTCATCATTGTTCTCAGGAATCTCAGGCTTTTGCTTAGAAACCATACGTTACCTCTAGGTCTGTTGCGAAATTATTGTTTTTTACATGTTTTTTACATAGGCTTTTTTGATTATTTATCTTACAAAAAATATATCATGTTTTTTACAAATGGCAAGAGCAAATCTGGTAAAATGAAAGGAGAAAAAACTATTACTTAGGAGTGAAGATGTATGTTACGCACTGTGATGTTAGTCGCATGGGCCATTGCCACAACCGTTTGTCTGGCAGCGCAACCCGTTACCCCGACCACGCTGGCCATACCTCCGTTTTGCGAGATAGGCAGCGTACCGGCGGGGAGCGGCATGGAACTGGCTCTCTTTGCCGCCGAAGTGGTTGACACAAATCGCTACCATGTCAAGCCCCGCATCCACATCAAACCTTTGTTACAGGAAAATTTGTGGGACAATGCGCAGCGTTTACGCGAAGTTTTACAAAATCTGGAAGCGCAGCAATTCTTGCTCGGCAGCGTGAGCAAGACGGGCGGTGATTATGAAATCTGCTATTTTCTAGTGGATCGCCTGGGCAATGTTCTCTTGCCCAAAGATCGCGTTGGCGCCGGCTCGTGGCCGGCACTACGCCAACATCTCCACGCTTCACTTGCAGTACACCATGTTGCACGTGCGCCTGCACCCGTCACCACCGAAACATGGCGCTGGCCGGCGCTGGCCGCTGCGACCGTCTTGTCGTTCGTGCTGCCGGTGTTGTTCTACCGTCGGTTGAGAGGCCGGCGGCCAAAGAAATCTCTCCGCTTATGGCACACAACCATCGCTACCTTACTCGGCTGTCAGGAACAGCTAAATCACCAGCTTGCCGCCGGCCAAGCGAATGCTGCTCTGACAAAGGTGCGCGAGGAACTGGCGACTCTGCTCGTGCGGCTGCAGGCATTGTCGGAAGCCGAAATCACCACGCGCGGTTATGCCTGGCGACGTATTCTGGGTGTAGCACAATCGCTGCAACGGGCATGTCTGGCCGCACCGCCGGCGACCGCCGAGATGACACGCTCGCTCCAGGAATTATTTAGCATCTTGTCTCTTCATATTGGGAATAAACTATGACGACGCTACGTAACATTGAACTGCACTGTCCCTGCTGTGGCAACGGTTTTGCCTCGCAGGTGTGGGTGTCAACCAACACATTCGGCCGCTCTTCGACCGATTTGCACCGACGGGCCGTCGGTTTTCAATCGCTACACTACGATTTGCACACATGTATGGCATGCGGTTTCACCGGCTATGAAAAAGATTTTAGCGAAGAATGCGTGCCGGACAAGAAACTGATCAAGCGCATCCGGCAAAACATCACTCCGCAATTGGCCGAAGACGAGATATTCCCCGGCAAGAAATACGAACTCGCGGCCTGCATCGCCGAATGGCAAGGCTTGCCGGCGGTCGCGGTGGGCGATCTGTATCTCAGGGCAGCCTGGTGTTGCGAAGACGAAGATCGGCGCGAAGAAGAATATTACTACCGCCGCCAGGCCATTGACTATTTTGTAAGGGCACTCCAGCAGCAAGAAATTCCGCACGAAGGCATTGCCGTCTACACCTACCTCGTCGGCGAATTGTACCGCCGCACGGGCGACAGCGCCAACGCCAAACTGTGGCTCAACCGTGTGGCCGATGCCGTGAGCGACAATGGCGAAAAAAAGTGGCTGTCCGAGCTGGCTCGCCAGCAACTGGATCAGCCACGAGAATTTTTTTAGGATACTCTTGCCGAGCGAACTTTAATCCATGACGCCCTTGCCATGTCAGTTTTCACAAGGTTCCTTTTGGCCGCCTTCATCACATTGGCCTTGGCCACTACATACCGGGCATAGCTTATGTTGGAACTTCAGTAAAATCCAGTAAAATCCCTTGCATCCATAGAGAATTATGCTAAAATATGAGGCGATAAGAATGTAGTAATAAGTTGCAACTGTGACAAAAGCAATGGTATACTTTGCACGAGCGGATGGGACATGGCACACAGAAGAAAATTTTTTTATACTACCTCGATTTGGCTCAGGGGATGACGATATGGAGACCAATTTTAGTACGCGAGAGGTAAACATTAAAATCGTATATTACGGACCAGGTTTATCAGGCAAGACTACCAACCTGGAGGTGATCCATTCGCATACTCCAGAAGATAACCGCAGCCGACTGACGGCGGTTGCCACAGACCAGGATCGGACTCTGTTTTTTGACTATATGGCTTTGGAATTGGGTGAGATTTGCGGCTTAAAAGTACGGCTGAAACTGTTTACAGTGCCTGGTCAGGTGTATTACAATGCTACTCGCAAATTGGTGTTACGCTGCGTGGACGGAATCATTTTCGTAGCCGACAGCCAAGAGGAAAAGAAGCAAGAAAATCTGGAATCATTGGCAAATCTGCACGCCAATCTCATAGAATACGGCCTTAAACTGGAAGACATCCCACTGATCATGCAGTTCAACAAACGCGACCTGCCCAACGCCATGCCACTGGAATTGATGGAGAGTATACTCAATGGCCAACTCAAGGCACCTTGGTTCCCGGCCGTGGCTGTCAATGGCGACGGTGTTTTTCAATGCATCAAAAATATCGCCAACATGACGCTTGCCAAAGTGGAAGACAACATCAAAAGACGACCGAGCAAGGTGGCGAGGCCGACAGAGCAAATGACCGGCGTGAATTCAGAAAAGAAAGAAACTGTGGTAGCCAAACCAGCCGAACGGACTAAAACGCCGCTGCCGTCTGTCCCGCTTAAGCCTGCAAACACATTGCAAGGAGCACAGGGAGTACGTGGACGCATTACCAACGATGATCTCAGCAAACGCCCCAATATTATGCTAAACCGTTCGGCAGCCAGTTCCATTGTACCACAAGAGCCTATTGGTCGCACAGCCACAAACCCTACGCTGGCCAGCAACAAACCGGCAGGAACTATGCCGCCATTGTTCGGCAACGAAAAAGGGAGTATGTCCCGCAGTACGTTACCACCCGATATGGCGGCCAAAGACAAAGGTAGAATGACGGCAGGGAAAGCGCCTTTGCCAGCTAAAGCAGAAGCGAACACTACTATGCCGGCGGCCAAAGACAAAGGTAGAATGACGGTAGGGAAAGCGCCTTTGCCAGCTAAAGCAGAAGCGAACGCAGCTATGCCGGCGACCAAAGACAAAGGTAGAATGACGGCAGGGAAAGCGCCTTTGCCAGCTAAAGCAGAAGCGAACACTACTATGTCGGCGGCCAAACCTGATGTGCCGCTACAATCGCTTGTCGCCAACCGACCGGCTAGCGGCTTCGGTTTTACCTTGAACAGCCAGAAAAAACAGCAGCCCGGCAACGACCCCGCCATTCCCTTTGGCAATCTGTTCCAGGGGTCTTTGAGCGAAAGTGGGCCGAGCCGGAATATGCCATCGTCACTGCTGGAGACAAAGACACCAGCCACGTCGTTGGAAGCGAAACGTCCGTTGTCGCCACAAGACGCCAAAACACCTGTTACACCGCCTGAAGCGAAACGCTCGTTGTCGCCACAAGACACCAAAACGCCTGTTACACCGCCTGAAGCGAAACGCTCGTTGTCGCCACGAGACGCCAAAACACCCGTTACACCGCCCGAAGCGAAACGCCCGTTGTCGCCACGAGACGCCAAAACACCCGTTACACCGCCTGAAGCGAAACGCCCGTTGTCGCCACGAGACGCCAAAACACCCGTTACACCGCCTGAAGCGAAACGCCCGTTCGCTCTGTTTGACGGCAAAAAGGCGGAATCCACCACACCAGCCCAAGCCATGTCACCGGTGCACGAGGCTGCAAATCTGGAAAAATGGAACGAAATAAAGAAATCAAGCGATACAACAAGCCAGCCCAAAGCCAGTGGGGGTAGTGAAGCGTCGAATGCAAAATTTCCCATGTTCACCCAACAGAAAGTGGATGAAGAGACAAAAGAACTCAAGGCACAACTCAAAAATCTCAAAAAATATAAACAGATGATGGGAGAAGATACTTAGGATTATGTCCATTCCTCTCATTCTTCTGGTCGGTCCTACGGCGAGCGGTAAAACTGAAGTGGCAATACCGTTGGCACAGGCTTTACAGGCAGAAATCATATCAAGCGACTCAATGCAGGTATATCGAGGGATGGATATTGGAACCGCCAAACCGACTTTAGCTCAACGCCGGATCGTACCGCATCACTTGATAGATATTTGCGATCCGTGGCAACCTTTCAGTGCGGCAATGTTTGTCGAGCTGGCCAAGCAGGCAATAGAAGACATAGCCAACAGAGGCAAAAGAGTACTCTTGGTGGGCGGCACCGCCCTTTACATCAAGACGCTCCTGGAAGGTATCTTTGTCGGACCGTCTGCCAATTGGGATATTCGCGGCGAATTGACGAAACAGACAGTGGAAAGTCTCTACGATGAGTTGACGTGCGTGGATCCAGAAGCGGCTTCGCATATCTATGCGCAAGACATGCGCCGTATCATTCGTGCACTCGAAGTGTATTACACCACAGGTATTCCCATTTCTCAATATCAGAGATTGTATACGCAAAAAGTGGGAGATTTTGCGCCCTTTTTCATAGGTATCCAGTGGGAACGGTCTATTCTGCACCAACGTATTGCCGAGCGGGTGACCAAAATGTTATCCGATGGCCTGGTGGCGGAAACACAAAGGCTGTTGGCCTTGCCCTATCCCATTTCCTACACCGCAGCACAAGCGATTGGTTATAAAGAAGCCATCGCCGCCATCCACACCCCCGAGTTATTGACCTCGCTGTCTACGATCATTCAACGCAATACCAAATCGTTTGCCAAACGGCAAATAACATGGCTGCGGCGCTTTCCGATAAACTGGCTGGTCGCCTCTCCCACAAGTGATCCAGCCCATCTGGTGGAAGAGGCTTTGGCTCTGATCGAGAAAACAAACTGATCTTACTACAGTTTTTTGCCGATGCGTTCCCTGACTACTGCCACCGCCTCATGGATGCTGATGCGATCCTGTTTTGTGGTGTCGCGGTCGCGGATGGTCACGGTGTTGTCCTGCATGGTCTGCGCGTCAATGGTGAGGCAATAAGGCGTGCCAATCTCGTCATGGCGGCGATAGCGGCGACCGATCGCGTGCGTTTCGTCGTATCTCGTTTTGATGCCGGCATCCCAGAACATCTGCGCCAGCTCACGCCCTTTCTCCGGCATTCCTTCCTTGCGTAGTAGCGGCAACACCGCTACCTTGATCGGCGCAAGAGCGGGGTGCAGACGCAGCACCGTGCGTTTCTGCGGCACACCCTTGGCGTCGGGAATCTCGTCTTCCATGAGAGCGTCGTTAATGTAAGCCAGCACTCCGCGTGTTGCACCGGCGGCCGGTTCGATGACGTAGGGCACGAATTTTTCGTTCGTCTCAGGGTCGAGGTATTCCAGTTTTTTGCCGGAAAATTCGCTGTGCTTCTGCAAATCATAGTTGGTGCGGCTGGCAATGCCTTCGAGTTCGTCCCAGCCCCATGGGAACAGGTACTCGACATCCACGCACGCCTTGGCATAAAACGCCAGCTCACGTTTTTCGTGTTCGCGGAAGCGGAAATTATTCGGCTCATTGGCATAGCGCCGCCACCATTTGATTCGCGCATCTTTCCAGTATTCCATCCACTGGTCTTCGGTGCCGGGTTTGCAGAAAAATTCCATCTCCATCTGCTCGAATTCACAAGAACGGAAAATGAACGACTTCACTGTGATTTCGTTGCGGAACGACTTGCCCATCTGAGCAATGCCAAAGGGCACTTTCATGCTCATGCTGCGCTGGATGTTCTGGAACTGCACGAACATTGCCTGCGCCGTCTCCGGTCGCAGGTACACGGTGGCATTGTCCACGATCTGTTCCAGTTTCTTGCGCAGATCCTGGCCTGTGAGTCCTTGCAACTGGCCTTTTTCAATAGCCTGTGCCACTTCTGTAAGCGGATCTACCGGGCCGAGGAAGGTGCGGAACATCAGATTGAACTGTCGTTCCGCCGACAAAAACGGACTGCCGCAATTGGGGCAGACATAGCCGCAGCTGCCCACCGTGGTACCGGTAATTTCCTTGTCGTCGCGTTTGATTTCGACGTGATACTCTTTGACGATTTCCTCGGCGGCGATCTTGGCGCGGCCTTTGTCTTCAAAGCGGATTATGGCCGGCGTGCCGGGACTGAGCTTGGGCGCTTTGTCGGCGCGGAAGCGTTCCTTGCACAACTTGCAATCCACCAGCGGGTCGGAAAAACTGCTGCGGTGTCCGGACGCTTCCCACACACGCGGGTGCATGATGATTGCGGCATCCAAGCCGACGACGTCCTCGCGCGAATAGACCATCTCGGTCCACCATGAAGTCATGATGTTGCGTTTGAGTTCGACGCCGAGCGGGCCGTAGTCGTAGGAACTCTTGAGCCCGCCGTAAATTTCACTCGACTGGAAAATGAAACCGCGGTCTTTACACAGCGCGGTGATTTCCTGTAATCTTTTTTCTGCCGTTGATTGAGGTTCTTGGTTCTTCATAAAACTCATGCGGCTCGGTGAGCCGGTCCTTTCTATATAGTCCGTCAATGACCCCGCCCACGAGGGGCGAGGCTTGGAAGTAATTCTAAAGCCTCACGTTGATTAGGGAGCATAGTTTGACTATGCAGCAGTTGGTAAGGT
>JAGVGO010000010.1 GCA_020057085.1 Planctomycetota bacterium | reverse complement strand
TGTGGGTACAAAACAGCCCGCCAGGGGAGAGGTTATAGGCGTTATAGGCTTGTACTTATTTCAAAAAAGTTACTATGCCCCCTAATTATTGGATACGCCTTGCCAAATCTCTTGCAATTTCTCTTTACTGGCTTCTCCCTTACCGCGGTTTTCAACCGGATTGCATACATGAGCATCCGTACTTTGAAGTGGTTCAAGCCGATAGTGTATGCAATCAATCTGAGAAACGCGGTAAAGCCCCCATCTTCATCAAAATTTCATCCAGCCTTCATCAAATCTTAACACTTTGTTGCTACAATCAAGCTGGCTTTTACACTTTTACACAAAGGAGTGTCGAGATGATGAAATTTATCATGGTATCGTTATTTATGGTTATCGGCCTTATGGGCTGCGGTAATGGTAGCACCGACCGGTCTGGTAAGACCCCCAACCAACCTGCCGTGACACCGCCCGCTGACCAAACCTCCAGGAGTTTGAATCTGAAAGGTTCGGATACCATGGTCAATCTGGGACAGGCCTGGGCCGAAGCGTTCATGAAAAAACATCCGGGTGTTACTGTATCGGTCACGGGCGGCGGTTCCGGCACTGGGATTGCGGCACTCATCAACGGCACCTGCGACCTGGTCCAAAGTTCCAGAGCGATGAAAGAGAAGGAAAAACGGCTGGCCGAAAAGAACGGGCGGCAGCCGCAGGAATACATCGTCGGCCTGGACGGCCTGGCGGTGGTGGTCCATCCGTTCAATCCAGTCAAAGAGATGACCATCGATCAACTTGCCGACATCTTCACCGGCAAGATCAAGTCATGGCAGGAAGTGGGCGGGCCGGCACTCGGCATCGTCCTGCTTTCCCGCGAGGTCAATTCCGGTACGCACGTCTATTTCAAAGAGCATATTCTCCGCAAAGGGAACGAGAAAGGTAGCGAAGAGTTCGCCGCGTCCGCCTTACTCATGCCTTCTTCTCAGGCCATTGCCGATGAGATTTCTCAGAACAAAGCCGCCATCGGCTACTACGGCCTTGGTTATGTCGGACCAAAACAAAAACAGCTCGCGGTGGCGCAAAAAGGCGGCAGCTATATCCTTCCCACTCCAGAATCGGTGTCTAAGGGCAGTTACCCGATCTCCCGGCCACTTTTTTTCTACGCCGCAGCAAAACCGACCGGCAGAGTGGCGGCGTTCCTGGATTTCGTACTCTCCACCGAGGGGCAGGCCATTGTGAAACAACTCGACTTTGTGCCGGTGAAATGAGGATTTTCCATGTCCACCAAGTATGGCAAGCTGGCCAGGCATATTGGCGAATTCGTCATCGAGAAGATGATCTTTCTGAGTGGCCTCATAACTATCGCCATGGTCGGCCTGATCTTCCTGTTTTTGCTCAAGGAGTCGAGCAGTCTGTTCGACACTGTGACCCTGGCCGAATTTTTGGGCGGGACGCATTGGTATCCGATTTCTGATCCACCCCAATTTGGAGTGGTAGCGTTGCTGACCGGCTCGGCGTGGGTGACGTTAGGAGCTATGGTCATTGCTATGCCGCTGGGCATTGCCTGTGCCGTGTACATTGCCGAAGTGGCACCGCCGTTCGTCAGGGAGTATCTCAAGCTGACGGTGGAGCTGCTGGCCGCCATTCCCTCCGTGGTGTTTGGCTTTGTGGGTATCGTCACGATCGTACCGTTGGTCAGGTCGATCTTTGGTCTGCCTACCGGTCTGACCGGCATGGCCGGCTCGATGGTGCTGGCGTTCATGGCGATGCCGACACTGGTGAGTATCGCCGAAGATTCGATACGCGCCGTGCCAAGCACCTACAAGGAAGCGTCGCTGGCACTGGGAGCGACCGAGTGGCAGACGCTGATGCGGGTAATCGTCCCTGCGGCCTCGCCCGGCATTGCGGCTGCCGTGATGCTGGCACTGGGCCGGGTCATCGGTGAAACCATGGCGGTGATGATGGTGACCGGCAACGCCGCCGTCATCCCCAGCGGTCTGCTCCAGCCCATGCGCACGCTGACCGCCACGATCGCTGCGGAAATGGGCGAAACCGTCCACCACAGCGACCATTATTTCGCGTTGTTTGCCATCGGGGCGTTGTTGTTCCTGATCACTTTCGTCATCAATTGTTTGAGCAACCTGTTCGTCACCAACGTCAAGAAATCGTAGTGATATGAAATTCAAAACCAAGCTATCTCGGCTCTCACCGAACACCGTACAAAAGATCGCCTTTGCCGGCTTGCTGGCCGCTACGTCCCTGGTGTTGTTGCCGGTGTTGCTGCTCATGGCCGTCTTGATTGGCAAAGGTGTGACGGCTCTGTCCTGGACATTTTTGACCGACATTCCGCGTGACGGGATGCGGAGTGGCGGGATTTATCCCGTTATCGTCGGCACCTGCTGGCTGGTCGGCGGTACCATTGCCATCGCACTACCGTTGGGTGTGGCAGCGGCCATCTATCTGACCGAATACGCCCGGCGCAATTTCCTGACCTGGACGATCAAACTGGCGATCGTCAATCTGGCCGGCGTGCCGTCCATCGTCTATGGGCTATTTGGCCTGGGACTATTCGTGATGCTGCTGCGTTGCGGTGTCTCGATGCTGTCCGGCTCGCTGACCCTGGCCATCCTGGTGTTGCCGATCATCATCACTTCCAGCCAGGAAGCACTGGCTAGCGTGCCGCAGAGTTACCGGGAAGCTTCGCTGGCACTCGGTGCCACACGGTGGCAAACGATCTGGCACTGCGTCCTGCCCAACGCCTTGCCGGGAATTATGACCGGTGCTATTTTAGCCATCGGCCGCGCTGCCGGCGAAACTGCACCGATTTTGTTCACCGCCGCCGCCTTTTATTTGCCGCATCTGCCGAACTCCGTGTTCGATCCGGTCATGGCCTTGCCATACCACCTTTATGTCATCGCCACGCAAATTCCCAATATTGGGCAAGATATCCGGTATGCGACGGCACTGGTACTGGTAGCAATGGTCCTGGGCATGAGTTTTTTCGCCATCATCATTCGCTGGCATTACAGGAAAAAGAGATGTTGAACGAACCTTACAAACTCGAAGCCATAAACCTGGATGTCTATTACGGCCAGGTCAAGGCGATAAGAAATGCGACGTTGCAATTTCTACCCAACAAAGTCCATGCGCTCATTGGGCCGTCCGGCTGCGGCAAGAGTACGTTTTTGCGGATATTCAATCGCATGAACGACCTGATCAAAGCGGCACGGATTGCCGGCCGCGTCTTGCTCGACGGCCAGGATGTCTATGCCAAAAATATGGACGTGACCGAATTACGCCGCAAAGTCGGCATGGTCTTTCAGAAGTCCAACCCCTTCCCTAAAACCATCTACGAGAACGTGGCCTACGGGCTGAGAATCAACGGCAGTATGGCCAACAAGGCGGAGCTGGATGCCAGGGTGGAGCAAAGTCTGAAAGATGCGGCGTTGTGGGATGAAGTCAAGGCGGTGTTGCACAAGAACGCGCTCGAATTGTCCGGTGGGCAACAGCAACGGCTGTGCATTGCGCGGGCGCTGGCGATCAAACCAGAAATACTGCTCATGGACGAGCCTGCCTCGGCGCTCGACCCGATTTCTACGGGCAAGATCGAAGAGTTGATTTACGAACTCAAACAACGGTACACTATCGTCATCGTTACGCACAATATGCAACAGGCCGCAAGGATTTCGGACTTCACCGGATTTTTTCTGCTGGGCGAACTCGTCGAATACGGCAAGACGGCGGAAATTTTTACGCAGCCGCAGGACAAACGTACCGAAGGTTATATTACCGGCAGATTTGGTTAGGAAAACGCTATGCACCGACACTTTGACGAAAAATTGAGACAGATAAACGAACGACTGCTCCGAATGGCAGCCCTGTCCGAAGAGATGATCAAAATTGCCATCCAGGCTCTTGTGGATCGGGAATCCGCCAAAATCGAGGAGGTGTTCAAGCTGGAAGATCAGGTCAACGACTTGCAGATCGAAATTGACGAAGAGGTCGTCCACCTGATTGCCTTGATGCAGCCGGTGGCAACCGACTTGCGGTTTCTGATCGTCGCGTCTAAAATCAACGCGGAGCTGGAACGCATTGCTGATCAAAGCATCAACATTTGCCAAAGCACGCGGTTTCTGTTAAAATATCCGCAGTTGAAACCGTTTGTGGATTTGCCGATCATGGCCGACATTGCCCAAGGGATGGTCCATGAGAGCCTGGATGCCTATGTCCAGAAAAATTCGGCCCGCGCCCGGCAAGTACTGACCACGGACGATAAAGTGGACGCTTACAAAGACCAGATATTCCGGGAGCTTTTGACCTACATGATGTCAGAGCCATCCACGATACCCCGGGCCTTTTCCATCATTCTAATCTCCAGGAACCTGGAAAAGATTGGCGATCATGCCACCAATATTGCGGAAGAGGTGATCTATCTGGTCGAGGCCAGGGATGTCCGGCATCATCACGAGGAGAAATTGCGCCATGAAAACCGTACTGGTCATTGACGACGAACCGGATCTGATCAAACTGGTGGATTTCCATTTGAGCCGAGACGGGTATCTGGTCATTGGTGCCCGCGATGGCCTCACCGGATTTGGCCATGCCAAAAAACACCAACCACACCTCATCCTCCTGGATCTGATGCTGCCAGGAATGGACGGCCTGGAAACCTGTAAAAAATTGAAAGCCGAACCGGACACCGCCGGGATTCCTATCATCATGTTGACCGCCAAGGCACAGGAAATCGACAAAGTCCTCGGCCTGGAGTTGGGGGCCGACGATTATATCACCAAACCATTCGGCCCGCGCGAGCTGGTTGCCCGGGTGAAAGCGGTGTTACGGCGCTCCGAGGTTCAGACCCATACTAACGTGTTGAAAATCGGCCAACTCAAGATCGATTACGCTGGCCGGGCAGTGTTCTACGCCAAGAACAAGCTGGAACTGACCCCGACGGAGTTCAATTTGCTCTGGTATCTGGCGAGCCGACCGGGCAAGGTGATTACCCGCGACGACCTGATTTCAGCGGGCAGGGGTGGGGATGCTATAATTTTCGACCGCACCGTGGATGTCCACATCGTTTCGCTACGCAAGAAACTCGGCGGGTGTAAGAGCCTGATCGAAACGATCCGTGGTGTCGGCTACAAATTTAACCCGGACAATGTGCAAGAAACGTAGGTCAAACTTATGTTGCAAAATAGATTATTCAACAAATTGTTTGTCACCTACATGGTGCTGATACTGCTGGCGTTGGGAGTACTCTCCGGCGTAGCGGTGATTTTTTTCCGCCAGAGCTATGTGGCCGAAGTGTCCGGGCATCTAGGGCGATCTGCGGCGTTGGCCAGATTTTATCTGGGCCAGGCGCCGGCTGCCCCGGCCATGCTCAATATCCGAGTTCAGGAAGTCGGCACGGCACTCAAGTTGCGCATCACCGTCATTGAAGGCGACGGCAGCGTGACGGCCGATTCCGAGGCCAATCCGACACTTATGGAGAATCACCGCCTGCGGCCGGAAGTAATCATGGCCAGGAACACGGGTCTGGGCTACGAGTCCAGGTACAGCAAAACCCGGTCCATGCAAATGCTGTATCTGGCCGTTCTCTGGGAAGTGGCCCAGCCTGCTGGCAGGATCTTGAGACTGGCAGTGCCGTTGAGCGAATTAGATCATATCTACCATAGAATGTACGCGGGTGTCGGGATCACTTTCCTCCTCCTCACCCTGGTAGCGGCGATCATGGGATTCCGCTTGGTTGGCACCTTGACCCGCCGGATCAAGGGCCTGGTCGATGCTTCTCAGGCCATCGCCCAGGGCGATTTTTCCGGTGAGGTAAACGACAAAGGCCAAGATGAACTCGGGCTGCTAGCCAATGCCGTCACCGCGATGCGGGAAGAGTTGCGGGCCAGATTCGCCGAGATCGAAGAGCGCAAGAACCTGCTTAATACTGTGTTGTCCGGCATTCGCGAGGGAGTTATTGCGGTGGACGGTCAGGAAGTGATCTTGTTTACCAACTACGCCGTCGCCCGGTTTCTGGAATTCGACCACCTGACCGCTTCTGGAAAATATTTGTGGGAAATCGTCCGCCACGACCAGTTTCTCCAATTTGCCAAAGCCGCCATCAAGGGAAGAGCGGCAATCTTGGCTCAAGAAGTCATCACCGGAGCTTCCCGCCATTTCCGCGTCTACTGTGTGCCTATGACGGCTGGGTCGCTGCCGTCCCGCTGCTTTATTTTCGTCGTGAACGACGTGACCGAAGCGATGAAATATGACCAATTGCGCAAAGATTTTGTGGCCAACGCTTCCCATGAGCTGCGAACGCCCTTGACGTTCATCCACGGCTATCTGGAGACGCTCAAGGAGCTGTCGCCCGCCGAACGCGACAAAGCGCAGGAATTCATTGACATCATCGGCAAACACACGCGGCAATTGCTCAACCTGGTCGCTGACTTGCTCGACCTCTCCAGCATCGAATCACACCAAGGCGTAGCGAAAATCAGACCGACCAACTTGCGTCACATCGTCGAAAAAAGCGTGGAAAATTTTCGGCCAGCACTGGCGGCCAAACACCATATGCTAGAACAGCATGTCCTGGAAAATGTTCCGCCCGTCAAGGCCGATCCTGATCTGCTGGAAAAGGCACTGGGCAATCTGTTGGACAATGCGATCAAGTACACGCCCGACCATGGCTGTATACGGATCGAGGCGCGTCACACCGGAGTGGCCATCGAAATCACGGTTCAAGACAACGGGATCGGCATCCCCGAAGCCGATTGGGACAGAATCTTTGAACGGTTCTATCGCGTAGACAAATCAAGATCCCGTGACATGGGCGGCACCGGTTTAGGGCTGGCGATCGTCAAACACATCGTCCAACTGCATCATGGCACCATCAGTGTCAAAAGCAAGTTGCAGGCCGGGAGTAGCTTTACGATTTCGTTGCCGGGCTAGTGCCGCGAGCGTTCCAAGCCTTTCTATTTCTCGTTGAACGATCTTTCCAACACTCCCTGCCGTAGAGTGACATACAAAGTGGGCAGGACAAACAGGGTGAGCAGTGTGGATGAGAGCAGGCCGCCAATGACCACGGTAGCAAGGGGGCACTGTACTTCGGCACCGACACCTGTGTTGAACGCCATTGGCATAAACCCAAGGCTTGCTACGAGTGCGGTCATGAGTACCGGTCGTAATCTGCGTTCCGCGGCATTCAGTGCCGCCTCTTTTACGCTACAGCCCATGTTAATGAATTGACGGATGGTGTGTACCATGATCATGTCCGCCAAGACAGAAATCCCAGACAGGGCGATAAATCCGACCGCTGCCGAGATGCTGAATGGCAGCTCGCGCAAGTATAGTGCCCAGGCACCGCCTACTATCGCAAAGGGGACGCCGGTGAAGACGCGCAGCGAGTCGGCAAGATTACCATAGGTCGCAAAGAGCAGGAAAAAGACCAGGGTAAATGCCAGCGGAACAATGATCGCCAGGCGTTTGGAGGCGCGTTCCAAATTTTCAAACTGCCCGCCGAATTCGATGCGATAGCCCAGTTTCTGTAGCTCTTCTCCCAGTTCAACCTGGATACGCTGGCGTGCCTCGGCCACAAAGCTGCCAAGATCACGCCCCATGACATTGCAGGTTACCACTGCCCGGCGTTTCATCCATTCGCGATTGATCACCATCGGCCCGCTGCTGCGTTTGATTTTAGCGAGTTTCGCCAGAGGAATGCGTTGCCCGTTAGTGGTCATGACAATGATCGTTTGCACCAGGGCAGGGTTTTCGCTATAGCGTGCAGGAAGCCGTACCGCCAGTGGAAAGCGCATCTCTCCTATGCGTACCTCGCCCGCCTCTTTGCCGCCTAAAGCTTCAATGATGTCTAACACTTCACTGGCTCTAAGCCCGTAGCGTGAGAGAGCCTCCTGATCCAAGACTATTTCCAGAATGGGCTGACCGACGAGCGGCTCCAAAAATGGGTTGCTGGCGCCGGGAACTGAGGCCAGAATCGCCCGTACCCGCTCGCCCAAATCTTTCAAGGTTATGAAATTATCACCGAATATTTTGACGCCCAGATCCGTGCGGACCCCTGAAATCATTTCATTGAAACGCATCTCGATGGGCTGCGTGAACGAGTAGTTCATGCCGGGCAACGGTTTTAGAACTTTGTCTATGGCATTGACAAGTTCGTCCTTAGTTTTGGCCTGTTGCCACTGATGGCGCGGTGTCAGCATGATGAAAACATCGCTTACCTCGATGCCCATAGGATCGGTAGCGACTTCAGGGGTGCCGGTTCTGGTCCAGATGGAAGCGATCTCGTGAGGAAACTTCTCTTGCAGCAGCCGCTCAATCGCTGTCGAAAAACGGGCCGATTCTTCGATGGAAACACCGGGAAGCCGCACGGTGTTGATGACGACTGAGCCTTCATCCAGTCGCGGCACAAAGATCGTTCCCAGTTTCAAGGCAATGGGTACTGTTCCCAGCATGACGATCAAGGCACAGCCAAGAGTGAGAACGCGGTTTTCTACGGCAAACCTCACGGCAGGACGGTACACTCTTTTTAACAAGCGAATCACATAAGGATCAGCGTGCTGGGCAAGGTGTCGCGGCAGCAGGTAACTTGCCAGTACCGGCGTGAGGGTCAGCGAAAGAATCAAGGAACCGGTGAGGGCGAAAATGACCGTGAGTGCCATCGGTTGAAAGAGCTTGCCTTCTACGCTTTCCAGTGCCAGGAGCGGCAGATAGACAATCATGATGATCAATTCGCCGAACAAAGTCGGCTTGCGGACTTCTTTGGAAGCGGCCGCAACGACCTGGATAACAGAGCGATTGGCGCTGTCTTCGTGGAGGCAACGCATGGAGTTTTCGATCATGATCACCGAGCTGTCAACGATCAACCCAAAATCAATAGCGCCAAGGCTCATCAGCGTGCCTGCAACCCCGGTCCGCACCATGATATTGAAGGCAAAGAGCATGGACAACGGTATTGCCAGCGCGACGATCAGCGCGGCGCGAAAATTACCGAGGAATAAAAAGAGGATGGCAACGACCAGTAACGCTCCTTCGAACAGGTTTTTTTTGACAGTACGGATCACCAGATCCACGAGCTCGGTGCGATCGTAGACCACGCGGATATCGGTGCCTGGGGGAACGTTCTTTTTCACTTCTGCCAGCCGCTCGCGCAGACGCCGGGCGATCTCGTGGCTATTTTCTCCCATCAGCATGAAACCAAGCCCCAGTACCACTTCGCCACGCCCTTCCGCCGTAACCACGCCGCGACGAAGCGCGTGTCCCTCGACCACCTCGGCCACATCGCAGATGCGGACCGGGCGACCATCGTAAGCGACGATGACGATCTGGGCGATCTCCCGTGTATTCGTTACGATCCCGCGCCCGCTCACCAGGAGGATTTCGCCCGCCGCGCCGACATTGCCTCCGCCGACGTTCATGTTGGACTCTTGCAGTGCTGCCAGCACATCCTGGATGGCCAAACCATACTTGATGAGGCGGAAGGGAGAGACGACCACCTGGAACTGTTTTTCGAAGCCGCCCCAGGAGTTGATCTCGGCCACCCCGGCTACGGACATCAGTTGCGGTTTGATCACCCAATCATGGATGATCCTGGCTTCGGTGAGATCGTGGCTGGGGCTGGTAATGACGTAGTGATAGATCTCGCCGAGTCCTGTGGCAATCGGCCCCATTACCGGACGTTCCATTCCTGTGGGGAGTTCTACGGCTTGCAGACGCTCCAGTACCTGCGCACGGGCAAAATATAAATCTGTGCCGTCTTTAAAAACGACGGTCACCTGTGACAATCCGAACTTGGATAGTGAGCGAACCAGTTTGAGGTTCGGGATGCCGGCCATAGCCTGCTCCACCCTGGCGGAGATCTGCTTTTCTATCTCTTCAGGGCTTAACGCCGGAGCGGTGGTATTGATCTGTACCATCACATCGGTTACGTCCGGGAAAGCATCTATGGAAAGCCGTCTCATCGCAAAAACGCCGGTCACGATAAGAAGCAGGGAGAACAGTAAAACCAGTTTGCGGTTTTGCAGAGAAAAATCAATAATCCAGTTGAGCATTGTAGTTTGCGGTCACGCCGCACCTCATTTGTCTGGGCATCAGCCCGCCCCCATCTGTCCGCGCATGACTTCGCTCTTGAGCAGGAAGCTGCCGGTGGTAACAACTTTCTCTTGCGGCGAAAGACCTGAGAGAACCTCATAGCCTGCCTCATAGACGGTGCCGGTCTGGACTGCGCGGCTCTGAAAAATATTCGCTAGCGGGGAAACAAACACAAAAAGATGGCCATCGTCGTCGCTATGAATCGCATCCTTAGGGATCAGCAATTTCGGCTCGACCGGCTTGACTGTAATCTCCGCCTGACCAAACATGTTGGTGCGCAGCAAGTTTTGGGAATTTTTGATGTCCGCAAAGACCGGCACGGTTCGCGTCTTATCATTGACTTCGCTGCCAATCGCCATGACTTTCCCAGAAAAATTTTGGCCGGGCATCCCTTCCACTCTGAATTTTACCCGTTGCCCTTTCTCGACCCTGGCAATATCGGCTTCATACACGTCTATCGTCAGCCACAATCGCTCCATATCGGCCACGGCAAAGATGGGCTTATCGGTGGTCGCAATTTCACCCGTTACCGCCGAACTTTCCACCACAATACCCTGAAACGGAGCGCGGATTTCCAGGATCGCCGAGGTGTCGTTGCTATCTTTTACGGCATTGATTTGTTCGGCACTAAGCCCTGAAGACCTGAGTTTTTGCAACGAGCGTTGCACGGCGATTGCGGACTCAACAAAGGCAGTGTGTGCTTCCTGGAGTTCGCGTAAGGTGCTGACTTTCTGCGCTGACAAACTCTTCTCTCGCTCGTGTGTCTGTTTACGTAGATCCATAACCGCCAGAGCCTGCAAATATTCAGTCTTGGCCTGGGCAAACTCAGCAGAGTCTAGCAGGGCGAGAATGGTTCCTGGTTCTACTTCATCGCCCAGCACCACCTTGGCCTCGCGCATGACGCCACTGATCCGCGATGCTATGCGGGCGTATTTGCCAGGAGCATATTGTGTCTCGGCATTGGCACGGATAGTTTCCGCGACATTACGCTGCTCGACGGTGTGGAATTGGAGGCCAATTTGTTTGGCGACATCAGTCGCCAAGGTAATCCGCACCAGGGTGTTGGGGCATTCTCCTGGCTGCGGTTCCCGTTCGCGAATTACCAATGTTCCTGCGCGAGCCAGTTTGGGATTACACTTGTCGCAGAGGGAAAGCTTTACCTGGTGTGTCTCACACCAATCCTGGCCATGGACCGGTTTGCCGGCCCACGGTATCTGCCAGTCGTTGGCAGTAAACCCAAAAAATCCCAGCAGGATTAAGAAAACCATCACGTTAAAAATATTTCTCATCGTCTACTTGCACTCGCCTTCTCCTGAACAGCCCGCACAAAGGTCCTTGTCTTTGTGGTCGCCAGGTTCAAACCCGCAGATTTTGCAATAGTCATAAAGGACCCACTTAGTGCCTTCCTTGACCTTGTACTTGGAAACCTCGATGTACTGCGCTTTGGCCCACTTCCAGCCCAAGATTTCTACCTCTTTACCGCGCAGTTTCTCATTGGTGATGACCCTGTGCCCTTTGGCGTTATCCACAAATGTCCACAACGTGCCATCCAGCATGAGTAGACCTTGGGCGTGTTTGGCGTGAAGCGTACATTGGGCATCCGCACCGCCTTCCTGAGCTTCCAGGGTGCAGCCAATACAGACGATTTTGCCTTTGCACACCTGGCGCTCTGACAGTTTATGTTTGTCGAACTTCTTATCCTGTGCTATTGTATTCGTGAGCAAAAGCAAGACGCTGAAAATCGCAAGCAATAAGTTACGCATGGTAAATCTCCTTCTTCTAGGGCGTATCCAATAATTAGGGGGCATAGTAACTTTTTTGAAATAAGTACAAGCCTATCACCTCTCCCCTGGCGGGCTGTTTTGTACCCACAAGTCAAGTTCGTGATAATAAAGAAGCA
>JAGVGO010000141.1 GCA_020057085.1 Planctomycetota bacterium | reverse complement strand
GTGGGTACAAAACAGCCCGCCAGGGGAGAGGTGATAGGCTTGTACTCTTGTACTTATTTCAAAAAAGTTACTATGCCCCCTAATTATTGGATACGCCCTAATACAAGTTGCGCAGAGATTTTGTTCAATGGCTAGAAACGACCGAAGGCGCATAGCCGTAGCTCTGTAACTGAGGGCGTGACGACGCCATTGAGCAAAAGATCAAGCAACTTGTAGCAGTTATTTTTTTACAGCGACTATAAGACCATGCTAACTACTTTTTTTCTGTTGTGGTATTTTCTGTGCCCGGCGATCATTCTCTGTCTTTGCTACCGTTTCCCTGTCCTCCAGAAAATCGGTGCGGTGGTGATCTGCTACCTTGTCGGTATCACAGCGGGCAACCTTCATGTTTTTCCTGCCGGTTTTGACAAGATGCAGCTCACGCTGGGGGATATTTTGATCGCCGTTTCACTGCCGTTGCTGCTGTTTTCGATGGATATGCGCAAGTGGTCATGCCTGGCCGGTCAAGCCATGCTGTGCATGGTACTTGGCATCTGCGCCGTAGTCATTGTCACATTCATCGCTTATCTGTGCCTCCGCAGCAGCGTTCCGGACGCCTGGAAGGTAGCAGCCATGGGTATCGGCGTCTATGTGGGCGGCACACCTAACCTGTTCGCTATCAAAGCGGCACTTGGTGTTGACACCAACACCTTTGTGCTGGTATACACATACGACACCGTTTTTTCCATGCTCTATGTCTTCTTCTGCCTGACTGTCGCGCAAAGGGTGTTCGGACTGCTGCTGCCCAAATTTCACGATACCGGCGTCACGGATGCCGAGACTGGACTCGAGGTGGAGAGCATCCAATCTTACCGGGACATGCTTGGCAAAGACAAAATAATACCCCTGGTCGGGGCACTTTGTCTGGCGGTTTTGATTTCGGTCACCGCCGCACTCAGCACGCATCTGGTGTCTCAGCACTATGCGACAGTCACCGCGATATTGGCGATCACGACCCTGTCCATTGGCTGCTCGTTCATTCCGGCGGTTCATCGCATCGAACGCACTTTTCAACTCGGCATCTACCTGATTATGGTGTTCTGCCTGGTCGTGAGCTCGATGGTAAACTGGGGCAGCATCATCAGTGTCCATTATCCGTTGGTGTTTTTCATCGTTTTCTCGATTTTTGGCAGTATGCTGTTGCACGCCATTTTTTGCCGCCTGTTCAATATAGATACCGACACTTTTATCATCATCAATGTTTCACTCATCATGTCCCCGCCTTTTGTGCCGCCAATAGCCGCGGCGCTCAACAACAAAACGATCGTACTGTCCGGTATCATCTCGGGCATCATTGGTTACGCCATCGGCAATTACCTGGGCATCTCGATGGGTTACTGTTTCCGCTGGCTTGTCTCATAAATACTATAGACCTCTTTAAGGCAGTTGCTATGGACCAACTTCACAGACTTCCCGAAACAGGGATTGACAAAAACGAGGTTTTGCGGATGATGACTGCCGCCAAATCAAATGACGCCAAGTGGCGGCAAGGTAAAGCCTGGAGCCTCGTCTACTACGCAGGTGAAGAACATAGCCAGTTTGTCCAGGAAGCGTACAAGCTGTTTTTCGCGGAAAACGGCCTCAATCCCATGGCGTTTAGAAGCCTGAAACAGTTTGAAGCCGAAGTCGTCCAGATGACCGCCGCCCTCTTTCATGGCGACACTGATGTTGTGGGTACCATGACCTCCGGCGGCACGGAAAGCGTGCTCATGGCGGTCAAAACCTACCGTGATCTGGCCCGTGCGCGCAGACATGGTGGCAAAACACCCAATGTCATCGTGCCGGAATCGGCCCATGTCGCTTTTGACAAAGCCGGCAGTTATTTCGACGTAAAGATCGTACATGCCCCGCTCACCAACGAATTTCGGGTAGATACCGATGCGGTGCGCCGCCTGATAGACCGCAACACTATTTTGCTTGTCGGTTCGGCGCCATCTTATCCGCATGGCATGGTTGACAACATTGCAGAGTTGAGTGAAATAGCCTTGCGGAAGAAACTGCCGCTGCACGTGGATGCCTGTCTCGGCGGCTTTTTTCTGCCATTTCTGGAAAAGCTGGGGCGAACGGTTCCCGTGTTCGATTTTCGCCTACCCGGGGTAACTTCGATCTCGGCGGATCTGCACAAGTACGGCTACAGCGCCAAAGGGTCATCGCTTATCATCTACCGGTGCATGAAGATTTTACAACACCAATTCTTCATTTACGAAAATTGGCCGGGCGGGATATTCGCCTCACCGGCTATGCTGGGAACTCGCCCCGGCGGGGCGATTGCCGCAGCCTGGGCTGCTATGCACAGTCTGGGCGAGAGTGGATACAAGGAACTGGTACAACAGGTTATGGAAACGACGCAAAAGCTGTTGGACGGCATTCACACCATCCCCGAATTGGAACTGATCGGGCAGCCGGACATGAGCATTTTTGCCTACTGCTCAAGATCGCCGGACGTCAACATTTACGCGGTCGGCGATGAGCTGGAGAAACGCGGGTGGCATATTGACCGGCAGCAACGGCCGGAAACGATCCACGCCACAGTGACGCCGGCCCACGCCACGGTGGTTTCCCAGTATCTCAGCGACCTGAAATCCGCCGTTGCCTATGTCAAACAACATCCAGAGCTGTCTACTACCGGCGGTGCCGCCATGTACGGGATGATCGCCCATCTCCCTCTGCGCAGTATGGTCAAGAGCAGTGTCGGCAAGATGATGGAAAACATGTACGGCACTGAAGGAAAATTGCCTGAGGCAAGCGACCAACCTTCCGGCTTCACCATGAAAATTGGCAGTTTTTTTCTGAAGCTCTTATATGCACTGAAAAAATAGCCGATGCGCAGCTTCTATGCTGATTTATTCTGGCTGCCGCTTCAGAAAACAGGAGCTGTCACCGATCTTTACTGATCGTCTTGATAGAATCCAGGTTTCTCAGAAGGTGCTCCGCTTTTTGCGAAACTCGTTCGCTAAATTTCTTTTTGTGCGTCATAAAGGTGATACAGTGGCTGCGGTCAATGAATGTCCCACACTTGAAGAAAGCGAAAACCATTATCCATACTTGCTTATCTCTCTTAGCCAAGCCCTCTGCCTGAAAAAAAGTAACAGAGCCGATACGAAAATTGTCCGCCGGCTTGGCCGTGACCTTTAAAGCGTCAAACGAGTTGCGCATGTACAAAGCGTAGCCCCGCATAATATCTTGGTAATGGCTGCCGCGCACATAGATTCCCTTGTCCAACTCAATGCTGCCAAACATATAGGTAGTCAGCACCATGTAATAATCGTCCTGCGTATCTTGCATGCTCTTGATGAAAAGCTTCTCGCCTAGAGGTGCGAAAAACAAGGGTGGGGGACAATCCTGCCAGTATCCCGGAGGCGTCGTGACGTGCGTATAGTGGTAAGGAAAAGTGACAATGTCCGCTTGACGTTTGCTGGGCTTTGGCTCTAGCTCTGTCTTGTCCGTATCTTTCTTCTCATTTTTCTCTTTGGCAACGGCTGCCAGTTTATCTTTATCAGGCATCAATCGAGAATCCAGCTTCGTTTTCTCTGCTTTGGTAATCCACTTCCCTTCATAAAGGACAAGCCCGCGCTCTTCCAGTTCGCTGGCGAGATACCAGCCTTCCTGGTACTCATAATAACCCTGGCGACGGGCTTCCACCTTGCTCATCCACGAAGTGCCAACATAGATATGGCCGAATTTTTTTCGTACCTCGACATTATCAGGCTCTAACTTAAGCACATTGTAATACTGATCTCGTGCACGATCTACCATCCCCAGTTGCTCGCACCATTGAGCCAGCTCCAAATATTTTGTAGCAGTGCCTGCCGCATCCGCTTCTTTGCATTTGGCAATATAAATGTCATCCGGAGACAAACGATGGGTATCCATATTGGGTGGATTTTTGATTGTATCTGTGGTCTCCTCTGTTTTTTGCTTCAGTGGCGATACCTTTTGTCCGTCCGGCATCTCCGGTTCTTTGATTTTATTTGTAGTTTCCTCAGGATTCTCAGCTTCAGGTATTTTAGGTTCTTGGCTCGCTTTGGGCTTCTCAGCTTCTTGGTTCTGGGAGGCGTTTGGGGAATTTTCCCCGATATTGATTCTTTGATGCCCCCGGCTTGGTTTCTCGTTGTGAGATATGAAAAGGAACATACCCACGCTTAAAACAACCCCACACACCCCGATAGTCAACCACAGTCCGTTGGAGGAGCGTCTACTTGTCCGACGTTTAACCACTTTCCGTTTCTTGTACATAATGAAATTTCCTTTTTTCTAGAATCTAGCCTTTCTTATGAGCACGTATCTCCTCTGTTGCCCAAATTGCATCAGGGAGAGCGGTTTCCACAGTGGAAATCGTCTGGCCGTCGGTATGAGCAAGGTAGATGGAGCCGATTTTCTTTTGTACACGAGGCAGCCAGCGGGTTATCATGTTGACTTCGTTTCTCACCATAGCATGGCCCCAGCGGGTAAGGTACACCTCTTTGAGATGTTTTTTTGCACCTGGGAAAATCTGCTCAACCTGATTCGCCAGGCATTCTGCAAGCATCTCTTTAGGTTGTTTTAGCATCAACTGCCTTCCCAGAGAATAGTTGACGTACGGAGCAAAACAGGTGAGAATTTGGCATTCTCCGTTTGGTGCGAGATTGCGTTTTTGTTCTGGCCAGCCTACCGGGATAAAATCCTGGAAAGTCTCAATGCAGGGAACCCAGTTGTCATAACCCTGAAAAGTCACCACCTGGTCGAAACGTAGATTGGCTACAATGTAGGAGCTATACTTGGGGTACGTTAGAAGAGTCTCTTGTTCTTGGGCAAGCCCTTCGATGACCCGAGCAGCCACAAAATAAGGAATGGCAAGAACAACATCGTTGGCTTCTACTGCATGCGCCTGGCCATTGGCTATATAATAAACCACCACCTTATCGCCCTTCTGTCTGATCCGATATACGTATGCCGAGGTGCGTATACGATTGGCGCCGGCAGCCTCGATTGCTTTGGTTAAAGCCTGGGCCACGGTGGAATTGCCTGCAGAGGTGGAATAGATAGGAGCTAAGATTTCGGAATATTGATAGATACCCGCAAAGGCAGAGATCGTGTCCGAAGGGGCACCTGCGGCGGAATAGCAATAGGCATCGATAAACGCTTTGACCTCTTCTGTCATGTAAGGCTTGAGCCATTCTGCAAAACTGATCGTGTCGAGTGTGAGAGATTTGGAAGAAGAGGTATGATAAGGAATCTGTGGACCATCTTCTCCCTCCGTGATCTCGGTCAGAGCTTTTTTCAAGCTTTGCATAGATTTTTGTAGCTTTTCTGGCATCTGCCCCATTGTTTCTTCAGACCAAGGGCCAGAAACCCAGCCATTTTTCATTTTCCAGACATCTGTCGGTTCAGGTATCTGCTGAGGTTTGACGCCGATTTCTTGCAAAAGTTTTCCTAACGGCCCATCCACCTCCGCATAATAGGCAGAACCAATGTTAAAAGCATTTCCCTCCCAGAGAAGAGATTTGGCATTGCCGCCTGTTTGTTCCTCATACTCTAGCACCAGCGTGTCCATGTCTCGCAGTTTATATGCTGCGATGAGCCCGGAAAGTCCGGCACCTACGACAACCACTTCCTTCTTCTCAAACGAGGTCGGCTCTGAAGGCTCATATCCATCGCGGAACTGATGCGCCAGATCGTACTGGTTGCCGAACCAGCCGCTTACTCGATAGGACAACTCTTTGTTTTCTGCCTGCGCTAAATCTGGCCATGCCAACATTCCCCCCAGAGTCAATCCTAAGCTGGCCTTTAAAAAATCACGTCGCCCCAGTTGTATTTTCTGGTCATTTTTTTCTGACATTCCTGCCTCCTTCTGAAATAAGCTTACGCCGAAGGCGTACTCGTTGTCTGCAATAAATTTTGTTCGAGAAAGCTGAAGTAGCTGCCATTGCCGATTACCAGATGATCGAGTATCTCAATGCCGACGAGTTTGCCCACCTCACACAAGCGCCGGGTGACAGCGATGTCTTCCCTGCTCGGTGTAGGGTCACCGGACGGATGGTTATGCACGAGAAGCAAGCTTTCCGCCGCCTCGCGGATGGCTGTGGCAAAGACCTCGCGTGGATGGACGATGGAAAAATTGAGGCTGCCGACCGAAATAGCCTCCTCACGAATGAGGCGGTGTTTGGCATCGAGTAGCACGCAGAAAAATTTTTCCCGCTTCTGATCACGCAATTTTTCGTGGTAGTAGCCGAACACTTGTGCCGTACTGTTCAAGACGACGCCCGGCTGCAGGTCAATTTGCTGAAAGCGGCGAGCGATCTCCAGGCATGCCTTGATTTCGAGTGCTCTGACCGGCCCGACACCGTGGATCGTTCGCAGCTCACCAAAGGCGGCATCGGCCAGTTTGCGGAAATTGTCAAAGCGGGCGAGAATGGCGTTTGCCAGCGCCACCGCATTGCTGCCGCGGACACCGCTGCCAAGCACGAGAGACAATAGTTCACCGTCGGACAGCCGTTCCATACCATAGCGCAGTGCCTTTTCGCGCGGGCGTTCATGGCTGGGCAAATCACGGATGGTTAGAGGTTGCTGGGTCATAGCTTTCTCCAGTGTAGATCTGAATATGGAAAGTCACACTGCTTTTAACATACTTTCCCTGACGACAACTGCAGAATATTCTACGAACCGATGGCGTACCTCTCAGGTTTAGCCAATGATCTCTATTGGCAGAGTAGCATTTTTCTCTGGCGCTGTCAACAATTTCTATGGAATTAATAATGGAATGGAATTAATATAAGTATTTTTTATCCAGCGAAACTTTTACGTTAATCGCCATAATCAGAGAAAAAAAAGCTTGCAAAACGATACGGCGACCATTATACTACAAGCATAGATAATTTTGAAAAACTTGGTAAATTGTAAGGAATGATGGTTATGACAGTTCATTTTATGTGCTCTTGTGGTGGAAAAACCTACTATCTACCCAATAATATGGCAGGCCAGAAAGTGCGTTGCCCACAATGTAAGACTCTGATCATTGTTCCGCAACCTACAGATCAGGTTGTGCTTGCTACACCTGCCGATGACCAGCAGATGCCTGAACAGGGCAATTAGCACAACTGCGTAGTGTGTAACGCATTTATCCTCGCTTGCTCTGCTAATTCATCACCAGATTGGCTTCATGTAGATAAGCCAGCAGAGGACACATCTTCTCTCTTCTGCTGGTCTTCTCAAAATCGTCCTGCCTGTCATGTGTCCATATCTCTTTATGAGGACTCAGTATGTGGAAATGCCATCTTTTGTTTTTCCTGTGCCTTGGGCTGATAATAAGCGGTTGTCAGCCGGACTCCGCATCTCTTGCCAACAAAGATAACCCGCCACCCGCAACCAAAGAAAACAAACCCGCATTTGCCGGCCCGCCGCCTGTGCAGGTGGAAGTGCGTGCCGTACAAAGCCGCCCGTTCCTCGTCACGTTTGCTCTCACTGGCACCACGTTACCTTACCGCAAAGCGGATGTGGCCGCAGGCATCAGCGGGCTTGTTACCGCTGTGCCTATCGCAGATGGACAGGATGTGCTACAAGAGACACCGCTCGCCAAGATCGAAGAGAATCTATGGCAGGCCAAAGTACAGGAGCAGACCGCCAACTGCGACAAATTGAAAGCGGACCTGGCACGTCTGCGTGCAGGTTATCTGCCTGACGAGATCATGCAAAAGAAAGCGGCGGTCAAGGAAACGAAGGTGGAGCTTGCGCGGCTTGCTGCCGAATTGAAACGTAAGGAGGAATTGTACTACAACAAAAACCTTTCGGCCACAGAATGGGATCTGGCCCGTTTCAGCCATGAAGCGATGGCGGCGCGGCTGGATCAGACACAGGCCGAGTTGTCATTGGTCGAACGCGGTTTTCGCAGTGAATTGATAGAGGCCGCGGCAGCGGAACTGCGCAGTGCCGAGGCATTACTGGCACAGGTGAAAGACTCTTTGCAAAAGGCGCAGGTGAAAGCACCCTTTGCCGGGGTCATCGTCGAAAAAAAGGTCGAGGTGGGCGAGTGGGTCAACATGGGCAGCGTCGTCGCCTCGCTCGCCGATCTCAGCAAAATCAAAGTGGAAATTGCTGTGCCCGAAGAGTACATTCGCTTCATGTACCAAGGGATGAAGGCGCAGATTAGCCTGGATGCCTTGCCTGGCCAGGGCTTTAGTGGCGAAGTGTGTGAAATCGTGCCGAAAGTCGCGTCCGGCACACGCAATTTCGCGGTGCGCTTTTTGCTCGACAACGCAAAACGAGCCATTGCCTGGGGCATGTTCTGCCGTGTCTCCGGCATCGTGCGCGAGGTGCCGAGTGCCATTCTGTTGCATGCCGATGCCTTACTGCGCCGCGACAAAAAAATCTTTGCCATCAAGCTGTTGCCCGACAATATGGCCGAATTCGTGCCGGTATCCCTGGGTGAAAGGGAGGGCGACTGGTTTGAAATACTCGACTGTGGCAATAAACTGAAAGGCGGCGACAAGGTGGTCGTCACCAACAATCCCCAGGTATATCCAGGGGCTACGCTCGCCGTAGTGAGGGAACATCCATGAGTTTCAAGTTGTCCGAATGGTCGGTGGACAGGCCGGTTTCTACCATAGTCGGAGTATTGCTGGTCGCCGTATTCGGCGTCGTTGCACTCATCAACTTGCCGGTGCAGATGAAACCGACGGTAGACCGCCCGGTGATCCGCATTTACACGTTTTACCCGGGGGCGGCGCCGCCGGAAGTCGAAGAGCAGATCACCGACAAGCTGGAAGAGAAGATGAATTCGGTAGAAGGGCTTGAAAAGCTTTCTTCCGTGTCTTCCGAAACCTTTTCCACTATCGACATGGAATTTGCCTGGGGGACAAGCATCGCCGCCCACTTTGTCGCAGTGTTGCAGAAATCGAACATGGTCGGGGACCTGCCCGCCGATGCCGACAGGCCGCTCATAGATCTCGTGTCGTCCGCCGATGAGGACCGCATCATGTGGATTCCCATGACGAGCAAGACACTCTCGGCCGAAGAGATGAGCCACTTCGCCAACAAAGAAATCAAGGACTCGCTGGAGCGAGTGGAAGGGGTGGGCGATGTCGGTGCCTTTGGCAAGCGTGAACGCGAAATTTCCGTTTTCCTCGACCCTGAGGCGATGGCCGCGCGCGGTGTCGGTGTCGCCACGGTGCGGCAGGCGATCCTCAGTGAAAACCAGAACTCGCGCGGCGGTTATATTGACGAAGGGAAGACCCGCTACAACATCCGCACGGTCGGACAATTCAAGACGGTAGCCGAAATGGGACACATGGTGGTGACACGCAACGAGTCAGGCACCGTGTATCTGCGAGACATTGCCCGCATCGAAGACACCTATGAAAGGGTGCAGTCCATCGTGCGCAACATGGGCGAGCCGACCATTGCGCTCGGCGTCGCCCGCAAGATCGGCGCCAATGTCGTCGAGGTGAGCAAGCGCGTGCGCGCTGAGGTCAAACAACTGAATGAGCGTTTCGCTCATATCGTCTACAAAGGGCGGCAGGCCGACATCAAGCTGACCATCGTGTACGATGAAGCAGACTACATCCATGAATCGGTGAGCTTTGTCTTCGACAACTTGTACATGGGTGCCTTTCTTGCCGCCGCCGTTTTGATTTTTTTTCTCAAGAGCTGGCGTGCCACTTTCATTGTCGCCCTCGTTATCCCCATCTGCTTCATTTCCATCTTTATCTTTCTGCAGATGTTCGGCCGCACTCTCAACATCATCTCGCTCGCCGGCATCGCCTTCGCCGTGGGCATGACGGTTGACAACGCCATTGTCGTCATAGACAACGTCTATCGCCACATGGAAATGGGCAAATCTCGCCGGCAAGCGACTCTCGACGGTATGACCGAAGTGTGGGGGGCAGTCTTGGCCTCGACCCTCACCACGCTGGCCGTGTTTCTGCCGGTCCTTTATGTCAGTGACGAAGCGGGCGAGTTGTTCAAGGACATCGCTCTTGCCATCTCTTGCAGTGTAGCCATGTCGCTACTGGTAGCGATCACCGTCACGCCGATGATGAGTTCGCGTATGCTGAAACTCGAACAGCAAGAAGGCGTCTGGAGCGCCATCGCCGGCAAGCTTTTTTTTCTCTCCGATGTGTTGGGCAAAATCACCGCCGCTTTTTTTATCTTTTGCGGCGATCTGGTAACCGGCAAATACCTGGAGAAAATGTCCGCTTTCTGGGCCAGATGGGCGAGTGGTTTTGTGTTGAAATCGCTCATCGTTGCCGCCATTGCCGTTTTCTCTGTGCAGATCGCCTTCTCTTACATGCCTGCCCTGGAGTACCTGCCCACCGGCAACCGCAACATGATTCTCGTCATCTACAAGGTGCATGCCGGCACCAACATCCAGAAGGCTTCCGATATTTCGCTCGGCATGGAACACAAGATCATGCGCCTGTTGTTCGACCCGCAAAAAGGCGACACACCCGACAACAAAATCGTTAACCACATGTTTAGCGTCGTTGACGCGCGCTTCCGCATCATCGGCGTCATCGTCAAGGACCAATATGCGGTGTTGCCGACCAGCCAATTGCCGCTCAAGCAAAATCCCATGAGTGGCAAGCCGTTCCCCTCGGCCATTGATTACATGTCCTTCGCTATTACCGGCGCCTGTTACGGTACGCCCGGCACCGAATATGCGTTTGCCGTCAAACCAGGGCTCTTTGGCCGCACGCTGGCCAAAAATTTTGAAATCCAGGTGCGCGGTCCGGACATCGCCAGGTTGGACGAAATCGCCACGCAGATACAAACACAGGTGCAGGAACTGGGCAAGAAAGTCGGTTTTGCTCAGATCATCAAAGATTTCGAGACTGGGCTACCGGAAATTCACATCGCTGTGGATCGCGAGAAGGCTGCCGATCTCGGACTCAAAGTTTCCGAGGTGGCCGAAGTGGTGGAAACCATGGTGGCTGGACGCAAGACCGGCACTTTGCGTGAAGGGACCGAAGAAATAGACATCGTGGTGAAAGCGGAGGAAAGTTTTCTCGCCAACGTCGAGGCGCTCAAGCAGGCAGAATTTATCATCCCCGGCCGCGAGAAAACCAGGCTAGAGACCGTGGCACGCATCTACACTACCACCGGCCCGACTCAGATATTCCATCGCGAGCGCAAGCGCGCCATCACCGTGAGCGTCTACCTGCCCGATGAAAAGCCACTGGAAGAAGCGATCCAGCAGGTAAAGCAAGAGGTGCTTGCCGCCATCCGCCCGACGCTGTCGGCAGATTACCACATTGAGGTGGCGGGGACCGCTTCGGATCTCGAACGCACGCAAAAAGCTTTTTTCTGGTCGTTCATGCTGGCACTCGTGGTCACCTATTTGCTCATGACGAGCCTCTTCGAGTCGTTCCTGTATCCGTTCATTATTATGATGAGCGTACCTCTGGCCGTTTCCGGCAGCGTGGTGGCGGTTTATTGGAACAATGTGCCAATGGATATGCTGACAGTCCTCGGCTTCATCATTTTGTGCGGACTTGTCGTCAACAATGCCATTCTGCTGGTACACCAGGCGCTCAATTTCCAACGCGAAGGCATGCCGCCACAGGAAGCGATCCGCCAGAGCGTGCGTACCCGTCTGCGACCTGTTTTCATGAGTACGCTCACCACCATATTGGGTATGCTGCCCATGTGCATCAAGGGGACGCCCGGCTCGGAACTGTATAGTGGCCTGGCTACCGCCATCGTCGGCGGGCTTGTTTTCTCCACCATCTTCACGCTTATCCTGGTGCCGGCACTGATGTCGCTCTGGATTGACAGCAAAGATGCAGCGAAACGGTTATGGCAGGGTGAACGCGTGGGCGTACCCAATAATTAGAGGGCATAGTAGCCGTGCTTGCTGTCTGGTCAGGAAGATTTTCATTTGCTTTATGCATTGAATTCTTTTATAATCGAAGCGAGAAGTAAAATGACTATCTGCCTTTGGGGGGGCAAAATTTTGCTGACACACAACGAACTGATCAAGAAAATCCAGGAACTCAATAGCCAGTTATTGGGACAAGATATTTACATGGGAGGTAGAGGATTTTATCAGGTCCTCGACCAGATACCGCTACTTGGCAGGAACAATCTGTATTTCTGCCGTTGCATGGAGGACACCAAAAGATATCTGATCGAGTTTGCTCCCCCTAACCTGGCGCACATCGAATTACAAAAATATCTGCGGCGTGCATTGTTTCTGATGGTACTCGACCACAATAAGGGTATCATCCGCGCGCGTGATTTTTCGATTGATCCGGCACGCTGTTTTGTCATTCTCGACTGGGTAGAGGGCAAAAACTTGAATGCTGTGCTCAAAGTGACGAGACTCACCCTCAAAGAATCGCTATGGATTCTGTTCGACCTCAGCACCGCACTCGACCATCTGGCCGATTTCTCGTTCATCCACCGCAATATCAGTCCCAACAATATTTTGCTCCAGGAGGTAACAGGTCAGACTTTCATCAGCGGTGTGGACTATCTCACTCAGTCCGATTTTTTGCAGACCAGGCTCGATGTGGATTTCCACAACGTGCAATACGTTTCGCCCGAATTGATGCGTTCACTGCTCTATCCCGACAAACCTACGTTTCTCACACCCTGGAGCGATATCTATAGTGCGGGTGCCATCTTTTTTCACATGGTGACCGGCGAAGCACCGTTTGCCAAACGCGAAGATATGGAAAAATGGGCGCGACGGCCTTGGGTGCCGAAAATCCAAAGCTCGACGTTGAGTCGTAAAGAACGCAAATATTGCCAGGCACTCATTGACAAGACTATGCTTCCCAATTTTTACAAACGCTGGTCAGCCTATCAATTGCGCGAATACATCCAAACTTTTCTCGGCAACGCCGAGCGCAATATTGACATGATTCGCTGGATTGCCACGCCGCAGCAGTTGAGTCTGCCCCGCAAAGAAGAGTCCGAGGAAGTGTGATGTTGGCACGATTTTTCCTCTGTGTGCCGTGCGTTCTTGTCTGCTGCTTGTGTCAGACCGTGCTGTACACCCAGGATAGCCAGCTCACTGTGCGTCTCCCCTCCCGCTATCCCGCGCGCATGGCCACTATCGTGCGCACCGCTTATCAGGAAATCGCGCCAAAGCTCCAGCAAAAACTCCGCATCACTTTGCAGCAACCGGCTTCGGTGGTTATCTGTCTGAGTCATGAAGGGCTGGAGGACCTGGCCGGCAGCAAGTTGCCGCCCTGGGCACTGGGTCTGGCTTTACCCGACAAATACACTATCGGTATTGACGGTTCGAAGGTCGGCATCATCAGCAACACTCTGGCCTCGGTCATCCGCCACGAAACCTGCCACCTCTATCTCGGCGCCTGGGAAAAACAACATACGCGGCGTCTGCCTCTCTGGTTCAATGAAGGTGTGAGTGAATGGTTCTCCGAAGCGATTCATTTCACATACCAGGAACAGATCATCGAAAGTTTCCTTTTCGATCGTGTCATTCCTTTGAGTCTGCTCGAACATGATTTCCCTGAAGACACCGGAGAAGCCTTGCAATCTTACATGCAGTCACTCAGCGTCATCGAATATATCAACACCACTTACGGCGACAAGGCGCTTCTGAAAATTTTGCACAGCTACACCACGGCCGGCTCTTTTTCTGAAGCTTTACACAAGTCTCTCGGCGTAGACCAGCCGGCTCTCGAACAAGCATGGAAAAAGACAATCACGGCAGACAGCTTGCTGCTCTGGCTGTGGAAATTTTCAACTCTCTTTTCGCTCTTTTTCATCCTCGCCCTGCTCGTAGTCATCGCCTTCTGGCGGCAACGTCGTCGCGGGCGGCGTGTGCTGGCTTACTGGGAACAGGAAGAACTGGCGGCACAAAGAGCGCGGCTGGCCAGACAACAAGAGGCTGCCAGCATGGAGCTGACGCCGCTCGTGACATTCCCTACACCGCTGCTGCCGCCTTTACCCGGCAACAAAGACGAGAGTACCTCGCCGGAATACGACGCAACCGTGCCGGACAAAGATGCGGTAATACTGCGTTTCCCGCGCCGAAGACGACGCCGCAGACCGGAAGATGAAGACGACGCATGACAACGTGTTACCTATTTGGAAGGAATAGACAGCGGGTAGCCCCGCTGGAATAAAGCAAAATAAGCCAAAGAAAAAGATAGCAAAACGAGGAAATATCCATGAACCATCCTGTCAGCCGTAATATCGCTGATTTTCTCCCGCAGGTAGCCGGCGAGCGACCGCACGCGCCGGCGATCATCGTGCCCCACGGACGCGACAGCTCCGGGCGGGCTGCTTATACGCATTTCACTTATGCCCAGCTCGATCACGATTGCGATTGTATCGCGCGCGGGCTTTATCGCATTGGCCTCAAGCGCGGCGACCGTTGCGCGCTCATGGCCAAGCCGGGCCTCGATTTTTTCTCGCTGATGTTCGCCCTGTTCAAGACCGGCATTGTGCCGGTACTCATTGACCCCGGCATCGGCATGCGACCGCTCAAGACATGCCTCAACGAAGTGGAGCCCAAAGGCTTCATCGCTATTGCAGTGGCGCAGTTGGCCCGGCGGATACTGGGCTGGGCGCGGCGCTCGATCGAAATTTCGGTGACTGTCGGGCGCGGACACTTCGGCAGCGGCTGGACGCTACAAGAGGTGCGTGAACTGGGTCGCGCTGCCGAGCCGTTGACCATCGTCGCCCCGGCAGCTGGCGACATGGCAGCGATCCTGTTCACTTCGGGCAGTACGGGCATACCCAAGGGGGTGATCTACACCCACGCGAACTTTATCGCCCAGGTCGAGATGATCCGCGACATGTTCGCTATCACTCCCGGAGAAATAGACGTGCCGACGTTTCCGCCCTTCGCGCTCTTCGATCCGGCCTTGGGCATGACGGCCGTCATTCCCGACATGGACCCGCGTTATCCAGCCAAAGCCAACCCCGAACGCATCTACGAAGCCATCAGCGATTTCGGTGGCACCAACATGTTCGGCTCGCCCGGCTTTTTAAACACGCTCTCCCGCGACGGAGTTAAGCGTGGCAAGCAATTGCCGACTTTGCGGCGGATCATCTCCGCTGGCGCGCCGGCTCTGCCAGCCACACTCGAACGTATGGAACGCATGCTGGCGAAAGGTGTCCAGGTTTACACGCCCTATGGAGCCACCGAGTGCATGCCGATTTGCCTGATTGGCAGTCGGGAGGTGTTGGCCAATCGCCAACGCACACAAGAGGGAGGAGGGCTTTGCGTCGGTCGGCCTGTCGCCAATATGCGGCTCTCCGTTATCCCGATCAGCGACGCGGCGCTGCCAGTCTACGAGGAGAGCATGACACTGCCAGCAGGGCAGATCGGGGAGATTGCCGTGCATGGCCCGACTGTGACTGTGGGTTATTTTCGACGGGAGCGGGACACGGCTTTGGCCAAAATGCGAGACGCCACGGGCCGGCTCTACCATCGCATGGGCGATCTGGGTTATCTCGACGCCGAAGGTCGGCTCTGGTTTTGTGGCCGGAAATCGCATCGGGTCGAGACGTCCGCGGGTACTATGTTTACCATCCCGTGCGAAGGCGTGTTCAATGCCCATCCGGCAGTGTTCCGCACCGCCCTTGTCGGCATAGGAACGCCAGGACAGGCACGGCCTGTCATCTGTGTCGAACTCGATCCGGCGGCCAAAGCTGCAAATTGGCCGCGCCTGGTGACCGAGTTGCGCGCTTTGGGTGAAAAATTCGCCCACACGCGAGCGATTGAAGATTTCCTGCTGCACCCGGCCTTTCCCGTAGATACCAGGCACAACGCCAAAATCCGGCGAGAGATACTGGCCTGTTGGGCCGCACGCAAGATCGGAAGGCGCGTGTAATCCAAGTTACGAAACAATAGATACGGGGTTACCGCGCTTCTCGCTTTGGTTGCGTACAGATTTTTAGATGTCATTCCTGCGAAGGCAGGAATCCATACTCTCGAACTACTGGATTCCTGCCTTCGC
>JAGVGO010000273.1 GCA_020057085.1 Planctomycetota bacterium | reverse complement strand
TGTGGGTACAAAACAGCCCGCCAGGGGAGAGGTTATAGGCTTGTACTCTTGTACTTATTTCAAAAAAGTTACTATGCCCCCTAATTATTGGATACGCCCCCAGCCTGGAGAGCAGAAATTATGCACAAGATTTTGATCGTCGAAGATGACCGTGAAACACAGGAAATGTATATGGAGTACCTGGTAAAAGATGCTTACCAGATTCTCACCGCCAATAATGGTGAAGAGGGACTCCAGAAAATCAAAAAGTTCACCCCAGACCTTGTCATTATGGACATGGCTATGCCCCAGTGCAGTGGACGCGAGATGCTGAGCAAGCTGCGGCACGTCAACAAGGAAGTGCCAATTATCATTGTCAGTGGTAAAAAGGGGATGAAGGAAGACCCTGAAATCAAATTGTGTCCGCAGGTGAGAGATTTTCTAGTCAAACCGGTTGATTTACCCAAACTGCGGGCAAAAATCCACGAAATTTTCGGCTCCGACAACACTGTGGAATCAGCGATGCCAGGCAAAAATCAAGATACGGCAGAAATCCCTCTGCCAGGCAAAAGCAAGGAAGTGGCGGGAGTAGAACGGGCACAGACTGTGCCGCCCGTAGCCCATCCTGCGCCGCCCGAACCGCTTGCTCAGGATCCGTTGCTCGACATAGTGCTGGGTGGCTGTGTGCTGGAAAGCTTCATCGGCAAAGGTGGCAGCAGCCGAGTATACAAAGGACGCCATCAGTCGCTGGGCATTTCTGTAGCCGTCAAGATTTTGTCGTCCGATTTTTGCTCCGATCAGGTGGAAGTACAGCGATTTTTGCGCGAAGGCCGCATTCTTGCTCATATTGACCACAACAACGTGGCCAAAATTCTCAATATGGGGAACGAACGCGGTTATCATTTCATTATCATGCGCTACATCGAAGGGCAAAGTCTCCTTGCGCTCTTACGTAACGAAGGCAAGCTGGCGCAGGCAACAGCTTGCGATTTTGCGCAGCAGATCGCCAATGGGCTGCTCGCCGCACACAAGTCCGACATCATCCACCGAGACATAAAGCCGTCCAATATTCTGATCGAAAAAAGCACGCTGCGCGCCAAAGTCATTGATTTCGGCACCGCCAAAAAAATTCACATGGAACAAGTGGTCACCGGCCAGGGCATCATCATCGGTACACCATATTACATGTCGCCGGAACAGTGCCTTGGGGAGGAACTCGACAAGCGAACCGACGTCTACAGCCTGGGGGCGACGCTTTACCACATGGTCACCAGCGGGCCGCCTTTTGTCTGCCCGACTATTTTGGAAACACTTGCTGCCCAGGTGGAGAAACCAGTGCTTCCGCCGCACCAAAAAAACAGCAACATCAGCTCGACGCTGTCTCACATCATTTTGCGTATGCTGGAGAAAAAACGGGAAAAGCGTTACAGTAGTATGGAAGAGGTCATTGCCGCGTTGCAATTGGTGAAGTAGGCTCTAACGAGTGAAATGTCAGCAAAAAAGCAAAGATTTTTTGAACCACGAATAGACACGAATAAACACGAATTATTTAGAGCGAATTGTGTTATAAAAATCATTAGTGTCCATTCGTGTTCATTAGTGGTTCTTTTACCTGTTTGGTTTCGGCTTGTCCGAGCTAGGAGTTGTAAAAAAATTTATGTGCGGTAGATTTGCTTTGTTTGCAGAATGGCTACGTATCCTGGCTTACTTTGGCATCGCCTTGCCCCCTGTCTGGGAGTGGCAGCCACGCTACAACATCGCGCCGACCCAGAAAATACCGGTAGTGACAGGTGGTGGCTCGCGGGAGATACGACTCATGCCGTGGGGTAAGCAACTATCTCGCAGTGCAATCGGTGGGCCACTACAAAGCAAAAAACGTGGCCGTTTGTCATCCGCTATCATCAATGCCCGCGCAGAAACCGTGGCGGTAAAACCTATGTTCTGCCAATCTTTCAGCGCACGACGTTGCCTTATTCCAGCGAGCGGTTTCTATGAGTGGCAAACGACCAACGTCGGCAAGCAACCGATGTTTATCCATCCCGTTGATGGTGGTCTCGTAGCCTTCGCCGGCATCTGGCAGACAGCAAAGCAAGAGGAAAGTGTGGTTTTGCTTACCACCGAAGCCAATCTTCTAGTAGAGCCTATCCACAAACGCATGCCGGTCATTCTTACGCCAGAGCAGCATCAGGTTTGGCTAGATATGGCAAGCGAGGCGAAGACACTCATGGCACTTTGTAAGCCGTATGGCGGAAAGCTAGAATTCCATGCCGTCGCCAAGAGCATCAACCGGAGCGGCGAGGACAATCCGGCGATGATAGTACCCATAACCCCCGCCAAAGGAAACGAACAAATGACGTTGTGGTAATTTTGTCACTGTCGCTATTTTATAATTGACTTTCTTTCTATCGGTTAGCTAAAATAGGAGAAAATTGTGCGCCACCTGGGCGCGGTTACCACTTTATGGAAAAGAGAGGAAAGAGTATGTACAGATTGTTCTTTGCATTGATCGTGTCAGCGTTTCTTACATCGCAAACGTGGTGCGGTGAAAAAGAGGCTCCGGCGTTTGTGCAGTGGGCATGGAATGCTCCGGCGGAAGATGTCGAGAAATATCCGCTCACTGACCATTATTTCTGGAACCCGCCCAAAGATTTCTTCGGTGCCGGCTTCCGTTATCTCAGGCTGCGCGACCGCGAAAGCGCCGATGAAGACAACATTGGCTTTGGTGGCAACTTCCGTCCGTTCCTTTTCAATTTGGGCGGTGATATGTCGCTAACTGTGGGCGCTTACGGTGTCTATTCCCACGACTGGACTGATGCTTCACAAATTCCGGCTCTCTCGGTTGCCGGTCAGTATGAAGTCGAAGGAGAACAGTTTGGCACAGGTTTGTCGCTGATGCTGTCCGTGCCGTCCGCCGGCATCCAGTGTTTTTTGGAAATAGGCCACTACTGGAACCGTGGGCAACTGGATACCAACTCATACCAGGATCCCGATTTGCAATTCTTTGGCTACGAATACGCCAAGGTACGCCAGTTGCAAAAAGAACGTGGTCTGGAATATTGGTTCGAGATTAGCTACCTGGTAGATCGCCTTTACCTCTACGGCGTCACCCTTGACTTTTACGGCAGCGCCCCCACCGGCCCGCGTGAAGCCAATGTCCGCCTTTATATTCCGGAAGCGGTGCAACCTTTTATCGGTGCCAGTTATTTACAAGACAGCATCAAACCGGTGGAAAGCGGTTTCTTCCTGTCCCTTGCTTACATACGCGCCTTTGCCGTTGAGGTTTTTCCCAAAGGCAGAATCACCGTCGAGCCGGTCGGCGGTGCTGGCTACTTCCGTGAAAGCCACGGCCACACCCTGATCGCCGGTGTGCGTCTCAACTTGTTCGATTTCGCCGGTATAAGCTGGTATTACATATGGCAACGCAACAACGACGTGCCTGATGCCCAGGCACTCAACTTCGAACTGGGCTTCCGTTTCGGTCGCAAATTCGGCGCCCGTCCCCAGTAGCCGCGAAAGTTGTTACCATCGCAGTGGCTGCCAGCAGCGTTCCGCTGCTGGCGATGTGAGCAGAACATGAGGCTTTAGAATTACTTCCGCTTGTGGGCGGTGGCATTGACAGCGTTTTCAAGATTTACACACGCATTCTGGTGTCCGGGGTCTATGGCAAGGGCCTTTTTATACTGCCGTATGGCTTCATCGAGATTACCGGCCAGAAAAAGCGCATTGCCGAGATTATTGTATAAGTCGGCCGACACAGGCTGTAGGGAGACAGCTTTTTCCAGACAAGGGACTGACTCGGCGTATCTGCCAAGCTCAGCAAGGGCAAGCCCAAGGTTGGAGTGGGACTTCCAGTAACTGGGTTTGATCTCTATGGATTTTTTGAAATATTTGAGAGCTTCCTCGTTCCTGTGAGACAGAACCAACGCTTCGCCAAGATTATTGTACGCACCGAAGAAACTCGGCTGCAATGAAATCACCTTTGTGAAATACGAGATGGCCTCATCAATACGCCCCTGTACTATGTACCCGTAGCCAACGTTATTGTAGCCACGCACTTTTTCCGGGGACTTTTTGATAACGTCCGTCCACAGCGTCAGCTCGTCCTTCCAAACAAAGTTACGTCTGTACGTCGCAACGGATAAGGCGATTACGAGAATGGCTGCAAACGTGCTTGAGACAACCAGAACACGCGGCTTTGCACAAAAACGATGTAAAAGAGTGGCCAGTGTAACGGCCAGGCCGGCGCTTGGAAGATAGAGTCTGTGTTCGAATATCACGTCCGCAATCGGTATCACCGAGGATTCCACAGACATGGCAACGAAAAAGAAGATGACACCAAACCCCATCAGGACCCCGTGAATGCGTCTTAAACATCTATAACGCAGCAGCATGTATAGCCCCGCAGCAAAAAAACAGAAAAGAAGAACGAACGAGGCAAACACCTCTGGCGCAAAAAAACTTCTGCAGACAGGATAATCGTAATCAAGATTCTGTCCCGTGGGAAAGATCAAAAGCCGCCAATAGGTTACTATGACCCTGAACTGAGTAATAAGGTAATCGTGCCTGGATAGCCCAGCGAGCTCTTCCCTTGTCAGGGTATCTATCGTGCCGGTCACGTTACTGCCCAAGGCTGCTGTCTTCGAGAAGAAAATGGTTAGCGGGATGATCGCAAGCGTCAGGATAAATGGTATCAGATATTTCGTTTTTTTGGCAACACCAGTTTTATCGACAAAAAACGTGAACTCACATAGCGCGATGACGAATGGCAGGGTGAAACTTATTTCTTTGGTCTTCTGTGCCGCTACGGCGGCAAGTACACTCAATACATAAAAGACCCACGGATATCTAGTATGGCGGCCTGGGTCAAAAGGCGCCGCAGCTTCCCACGCGAGCCTGGCCTTGACATACATTAAAATGGAGAACAGATAGAAAAGCGTGGCCAGTGAGGCGGTCCTTTGGCAGAGGTAGGTGACTGCCTGTGTCTGTACAGGGTGAGCGAGAAACAGGAACGATGCTACTGTCGCGGGCCACGTCCCCAACCTTTTTTCGCCGTTTACCGGCGTTTTGCACAATAGTTCAACGAGACGGAATACGAGAAATGCATTCACGACGTGTATGAGTATGTTCACGAAGTGATATCCCCATACGCCAAGGCCCCCCAACCGGTAGTTTATCGCGAACGTCAACAGTGCCATGTATCTGCTCGCAGAGAAATCGAGGAAGTTTGACAGGCTTCTTATCCTGAGGTTCTCCTCTATGAACTCGTGGTCGTCAAAAACAAAGGGCGTATCAAAAGTGTTCGAGTAGATGAGAAAGCCAAGCGCAGCGAGCAGAGCGAAGAGGAGCACTTTAGGCTGGATTATCGCTTTCCCCATGGTTTTCTCCTTTTAGGCCGCCGCTTTTTTGGCGTTGCAAAAAATCATTTACAAGTGTATTGTACACGAGGTTCATTGGCTAAACAAGTAGTTTTCGCAAAGATTGACAATTTTGCGCCGTTGTTTCTGTGCCAGAGAGCATAGTTTGACAATGTTAGGCTTTTGGAAAAAAATAATTGTCCCAGCGTTACGAAACAATAGATACGGGGCTAAGCGAGATCATACGTCGCGTGATTCCACTTGGACATGGCA
>JAGVGO010000091.1 GCA_020057085.1 Planctomycetota bacterium | reverse complement strand
TGTGGGTACAAAACAGCCCTCCAGGGGAGAGGTTATAGGCTTGTACTCTTGTACTTATTTCAAAAAAGTTACTATGCCCCCTAATTATTGGATACGCCCCTATTCATCTGCACCAATACAGTTTTCAATGAAAATATAATGTTTGGCGAAAAAAAGCTTGCTTTTTGCTTGTTTTTTTAATATCCTTTATAAAATAATATGTTGCAGACTCCAACCTTTTATCACCTTTATCAAAGGAGAGCAGTATGAATAAAATAATTCTTTTTATCATCCTTTTTTCGATGTTTTTTGCTCTTGACCAGGGCAATGCACAGACTACTCAGAATATCGTCCAGGCCGCTTTCCAACAGCTAGGCACGGTCAATAGCTGGACCAATTCGCCAACTGGCGATGCTACGCCAATAATGCTCAACGTCCAAGTCTGGGAAGACCTGACACAGAATGAATATCTCAGGAGAGAATATTACAACGAGGATGGTACCTTGAAAACAGGCAATACACAGAACAGCAGCGGTACCAATGTCAGCGATATCAGTTACGTCATCAACCGTAATAACCAGAACCAAGTCCTCGAGAATGAGGCTACCCAAATTGCAGTGAGTGGGAGAGTAGCTGCGCTCAACGAGCGATACGGCGAACTCATCACCATCCTGCGGAACATCGAGGAGACTCGTGCTGAAATCAACATCTACCTGGGCCAGACAACGACTGGGGACCATATGGATAAACCGCACCCGAAGCATATGGATACCCTGGCTTACTGGAAGCACCGCCGGGAAGAAAAAGAGGGTGAAATCGCCAGCACCAAAGATGTGGCCCGCACCGAGACAGGGCAAGGTGTCTTGGGTTGGTTTGTGACTCCTCCAAGTGGCGGTGGTGGCAACTAATCTGCAGTAATCCGTTTTTCGAGCCGATGGGTACAATGCCCACGTAAGCAGAAGTGGCTAGATATTAGCCTTATCAGGCGTTTCATCCCGTCCAAGTGGGCGGCGTTGTGACGCCTGTTTTTATAGAGAGGGAGAACAAACATGGCCGCAAAAAGCATGTTGGTGTGGATAGTCGTTTTTCTTAGTTGTTCCTGTGTCTTTGCCGCAGAGGAATACCCGCTCATATGGCGTTTCGAAAAAGGCCTTCTCATTGTTTTCCAACAAAAATTCACCATCAAGAAAGAGCTTTTTTTGGTAGATAAAGAAACCAAACAGGTGCAACGGCCACTCGAACAAAGCGGGCTGATAGCTCTTGAATTCAGTGTTTATTGGCAAGTGGCCGAAGTACTCGACAAACAGAAAGCAGTGGTGACTTATATTTTCCGCAATGGTAAAATTACAATCCAACAGGGTGCGCAAACACATGTATGCGAGGTGGAAAACCCGGCACATGCCGACAAACTCAAACAACCGATGTTCAAGCCATACCTCAGCCAGGTACGCAATGGCTTTGTGTTTATCATCCATTTTGCCGGCCCTAAACCAGGTTATGTAGAAGCCACCTGGCTTCTGGAAGAAGCTCAGTTGAGCGAAAAGAAAAAAGACAAAGACAAGGAAATTCTCGATTACATCAAAAAGAAAGTCCCTGGCCGCCGTGATCCATTCCAGATGGAAGTAGCCTTCTGGCAACTGCCCAACAAAATGGTAAAGATCGGAGATAAATGGACGCGCAAAGGCGTAGAAGAGATGCGTACTTTTGAGCAAACTTTGACATTGAGCAAAATCGAAAAATACCGAGGAGAAACCACTGCCCGTGTCGATTTCGGCGGTACGGCGACCAATATCAGTGACGGCAAGCCGTCCGGCACTACGAAAGCCCACTATCTGTTCAACCTGGAACGGAGAGTCATGATGTACAACGATTGGACCGGCATTTATGAAAATTATTACCCTTACCAGAAAAAAGCCAATGAAAAATCGCGAGAGCTTCTCATTCTCGAACGTCTGACGCAAACGAACGAGATGAGTCTGGTAAACAGCAGCGCCAGCAAAGAGAAAAAGTAAGAAATTTCCCCGTGCGTCGCACGGGGCTATAAACTTTTGCGCCTGCGGCGCAAGCAAAAAATCACTGTCCAGTTTCCATGCGCCGCCAAAGGCGTGCCTTCTCCTCTAGCCTGTGCCATATTTCTTCGTTGGCAATAGCGTCAGGCATGCTCTTCAGTAATTTTTCCATGGCCAGTGACACTTTATCTTCCACTTCTTCTTTCTCCCAAAACGATATTTCCACCCACACTTCCAGCCGTTTTTGTTCCCGGTGGTAGCTGACGCCGGTGTGATAGGCCAAGCCACGGCCGATGATCTCCTGATACACCTGTTCGGCCAGCCACACTGACATAGTTTCGCCCGTCATCTCGCCTCCCTTGGGCACGGCCACACTGTCGGTCAGGCGCATGGTGTCTGGCCCTGGTCGCTTGTGTGCGACTCTGGGTGTACATATATACAGATGGCTGTGCGCGCGGTAGGCACGGCACCAGGCGTGAAAGTCTTGTGGCGTGGTGGCTGCCAATAGCTCCGGGTAGTGCAAGAGATCGGCGAGATAGCCGCCGGCCCAGGCTTTGCCCAGAGTTTCGCTGTGTGCCAGCACGCTGCCTGACGGCTGATAGAATGCTTGCCGCAAATGTTCACGCAGACGGTCGAAAAGCGCATCCGCAGCTAGTTCTGTCGTCGCCTTTTCCCATGCCGGCTCGAAACTGCCGGTGTACGTCGGTGCTTTGAGGCGGGTAAAACCAAAACCGCTACTGCCCACACTATGCCACCAAGCTCCCTCCCACTGTTCACCCTGCATCGCCATGAGATAGCCAAGATAAGCGGGGAACAACCGTGCATAGGCAAGTTCGCCGGCGGCTAACGGCGGGCCGGCCAAGACGATGTCGAACGTCTCCCACGCGGCATGGTGCATAACCTGCCCGCTATGCTCTGCAAATTCGCCTGTTGTCTGCCTGCGGACTGGTGTAAGCGAGGCGAATGCCGTCTCGGCCTCATGCCTTGCCATCCCTTCTGTAGCAGGCGACATCACTGACAGCAGGGCATTGCCGCTGGTGAAAAAACGGCGATGGAAATTGGCCAGCGATGTTTGTCGCACTGCTACGGTCAGGGCATGGAACGAGGTTGGCGCACGCAGCTCGTGGTATATTTCGCATAAGGCCAGCTCTATTTCGTTGTCGCTTGCCTGCCAGGGCGCCAATACGATATTGAGAAGCGCCAGAGCCTCACGGTAGCGATCCTTTGGCAGCGTTTCAGCAAGAAAAGCCACACGAAAAAAAGTCCAGTCGTCGCCTGTGGCGGCATGACTGACGAACGGCGAATCATTGGCACGCAACCGACGCAGCAGGATGTGTTCGAGCATGTGCGCGACATGGCGTTCACTGTCGTCGGCAAACGCCAGCCGCAGCCAAAGTGTCGCCGCGCCCCAGCCGGCCTGCGGGTTTTGCAGATAAAGCCATGCCATGTTATTTGGTAACTCCTGGTATGTGGCATGAGGCAATACTGTGGGCTGCCATATTTTAGAATGGTGGCAGGCAGACAGCGACATCAGGCATAAACACAAGATCGTCAGACGTAACATAAAATTTCCTGAAATTGGCTTGCAACTGGCAAAAAATTGAGTAAGATGAGGGAAAATTTATTGCTATTTTACTCAATTGTTGTGAGGCTTGCAACTCACAAATCGTCATCTGTGCCTAGCTACAGATTCGTGGCCTGGCAAATACTTGGAGGTTTTTATGAGTTCTAATTTCTTTACGCAGCATAAAATCAAGTTGTTGCTGCTGTTACTGTTTTTGGGATTGACTCCGTTTTTCTACTCCCTCCCAGACATGCTTGCTAATAGTCAACGTCCGGAATTTACCTACTTTGAATTTCTCACCACCGACAAATATTCTCAGGGCGAACGCGTCGCCCTGTTTGTCGTGCTCGGCATCGCCATTTGCGGCCTCCTGTATGCCCTGATGCTGATGAAACAAGTGAAACGAGCCGACACCGGCACCGACAAAATGAGAGCCATCGCCGATGCCATACGTGAAGGCGCCAATGCCTATCTGAAACGTCAGCTTTCCACGGTGAGCATCTTGATCGTCGTGTTGGTGATCATCTTGTTTTTCACCAAAGCCATGTCTTCCCCCTATGGCATCCGTGACCCGTTCGCACTCGGCCGTGCCGGTGCCTTTCTGGTAGGTGCCATCTTCTCCGCCACGGTTGGCTTTATCGGTATGCGGCTGGCCACCCTCGGCAACCTGCGCGTGGCGGCTGCCGCTCAGGTCGGTTTTGGCAAGGCCCTGATTTTGGGCTACCGCACCGGCACCATCACCGGTATGCTCACCGATGGTTTGGGACTCCTCGGTGGTACGCTGATCTTCATGACCTATGGCGATCATGCCTATGAAGCACTGCTCGGTTTTGGCTTCGGTGGCACGCTGCTTGCCCTCTTCATGCGCGTCGGTGGTGGTATCTTCACCAAGGCAGCGGACGTCGGCGCCGATCTCGTTGGCAAGGTCGAGAAAGACATCCCGGAAGATGACCCGCGCAACGCGGCAACCATTGCCGACAACGTCGGAGACAATGTCGGCGATTGCGCCGGTATGGCGGCCGACATCTTCGAATCGTATGAAGTGACCATTGTCGCGGCCATGATCCTTGGCTTCGTAGCCTTTGGCCACATAGGTGTGATGTTCCCGATCCTGGTGCGCGCCATCGGCGTGTTTGCCTCCATCATCTCGACCTATCTGGTGCGTGCGGGCGACAAGGGCAACGTGGCCCAGGCTATGAAATCCATCAACGTCGGTTTCATTGTCGGCTCGTTCCTGTCGGTCATCGGCTTCATCGTACTCGGTTACTTCTATCTGCGGTTCACCCCGGATCCTACTCGTCCGTGGATCGGACAAATGCCTGACGGCTCTCCGCTGCCGACCTGGGCCACTTTCGGCGTACCAGGTCTTGACATGCGTTCTGCTTATGCCTGTCTTATCGGCGTAATCCTGTGCGTGGCGCTCAACCGTTGCACCGAATATTTCACCGGCACCGAATATTCGCCGGTCAAGGGGCTGGTGAAAAATTGCAGCACCGGTCACGCCACCAACATCATCGAAGGTTTTGCCGTAGGTTATGAGTCGAGCGTGGTCACCGGCCTCATCCTGGCCGTCGCCATCTTTGCCTCGGTACTCGTGTATGGTGGCACCAACGCCATCTGCATCGCCTATAGCGTGGCCATGTGCGGTATCGGCATGCTGACGCTAACAGGCAACACCATCTCCATGGACGTGTTCGGTCCCGTGGCGGACAACGCCAACGGCATCGGTGAAATGGCCTATGAAAAAGATAAGATGGGCGAGGAGAAATACAAAGAGGCGCGTCAGATTCTCTCCGATCTCGATGCCGTAGGCAACACCACCAAGGCCGTGACCAAAGGTGTGGCTATCGGTTCGGCCGTCATTGCCGCCGTATCTCTCTTTGCCAGCTTCATCACCGTCATCGGCTCCGGCGGTGGCAGCGAAAAAGATGCGCTGCCGATCAACCTGTTCGACAAGGTAGCCGGCCTTCTTAACCTGTCCAATCCGCGTCTCATCATCGGTATGATCATCGGCGGTTCAGTACCGCTCCTGTTCTCCTCGATGACTATTCGCGCCGTTGGCCGCGCTGCATTCCTCATCGTCAATGAAGTGCGCGAACAGTTCCATCGCCCTGGCGTGATGGAAGGTACGGTAAAACCCGATTACTACCGCGTGGTCAATATCTGCACCACTGCCGCGCAGAAAGAACTGGTCGGACCAGCCGTTCTCGCCGTGTGCGCACCGGTGCTCGTCGGCTTCCTCTTGGGACCTCTCGCGCTCGCCGGCTTCCTCGCTGGCGCAATCGTGGTCGGCCAGTTGATGGCTTCTTTTATGGCCAACGCCGGTGGCGCCTGGGACAATGCCAAGAAAACGGTCGAAGATGAACCGCGCGATCTCGTAAAGAACACCGGCAAAGGCAGCGAGAAACACAAGGCTGCCGTCACCGGCGACACCGTGGGCGATCCGCTCAAAGACACCGCCGGCCCAGCCATCAACCCTTTGCTCAAGGTCATGAACATGGTGGCTATTCTCACCGTGCCCTTGATGCTGGCATATGACAAGACTGTGGTGGATGCTGTGACCAAATTCGCGGCAGAAGAGAAGTACCACCTGGCGAAAAGCTTCGCATTCAAAGCAGTGGATGCTTTCTGGTACATCACTGTAGCAGCCATCGTACTCGCCCTCGCTTGGGCATATTGGCAATCCAAACGCGAACAGCAGATGGAGAAATAATATCCTAAGTTCGCACGGAGCCAGTTGTTTTGACAAAAACCCCGGTACAATCCGGGGTCTTTTTTTGGCAAATCCTTAGGAAATTTGCTATGCTGTTATTGTTCATCTATTTGCTCACCGGTGTAATTACAGGCATACTGGCTGGTCTTTTGGGGCTGGGAGGCGGCCTCGTAATCGTTCCCATGCTGCTGGCCTGCTTTAGCCATGAAAATTTTGACCATGCCTTATTCATGCACATTGCCATTGGCACATCACTGGCCAGCATCATTTTCACTTCCTTGTCGAGTAGCTGGGCACACCATAAGCAGCACGCTGTCCACTGGATCGCCGTGCAGCGCGTCATTCCCGGCATCCTGGTGGGCACATGGTGCGGCTCATATGTCGCAGCCACGCTTTCTACCTGGCTACTCAAATGTTTTTTTGCCATCTTTCTCTACTGTGTAGCGGCGCAAATGCTGCTCGACCAAAAACCTGACCCGGCGCGCGAAATGCCGGGCTGGCTGGGTATGTCCGTTGTGGGGACAGCCATCGGTGTAATATCGAGCCTGGTAGGAATCGGCGGTGGCAGCATGATGATGCCATTTTTACTCTGGTGCAACCTGCCACCAGCCCGTGCTATCGGCACATCGGCAGCAGTAGGTTTCCCGATAGCTGTGTTCGGTGCGTTTGGTTACATCTGGCATGGCTGGCAAACACCGGGGCTGCCGCCCTATTCGCTTGGTTATGTGTATGTGCCCGCTTTGCTATGTATCGTGTGTGCCAGTATGTTGACCGCGCCACTTGGGGCGAATCTCGCTCATCGCCTGCCAGTAACACTGCTCAAGCGTCTGTTTGCGCTGTTGCTGCTCGTGCTTGCCATACGCATGACATGGCAACTATGGTAGGCTCTGTATTTTAGAAAGGTCGCTCCATGAAAAACATAGCCATCATCTCGGCCACAGTCGCCGAATACCGGCATTGCCGGGATATTCTTGCTTTAGCCAGTGAAAAAAGATGTAAAGGCCGGCTCGTCGCCAGCGGTGGTGATGAGCGAGTGGCAATTTTTCTCTTGCATGGAGGAATAGGCAAGATCAACAGTGCCTCCGCTACACAACTTGCCATAGATGAGTTTCAACCAGACCTCGTGATAGATGTGGGGGCGGCTGGGTCATTGCAGGCGAAAAACGACATCGGCACGGTAGTGTGTGGTCGTTGTTGTTTCGAATATGATCTTTTCCCGCTCGAAAAATTTTCGCACTTTGCACACGATTTGACTACCGCTACTTTGCTGGAGGGTGAGACCAAAGACAAGGTGGATGTGATGTCTGAATTTGCCGCTCATGTACAGCAAGCTGGCCTCGCCCCTTCCCTGCTGGTGGGCGATATCGCTTGTGGCGAGCAAGATGTCAGCGACAGCGCGACGCGCGAGCGTCTGTATGCGACATTCGCCGCGCTTGCCTGCGACTGGGAAACGGCGGCAGTGTTGAAAGTGGCCGCCTGGAACGACGTCGCCAGCCTGTCGTTCAGGGTCGTCACGGATAGAGCCGATGAAAATATGGCAGAGGACTACCGCACCAATCTGCACCTGTCGCTTGACAAGCTGGCCCGCGTGTTGCAAACATTCTTGCACGCCGGCTGGCTTGACAGACTGCTGGTTTAGTGGCCTTACTCCCGCAGCGACAGCTTGCACACCAGCGCGCCGGCAATCACCAGAATACAGGCGATGGCCAAATTCAGAGTGAGGGGAACGGCCAGGTGGACGCAGCTTATGATGGTGGAGAGGAGCGGCGTGGAATAGGAGAAAGCCACCACCAGCACGACGTTTCCCTTGCGCATGGAGATATCCCAGCAGGTATAGGCGAGGAAGGTCGGTAGCAATGCCACATACACCAGCTCGCATAGCGGACGCACCGCCCACACGCTCGGCTCCGGGCGGAAGACGCGGATGAGTAAGAGTATAGTACCCGCGGCGAGGAGAAAGAGCGAAATCGCGCCGCCCTCGACATCGCTGCCGAGGGCGCGGTTGTAGCAAGAGTAGAGCCCCCAGGCCAGAGCGGCGACCAGCGCCATCGCATAAGGCAACGTGTTGGCGCGGCAATTCTCTAGCAACATAGCCCAGGAAAAAGTCTCATTTTGCGTGGCGGCAAGAAAAATTCCGGCAAATGCCATGACCATCCCTGGCAGCAAAAAAAAATTGGGTTTCTTGCGCAGAATCGGCACAGAGGCCAGCAGGGTAAAGCTGGGCCACAAGTAGTTGATGAGTCCCACTTCGAGCACCTGCTGGCGGCCACGCGCGAGTCCTACCGCCAGATAAAAGCTCACCATGTTGGTGACAAAAAAGGTGCCACAAATCCACAGATAGCGACGCGGCAATCGCAACACTGCTGCGAGTTGGCCACTGCTCCACAGATAACAGCATCCAGAGAGGCCGGCTAGCAGATAGATGGCAGCACCGGCCGTCAGCGCACCAAGATGTTCCATGACCGTACGTGAGAAGGCGATGTTGGTGCTCCACAGCAAGATGGCCAGGAGGCCGAGCGAGGTGGTAAACTGTTTACCTACCTTGCTGTCTGACATCTTTTCCGTTCCAGTGCCAGCAATTTTTCTTTGAGCGAAATGCCGCCGCCAAAGCCGGTCATACTGCCATCCGCACCGATAACCCGATGGCAGGGAAGCAAAATCATCACGGGATTCTTACTGCAAGCCTGGCCGACCGCCCTCGCTGCGCGTGGGCTACCGCACAGCTCGGCAACTTGCTGGTAGCTTTTGGTCTGGCCGTAAGGAATTTGCTGCAGAGCACGCCATACGTCGCGGCGGAACGGTGTCGTCTTGGGCAAAGCCAGCGGGTATGTCCATTGCACCGGCTTACCTTGCAGATAATCACTCAGTCGCTCGGCAAACCCAGCGAGTTCTTTTGCTTGCACAGCTTCTTTTCCCTGCCATTTTTCCATGCCAAATTGTACAATACCATCGTCGTTCCAGAGAAGAGTCCACTCTCCCCAGTCGTTTTTGATCGTTTGAATAAACATAACTGCTTTCTTTTATCAGCACACAAATTATGGTTTCCCTCTCTTGCCTCGTTTGTGGCGTGGTTGAGGAGAGGGTGGAATGGGAATTTCTGCCTCCAGGCCGAAATAGTGCAGCCAATCCTTGATTTCGTCTGCAGAGTGTGGCGGCGGTGTTTTTTCTTCATCCGCCAGACGGTTTGCGCTATGCCGCCATTCGCGTAAAAAATCGGTGGGATTGATGACGACCGCTTGATTTGCTCTGGCTTGTTGCGCCACTTTGCGGTCGGCGGTGACGACGCGTGCGCCTGAACATTGATGGCTCAGGGCGACTACCGTTTCATCGGCGCGCCCTTCGGCAGTGGCATAAATGACTTCGATGCCGCTTGCCGGGATGAGCCTGTCATAAGGCCCGACCCACAACCGGCCATCGAACACGACGATGATTTTGACGTTGGCGTGGCGTTTGCGATACTGAGCCAGCTCCTTGATCAGGTGTTCGCGTTGCTCTTCGAGCGAAGAACCCAATGTGTGCCAGTCTTCATGGAATAGTAGATTGTAGCCGTCAATGATCAGCAGCATGTCGTGCAGCCTTAATTATTTCAATTGCGCTGTTTCGTTGAGATTCTGGAAAAAGGTGTTGCCGTTTTTGAGGGCGTTGACTTGCAATGTCTTCAGTTTGACATCCATGACCAGCTGGTTTTCCTTGTAAACCTTGGTGTTGACGGGCAGCAACAAGCCTTCTATCCATTTGTGGTTGGCAAACATCACACGCAGCAGCGTGGTGGCATTGTCCCAATAAAATTCGGCGCCCAAGAGGGTATAGTTGTTGTCTGAGATGAACAGTTTTACTTTTTCCTTGCGGCTGTCCACCTGCGAGATTACGTGTATACCGAAGGCCGTTTTCGGGATGTAGCGTTCATACATGAGCTCCGAGCCTTTTTCCAGTAAATTGGTCAACATCATCAGCCGGAGGAAACGCAGGCTTTCCTGCAATCGTTCGCCCAATTTTTCATCCTGGGCTTTTTCCAACTGGTTTTTTGCCATCTGCCACGCATCTTTGCCATCCCAGCTTATTTTGGTGGGTGGATCCACCAAAGGATGGATTTCAATGCGCAGCTTATCCGGTTTGCGAAAATATTCATAAAAAATACTTTCGATATCCCCATCCTGAGACACGGTGCGAACATCCATTTTGGCATAGATGTCCTGAATCTGGTTGAACTTGTCGGCACCACCTTGTTGTTTGATGCACTCGTTGAGAATGAATGCCGGATCTTTGACAGGTGGCTCTTTCTGCTCGGCGGTGAGCGAGGCAGTCAAGACAACGATAACTAAAAGGCAAACACGCAAAATCTTCATATAGATTCCTGACCCGGATAAACCGGAAAAATTAGCCACAGAGCTCACAGAGCTCACAGAGAATTTTTTAGAATAAAATCTTTTTCTCCGTGTTCTCTGTGGCTAAAAATCTTTGCTTTTTTGCACAAGATTTCACTTCTAAGGTACTTACTCTGTAATTTGCAATTCGATTTTATTGCTGGTCACCTGGCCGGACCAGCCGTTTTTATTGAATTCTTTGCCGCTGTATTTTTCAGGCAGATTTACCTGTACGTAGACGATATATTGGCCTGGAACAAGTTCGTATGTGTCGCCCAGGTTCATGTCCTGTATGACGATATAATCTTCAGCGGCCAGTTTGACAAAATGGCTCTGTTCGCTAACTGGCTCATTTTGCAGGGTACCCTGTTTACGCGCAAGCGGCTTCCCATCTATGCTGAACATATGGATCGTTGTGAAGAAAGAAAGCTGTTGCTGGCACACTTCCAGTTCACCACCCGATAGATTCTGCAACAAAATCTTGACCATCGCCGATTCTTTCCGGCTAACTTGAGCCGGCATCTGGGCAAACAATTTGCTGCCTTTGCGCTCCTGTCCTGCCTCTCGGTCGAGAGCGAAATCCACTCGCGTCAAGAGTTTGATCTCTTCGACAAAAGAACGTCTTTCGGGATAAGCGCCTTCATATGGATTGATGAGTTCGTAGTAATTTTTTTCCTGGCCGGCTTTGAGGAAAAACAGATAAGCGAGGTCCTGAAATAAGAAAGCCATAGGTGGCACAGCCTTGGGTACACGCTGGTAGCGCACGATAAAATTGGTCGCCAGGCTGCCTTTGCATACCTGAGATGTCTTGCACTGCACCGTGACGAGCAGAGATTTGTCGCTATTTTCTTCTTCCTTTATTTCACTTACCGTCGCCAGTACCACCACGGCGCTCCTCTCCAGTCGCCATTTGAGAGCCTCCTTACGCACGCGGTCGCTGACGAACATATCACTTTTGACAATTGCCTGTGATGAAGGGAACAATTGATATTTTTCGTTGTTTTTTTGCAAAAACAGGATAAACACATTTTCTGCATTCACCGCGCCAGCCTGTTCACTCGACAACGCCAGGAGAACCGATGCTGTTTTTTGCGGCCCTTGCAGCACTTCAGAGACACGGAATTTATAAACATTGTCTGCCTCTTTGTTTTGCAGCTTGCCTTCGATGATGGTGTCACATCCTTGTACCATTTTGCTCAGTTCATCCTGGGTCAATTCCCATTGTTTGCTTTGGGCCGCAAGAGGCCACAGCAAAAAAACGCAGCAAAGCAATAAACACACAGTATTGCGCATAAAAAGATCTCCTTTTCAATATTCTTTCAATTTAAGTATGCCATATTTTCTCGCCTGCTGCCACAATCTCCGCAGACAACATATTGGTTTCGATACGGGTGCCGTCGAGCATCGCCATGACTCTTTGCACTTCGTTCTGCAATTCGCGGATATTGCCGGGCCACGGATAGGCAAGAATATACCGTTTCGTTTCATCGCTGATGGAAACAGGAGCAAGGTTCATTTTGCCGGCTATTTTCCGTACAAAATGCTCAAACAACAACAGCACGTCTTTATCGCGATTACGCAGTGGCGGCAGATACAAGGTAACAACGTGCAGACGGTAATACAAATCTTCACGGAATCTGCCGGCGGCCATCTCTTTCTTCAGATCTTTATTGCTTGCAGCCACCACCCGCACGTCCACTTTTTTTATGCTTTTGCCGCCTATAGCCCGGATTTCGCCGTCTTGCAGGGTGCGCAATAATTTTTTCTGCATGTTGAAGCTCATGTCACCTATTTCATCCAAAAACAGTGTGCCGTGGTCAGCCATCTCGAAAAGACCCTGTTTATCCTGAAAAGCGCCGGTAAATGAGCCGCGCATGTAGCCGAACAACTCGCTTTCCAGCAAAGTTTCCGGAATGGCGGCACAATTTTCACTGATAAACGGCAGCTTACTGCGTTTGCTGTATTGGTGAATCGCGCGAGCGATCAACTCTTTGCCGGTACCGCTTTCGCCTTGAATCAATATCGGAATGTCCGATGCGGCAATTTTGTCCACCATAGAGAGTACTTCCACGAGCGACGAGCTCTCTCCTAAAATCTCAGGGTAATCTTTTTGCAAATTCTGTCGGTTCTTGACGGGTAGCCCACTTAACTCCGACGCCGCCATCTCTGGCTGTAATTTCATGGAGAGCAAGCGCAAACCCAGCATATTGCCAACTAACTGAACAAAGGTAAGCTGGTCGGTAGTGAACGGGTTAACTGTTTCCACATACAAGAGATAAGTGATGTTTAGTGGCAGGCATACTCCCCACTGTTTGTCCGCAACAAACGGGTCGCCGGGAAAAGCTGTGGCAAGATTCCACTTTTCGGATGACTGCGGATACACAGGTTGTGACAAAGAGTCGCGCGCAAAAACGGCGACTCTGTTGGGCCAACCCTCCTGAAAAATACATTGTGTCGCCGCTTCCCACCAGGCGTGCTGGCTGTCTTGCTGCAGCAACTGCTGCGACAGCGATAGAATTCGTTTGATTTGAGCAGGTGCAGAGACTTGAGCCGGTTTGTGTTTTGCTGGCGAAATAGGTTGCTTCCTTTTGCGTAAATGGCCAAAGATTATTTTGTAAGGAGCTGTAAATAAATAACCTTTACAAGTTGCGCCGAGATTTTGGCCAAGGGCTAGAAGCGACCGAAGGCGCATAGCCGTAGCTCTGTAACTGA
>JAGVGO010000110.1 GCA_020057085.1 Planctomycetota bacterium | reverse complement strand
GTGGGTACAAAACAGCCCGCCAGGGGAGAGGTGATAGGCTTGTACTCTTGTATTTATTTCAAAAAAGTTACTATGCCCCCTAATTATTGGATACGCCCATATCTTCGAGAAAGGATCGAGAGCGATGCAGAAACAGTTTGGTCCTTACGAAATCGTCGCTGAAATTGCACGAGGTGGCATGGGTATCGTGTTCCGTGCCAGAGAGAGCGGCAGTGACAGAATCGTTGCCCTGAAAGTGTTGCTGACTGGCAACAAGGGCAGCATAGACCAGATACAACGTTTTTACAGGGAAGCGCAGGCCGGCAGCTTGCTGGAGCATCCCAACATCGTCAAGATCCAGCACATCGGCGAGCAAAACGGCTACCCTTACTTTGCCATGGACTATATCGAAGGGTACACGCTGCAACGCATGATCAACGACAAAATGCCTTTGCGTGCGCTCATCACTGTGGTCGCCAAGATTGCCAGGGCGCTATACGCCGCACATCAGGCAAAAATCATACATCGTGACATCAAGCCATCCAACATCTTGATCGCTGCGGCAAGCGATGAGCCTTACCTGAGCGATTTCGGCCTGGCCAAGACACTGGACCAGGCTACCCTGACCAATAGCGGCGCTTTGCTGGGTACGCCGTTTTACATGTCGCCTGAACAGGTGAACGGCGAAAAAGCCAGCCATCTGAGTGACATCTATGCGCTGGGGGTAGTGTTGTACCAGTGCCTCACCGGCCGCCTGCCTTTTGCCGCTGAGACTTTGCCCGAACTGTATACCCAGATCATTGGCCGGGAACCTGAATTACCGCGACAACTGAATGCACATGTAGCCCAGGTGCTGGAAAATATCTGCCTCACTGCGATGGCAAAAAAACCGGCAGAGCGTTACCAGCGTGTACTGGACATGGCGCAGGAGCTGGAAGGGCATCTCAAACGCCGCCGCACGGTAAAAAGAGAGTCGCGCAAACTGGTATGGAAAAGAGCTCTGCGTCAACATCGCCGTATCGTTATTGTGGCTGCCGTTGTACTCGTAGTGTTGTCGGGCTTGTTAGCCGGATCTATCGTTTCCAAGGCAATGCCTAAAGAAATCCCCAAGAAGATTACCTGGCAAATACAAACCCCTGAGGAAAAAAGCCGGATAGTGCAAAGAGCGATGTCTCTCTCGGCGGCAAAAGAGTATGAAGCGGCGTTCTCGTTACTCGAAGAAAACTTGAAAAAATATGGGCCGGATGCCGCCGTGTATCTATGCCAGGGGCGAATTTATGCCAAGCAAAAAAATTGGCCGTCGGCGTTTTCTTGTCTGTCCAAAGCGATCGAACTCGAACCGCGCATTGAAAATTACTGCGAACGAGCACAGGCCATTCTCGATGCCGGCTATTACGAACAGGTACAACCCGATCTCGACAAGGCGGAGGGCGAACTCAACAAAATAAAAATCAGCCACAGACAGGAACATCCTTTACAAATAAAAATCATCGCCTTACGCGCGCGCCTCGCCCTCTGTCGCCATCACTTCTCCCAGGCGTACCAACTTTATCAGCCACTGCTCAAAACACGCGGAGTGACTGCCGAGGCTTATTTTTACGGTGGTCTGGCCGCTTACCATGCCGGGGATCATGAACAGGCCATCGCCAATTTTTCGCAGGCACTTGGCGCGGAAACGTTGCCGAATGACATGAAAGTACAGGCGTTGGCTTATCGTGGCATGGCTTACCGCCTGGAGCAGCAATATGACAAAGCAGTTAGCGACCTGCAACTGGTGAGCGACCAACCACATGCCGAGTTGGGCGAAGCGCAGGCCAATCTGGCCGATGCCTATTTCCGCCTGGGCAGCCAGGAACAGGCGACAAAATGGCTGCAACTGGCCCGGCAAAACGCACCGGAGCTGCCTCTCGTGTCCGAAACACTGAGCGACTACTGCTATGCCGAGAAAAATTGGCACGAAGCTTTCCAGGCTATCGGCAAATGCATCGCCCTGGTACCATGGGAATCCAGATATCATTACAAGGCAGGGTTGATTCTGCAGAGCGATAAAGAGTACGTGCAGGCAGAAAAATTTTTCAAGCAGGCACTCGAACTCAAACCAGGCGATGTGCGGCCTCTGGTTGATCTCCTCTCTTGTATGTTCGACCAGGGCGCCATGGAAGAGATCGTCTGTCTTGGCTTGGTTTCCATAGCCTACCTGCTGCGTTTTTATCTATCGGCAGATGTCGAAGATATTTTCCAGGATCAAATCGAAGTGTTGAGCCGGCAATACCGGGAATTATCTTATCAGGAAAGCAAGCAGCAAGCGACGGCCAGTAGTAGCGACTATCGCAAGATGCTTACCCTGTTGCTGAATCCGGCGCCGGAAACGGTGCATCAACTGGCGGTAGAATCGCTTGCCAATCTTTATGCCAGTGCCGAGATGAACCAGGCTGTAGCCGCGCAGATGAAGGAGCTGGAGCGCGACGTCAAACAACGTGCCACCCTGGAGCGTTTGCAATCACTGTGCAAAGAGATCAAGGGCAAACAAGTGAAGGAACAGAAAAGAGGGGTGAAACGTACCATTGTCCGGCTCATGGCTGCCCGTGATTTTTCGGCGCTGGTTGAACTTGACCATATGGAAAATGCGGAACCTCTGCTGCGTGATATTTTGCGTGATACGCACGAAGATACGGTAGTACGTTTTCTCGCCTGCCAGACACTACTGGAATGGGGTAAATTCAGCACTTTTCGCATCGTCCAGGAATATCTGGAAGCCAGGCCCGATAGTGAGTCGGCACTACTGTGTGCGGTGGCGCTCAAACAAAAAAAGTTCGGCGTGGATGAGAATATCTTTGTCCAGGGTCTTTCTTGCAAAAACCCGTTCTTGCGTGCGCTGGCCGTCCGCCATCTGGATTTGCAGAAGTGGAGCTATCTCGAACCGCTATTGCAGGACGAGGAAGAGAAAGTGGCGGTCTACGCGGCGGTACGCCTCTTGCCCAAATTGCCTGAATGCAGCCGCAAAATTCTCATAAATGGCTGCCATAGCCCCAATTATCTGGTGCGTCTGTATTGTCTCGGCAAAATATGGCCGTTCCAAAACCCGTTCCAGCAAACTGCACCGGCCAAGCTGACTGCGGCGATGAACGAATCGTTGCCGCTTATTGAACAAGGTTTGCAAGACCCGCATCCGCTGGTGCGACGTCTTGCCGCCAGCCGCATCGCCATGCACCAGCTTACTTCTTTGAGTAAGGATCTCTACCCTCTGCTGCAAGACAAAGACATCCTGGTACAATACCAGGCACTCAATACCATTGCCTTTCTCGGCACAGACTCCAAAAAAGTGCTGCATATTTTGTACGATGAGAACGAAACGCTCTTTTTGCGTTCGGCGGTAGTGCCCACCTTATTGCGCACCAAGGACAATATCGCGCTGCTTGCTAGATTGCGCGACGCGTCCATGCAGAAAGATCCGCGCATGAGCGCACTGCTGCTGCTGTTTATCGGCTCCATGGGCGGTCCCATGTTTCTGCCGCCCTATCTCACGCACGCCGAGCCTTGCGTGCGTATGGCAGCGGCTGCCGGCATGGTTTATTCCACCGACAAAGAGCAGCTCCCCAAGTTGCAAAAATTGCTCAAGGATCTGAGTCCGATCGTGCAAAAAAGCGCCGCCACTTCGCTCACCCGTGTTACCCTGCGCTGCGAGCCGGAAAAGCAGCCAAAACTACATGAAATGCTATTACAGAGTGCGCCGCAAATCAAAGAGGGAGCCGCTCTGGGCTATTATTACCCGCTTCTGGATAGCGTCTTGTTTAAATTGATGTTCGCCTATGGCAGGCTGGTGACGCAGAACGCTAGGGTGGAGGATTTTCAGCTTGCCCGCCACAAAGATTTTCTCAACTTCGTGTTTGAGGAATATTTTCTCAAAGAATACCGTGAATATTCGCAGAATTCCGGCCAGCAGAAACACTACCTTGATTTATTGTCCAAAGCCATCGAGCTACAGCCAAACGCCTACTACTATTACCGGCGGGCATTGCTCTATGAGTTTGGCGGTATGTGGGAAAAAGCGTTGCAAGACCTGCAAAAGGCGCTGGCCATGGAACCGGATTCCGAGTGGGTGTTGACGAGCTATGCCAACATTCTGGCAAAAAAACAGGAACATGAGGCGGTGCTGCAAATATGTGAGCGTTTGCTGACAGTCAACCCTCGCTCATGGGTGGCCTGGCATCTCAAGGCTACGATCCGGCACAAGCAGGGCAAACGGGAAGAAGCTCTCAATGCTTACCGGCACGCTTGCATCATCGCGCCGGATACAGCGATGTTGAGCGCGGAAACGATCCTGCAGTTTCCCGAATTGCAAAGCATCCTGGGAAATAACTCTGGCGGCGGCAAAGCCGGGGAGAAATGATTTGCGGTGGCTCGAAAACGATGCAAAACAAGTAATATTGGTAGTCAATGACCCGCCCACGAAGGCCCATGCCGACAAGGCTGCCTAAACTGTAATGTTATCGGCGTGCGGTTTTGGGGAGAGTTCCTAAGTGCTGCAAAATCAAATTGATTTGTTCTACTTGACAGGTGATTTCGTAGATGCCTTCGTTATATTTGTCCACTAAATCTTGTAACCTGATGTACTCCTGGATCAGTTTCGATTTTTCTTCTTCATATTCGGCTATCTTCTGACTTTTTTCTTCAGCGTTGAGATGCGCCAGATTGTTGATATCTAACTGTTTCAGCTGCATAATAGTGATATCCTTTCAAGGTGTTTTTTGATTTTACCTCATTTCTCGTTATAAATCAAGTGCCGAAATTATGCGTTGCCGCATCTGTTGAGCCGCTTCGCTGTCGCTAACCGTGAGGTCATGCCAATCCCATATCGCTGCTTGCATATTGATACGGTGCAGATTGGCCACGATGGCCTCTAGCTCTACATCGGTCACGCCACTGCTTTGATACAACACCAGCACATCGGCCAGCTCGACATTGAGATAACCGGGATAAGCGATCACATTGTTAGGAGTGTGGCAATCTACGACAGTGACATACAAATCGGGCGCGACGAAAGCAATATCGTTCGCGCCGCCGTCCCACAAGAGTACATCTGCCTTGCCCATTGCCTGGTCCCAGATAGCACGCCAGTCAACGCCGCTATAGACACGTTCGCCTGCCGCCAGATGTGCAGCATATTCCTGTTGTCTGGAAGTTGGCACGGGTGTCAGTTCTGCTGGCAAAGTAAAACAAGAGAGTGTATGTTGCAGCAGTTCTCCTTCCGGGTATTTGCCTACGGCGACACGGGTGCTGCCAAGGCTACGTACGGTCTGAGCTATCTGCCGTGTCAACTGTGTTTTGCCACAGCGACTACCGGTGCCGCACACGGCGATGCTCGGTTTGTGGCATGGCAACAGGCAACGCTCCACCTGGGCGAATTGGAATTCCGTACGCGCCGTGAACACTACCGTCTGTTCCAACTGGCTTAAGTATTCAAAAGTAGTGTCACAGCCGGCAAAAACGATTTCGTTCGCTTCTTCGCGCCGTGCCAGGGCGCACAAGTGCGTGTGCGACAACACCGGAATCCCTTGCGGATACAGTGGGCCGGCAATCTCGGGCGGATAGATTTCTTGTTCGTTTTCCAGCAATGCCGTACTCAAAAAGGCAATCACCCGAAATTCCGCCCGACTGCGGTAACAGGTGTAAAACACATGCGCCGCTTTGGCACCTGTACCCAGAATGATAGTTTTTTTTAGCATAATCCGATAAATAAAAACCCCGCCTTAGGCGGGGTTTGATGTTAGCGACAGTTATCCGAGCTGATTACCGGGTAACTTTGATGGTCATCTGATACGGCTGACGGTTCTTTTTGCTAACGACAAGCAGGAGCGAAGAGGCTTCGCATGCTTTGATCGAAACAGTAGCTTCGCCGTTCGCATTGGTAAAGGCAGCGCCCAACCATTCGCCGTTGTTCGAGATAGCGACATATGCATCGGCTTCGGTTTTGATGCTCAGGCTACGCTCGCCGATCTTAATCTCGCTCGGATGGGTTACTTGCAGTGTGCCCGGTTTACTCCAGTACAGCATGAGTGACGGGTCACCCATCAGATGGTAGACTTCCCAGTAGTATACTTTGCGAGGGCTGGTGGATTCTTGCACAGCCAGGTTGCCGGCCACCATGAAAGCGGCATTGGAGAAGGCGTCTTTTTCGATACCGGCCTCATACGCGCCAATGCCGGTCTGTTCCTTGGTGGGAGCGTCGCCGTTGCTATTCGGGTGGGCGATTGGGTAATAGCCGTTACCCCACCACAGGTCTTCATCCCAGTAAGTGTAGCTCGACCCGCCGATATAGCCGATGGCGCCCTTGCCGTCAGCTCTGAGCCAGGCTTCGCCAAAGCAAACGTCTATCTGGAACGAGTTGGTTAGGCAGCAGTTGCCGACCACTAGCGGATAGCGGCTGGTGTTCTTCAGGGATTCGATATTACCCTTGGTAAAATTGGGATCCGACCAATCGGTCTGGCTGCCGTGCGCCGTATAGTTGACAAAAAGAGCGCCATTGCTTACCGCATTGACGATGTTTGCAGCCTGCTGCTGCGAGCCGGAGGTGAGAACGGCCAACACATTGTTATAGCCATTGCCTTGATTGAAATAATACTTGGTCGCGTAGTTGATCTGCGGCCAGCCCCATTCTTTGGCATGACTGGAATCCCATCCGGCCACCAGCACTACGTTTTTGAGGAAGGACGGGTCGGGGAACTGATACTTTTCATACTCCAAAGTTTTATTGATCTGCGGCTTGAGGTGGAGTGAAGAGTTAGAAGAGCTAGCGGAAAAACGTCCGCAATACATATCGGGAATCTTATCCGCAGTGACCGCTACATAGTTCAGATCGGTTACATACGAGCCGGCTGTGCCGGAGAAGGGAGGAATCTCGGCGCTGTCGCCTACCAGCAAGACGAAGGTAGGAGCCGGTTTTTCCGGGGTGCCGTTGTTGTAAAGGTCGTGCAAATATTTCTGGATTTGTTCCTTGGTCTTACCGATTTCATCGGTGTAGGCCACTTGGACGATAAATCCTTTGGCGGTTTTCCACTCGACGAACGGTTTCATGTCAGTGGCGAACGCCCTGTCGCTGACAATGACGTAGACCACAGGGTTACTCGTGATGTCGGCACGCAGGCCGGCGAGCGAAGCGGGCGACAAAATTTTCTTGCCGGCCCAGGAGAAATAAGGACTATAATATTTCTGTTGTATCTGTGCAGTCTGGGCGATATCGCTTCCTTCGAGGGTTACTTCCAGGTGCAGATCATTGTATACTTTGATCTTTCCCTGTACCGGATTGTAGGCTATAGGAGCCACTTCCAGGGAAACGAGCCGCATGTTGCGCATGATACCAACTTCAGCGACGGTGACCAGTGTCGGCTGCTGGTAGCTATCCTGCTGATAGGTGGCTTCATTGTAAGACAGCGGCAAATCTGAAAGATCTTTGCGCCGCGACGGTTGTGCCGGCATCAGCGGCTGAGCAATACCGAGATCCTTCAGGCTCAGTTCCTGCTCACTCATGGATAACACTCGCACGGTCGGGGTAGCGCCAAACGGCACTTCAATGAGTCGTGTCATCATGGGCAGACCAGGGTTACCCACTACGTTGCTATGCTGGAATCTAGGGATAGACAGCGCAGTGAAATCGCCACGTTCCGTATTCACCGTCTGGGTTTCCAATTTAGGGAACTGGCATTCGATAAAGAGGCGCGGTGCGGCGCGATTGAGAACTTCGTCACCCACCACGGTAAATCCTGCATCACGGTTATCGCCACGTTTTACATAAATTTCGTCGCTGAAGACGCAAGGTATTATGGCGAACAAAAACAAGACAGCAATTAAAACTTTTGTCATTCTGACCTCCTTGATTGACATTGTGAGGTGGTACATAAAACACCTGATGTTTGTAGTCTAACAAAATTTTGTAGGTGTTTCCACAAAAATTTACACAACAAAACACCTGGTATGCGTAAAAAATTTATTTTTTTTTATTTTTTTGTTGCAATTGAACCCCTATTTCAGGTATAAGGCCAAATGATCAATGAGTGATTGAAGGTCACATTAGGCTCCAATTCAACCTCTCGCTATAATCATAGTGAGCCAGGAGATTTTTCTATGAATGCAACCAGACGATGCAAATTTACTTTTTTATGGGGTGACTACAAAGGAAAGAGTTGTGGTTTAAAGGCCAATGCAAGCGGGTTTTGTACATGGCACGATCCGACGGCTTTGCCTGCCGATATTTCGATCGAATTCTTGCTGAAAAGAATTAGCGAAAAGAAACCAATCGAAGGATTCAATCTGCGTGGGTATTTCATGCCCAAAGTAGCGCTCAAGGAAGCAATAATGGCTAAAATCAATCTGCAGGAGGCACGCCTGCCCGATGCCGATCTTGAAGCGGCAATTTTGGTGGAAGCCAATTTACAAAACGCCAGCTTACGTGGTACGAATTTCGACAGCGCCAATCTGGAAGGTGCCTACCTGGAAAATACCGCCTGCCAGGAGGCATCGTTTCGCAATGCCAATTTGAGCGGTGCGCATCTGCGCAGAGCGATATTGGAAGAAACAAACCTGGAAGGAGCGAATCTGGAAAATGCAGATCTGGAAGAGGCGAATCTGGAAAATGCAGATCTGGAAAATGCAGTGCTGGCCCATGCCAACCTGAATTTCGCCAAAATGGCGGGTGTGTGTCTGGAAAATGCCTCCCTGGTATATGCCAATCTCGAAGGCGTCAATCTGGAAAATGCCAATCTCGAAGGCGCAGATCTGGAAGGTGCCAATCTGGAAGGCGCCAATCTGCAAGGTGCCAGCCTCGAGGGCGCCAATTTAGTTGATGCCAAACTGGAGCGCGCCAATCTGAAAGATGCCAATTTAGAAGATACGGCCTTAGAGGATGACGATATTGATCTTTGAGAGCACCCGACTACACACAAACTCAATTGTCGAGACGTTGGATACGCAGTTTGAATTTGGATTCGCTAGTACGCATGTTGCTACGCACCACATTGGTACATTCGCCCAGCCCAAAATAGTCGCTGGCAGACCACGACATGATTTCGTTTTTGACAAGCGAGATATCGTTTAGTTTGGTACCGTTGGTACTACCTTTTTTGAATGTACCGATATCGTGATAGCAGACCTGCCGTTTCTCATTGAGAAAGATCAGGCCATGTTCGCGCGACACGTAGGGGTCCATCTCTTTGGCTTCCTCGCCCAAAAAAGGGCGAAAATGGTTGTGCGAATAACGGCCTACGGTAAGGCACATGGCACGTCCTAAATCACCGAGATCGTACAGGCATTTTTCTTCCAACACTATTTCGGCACATTCCAGCGAACTGATCGCCGGTATTTGTTGCTGTGCATCGGTAAAAAATTTCTGCCTGGGCTCCAACCTGGTGAAATACACCTTGACCAGTGGCACGGACTGTGACACCTTTTCCTGCACTTCTTTTTCATCGAAGAGCAGGATATCGAGGTAACTTTGTCTAGGTTGCTGTAACTTGGCAATGTCATTGAACGTAATTGAAGTAAGATGATCGCCCATACACGCCGCGCTCCAAACATGTTCTGAGTATATTTAAAGAGCAAAAAAAAGTTCTTGAAAAAAACATAAACTTTGGTACAATGTGACCCATTAGCTTGGGGCTGGCAAGATCGAGGCCGATTTACAATTTCGCTTTTGCACGCTCCAGGTTTTTCTGAATATCTTGCTGGATCATACTGGCGATACGAATGGCCTTAAGCCCATCTTCCCCTGATACCACCGGCTGTCGGTCTTCCTCGATGCAACGGATAAAGCTTTCCAGTTCAGCCCCCAGTTGTTCCTGGGTCGCCTTCATTGTCAGATTTTCCACCTTGAGGATACGATGGAACAAAATTTCTTCAAAGGAAAGGCCGAGAAATTTTTCTGGAATGGTCTTTTGCAGGTTGATGTTTTCCAGGTTGACATCCGGTGGTTTGGTGACAATGCGCGCCTGCAATGTTCCATAATCAAGGGAAATGTAATGCTCCGGCGTGAAGATGCGTATCTGCCTCAACGCTTTGAGCGAAGCGCGGCTGGCCGTGATATTGGCGACACAACCGCACGCGTAGGTGATGCGTGCATTGGCGATGTCTTCGTGGCTACCAAGAACATTGAGTCCGACAGCGTCCACTTTTTCCACCTCAGATTTAGTGAGCAGATTGATGATGTCAATGTCGTGGATCATCAGATCGAGCACGACACCGATATCGCCGGAGCGGAATTTGAACTGGCCGATACGCATCGCTTCAATGTAGATCGGCCGGATATTGCGTTTCAAGATTTCGTTGAGGGCCGGATTGAACCTTTCGATGTGGCCGATCTGTAGTTTACGGTTGTTCTGTTGTGCCAGTTCTACCAGTTTTTGCGCCGTGTCAAGGCTACTGGTCATCGGTTTTTCCAATAACACATGAGTGCGCGCCGCTAAGAAATCGCGAGCGATTTCAAAATGCGTAGCGGTCGGCGTAGCGATAGAAACCGCGTCCACTTCGCCCAAGAGGCTATGATAATCTGTCAATACCTTGGCATCCAGCTTGCGCCCGATGGTATTGGCCTGGTTTTCATTGGCATCAACCACCGCCACCAGTTTGATATTTTTTATCTGCGTATAGAGACGTGCATGCTCTTTACCCAGATGTCCTACGCCGATTACGGCAACTTTGAGTGGGTTTCCCATACTTAAAAATCCTCATTGTCAACTTGCATTCTCGGTGGCGACAAAATTGTTCGTTTACCGTCACTCAAACTCCTTGAGCATTTACTCTACTTCGCCCTTGCAGCACACGCAACCTTCGTCATGCCAGGCGTCCTGCAGTGGTCCTACATGCGTGTTAGTACACCAGGTTTGCGCCGCCAGCCATTGCGCTGTTGCCACACGGCCTGCCTCGTTGATAGAGCCGCGCACAGCCTTGACAACAAAGCCGGACAGCAGTCCATGTATGCCGACGCCATTAAACATCCAGTCATGTTGATCGAGAAATTCTAGCCAGCGATCCAGAACTTCCTCCGTCTCACTCATATCTTGTGCCAACTGAAACTCCACATAAAAACCGAATTCGCGGAACTCAGCGACGCAAAGTTTTTTTCTCAGCCGTTTTTTGCGGCGTTTTTCTAATTGCATAAAAACTCCATGCTAATTTGTTCTTGTTACATTAATTTAACATTGCCAAACTAAGTCTCTATTATACATAGGGCTTATTAGGTAAACAAGCAATTTTTTCAACGGACGCATCATTCGCAAAGCGGCCGTCTTCGAGTACGCCACCGACGCGCGCTTCCTCCTGAAAAAAAAAGGCGTACCGTCAAATGGGACGCCTTTTTAAACAGAGCCGGCACGGTTGCCTTGTCAGAGGGCACCCGCCGGGCGTATCCAATAATTCGGGGGGGGGTGACAACTCTAGGTTTTTTAGGGGAAGTGGATGTTACTTGCCCGCCCTCCCCATGGGCAAGCGACATGGATAGTTTAGAGTAGCTCGCCACCATGGGGAGGG
>JAGVGO010000022.1 GCA_020057085.1 Planctomycetota bacterium | reverse complement strand
TCAAAGATGTGGGTACAAAACAGCCCACGAGGGGCGAGGCTTGGAAGTAAAATTATTGGATACGCCCTTGACCACTACAATTTTTAGCAAATTTCCTCAATTCGGCAATTGTGTCTCCAGCGTTTCGAGCGGGCCTTTGACATTGAGGTATATTTCGCGATATTTGCGGTCAACTCCCTTGATGTTGCGCAGGAAGGTGCGCAGAGTTTCCTCCTCAACCCAGCTACCAAGCCGCAGCTCAGTGTCCAGTTTGCTTACGCTGTCCTTGAGTTCACTCAGTTCTTCGCGTAAATCCACATTGAGGCTTCTGGTTTCCAGATACGTGTTGAGATCGCGCGCACGCAGCGAGTTGGGGTCGCTGGTGATTTTTTGCCCTTTCTGCTGCAACACGGCAATGATGTCATCCACCTCGGCAATGTCACGCGGATATTCGCGCGCTTTACTGGTTTCGCTGTCAATGGTGGTGAGCACGATACGAATGCCATCTTTTACGGCGCCCTCTAGCTGCGGTTTGATCCTGTCGTAATTGTTGAGTACGCTTTCCAGTTCCACATACCAGCTCCCCGGAGCGCGCACCAACCGTGCTTGCCTCGCCTTGCGTTCTTGTTCCGCCTGTGCTTTGGCCACAACCTGCGCTCGCAACTTGGGATCGGCAAACGTTTGCAGTGTCTTTTCCGTGTTGGCCACGAAAGAATTGAGAGCGGGTAACAACGAATGACTGGCGGCTTCCACGAACGGCTTTACCAGATCAGTGGCGGCATTGTATTTGTGTTCTTTGGTAAGCCGCTCGGCCGTGCCGATGAGGTCGTCCAGGCTGCGCACCTCTTCCTGTCCCTGCCGCAAATATTCACGCGCATAGTTCGTTTGCGTATCTTGCAGTGAGCCGTATTGGCTCTGGAGCAGTTGCAGATTTTTGTCAAGAGCCGCGATCACGGTGTTGAGGCCATCCCGCCGTTTACGGATTTCAGCGATAAGCTGCTCCGCCTGCCCTTCTTTGCTTTTGCCCTTTTTGATGCTTTCGGCCAGCTGCAATTTTTGCGAAAGTTCGTTTTGCAGATTTTTCAGATCATTGGTAAAATTCGGTTCACTCAGGCTGCGTGCTTCGTATGGCTGCAAGAGGCTTGCCGCCCGGTCGCTTTGGTTTTTCTGGAGCAGTTCGCGCGCTTGTTTCGCCAATGCCGTATAAGTGCCGAGGCTTTTCTGCGCTTTAGCTAGAGTCGCCTGCGACACTTCGCTGAGTGCCGGATAACCTTCGCTGCTCGGGTAATTCTTGGCCAGCCTGAGACTGTTTTTCTGCATCGGCTCAAGAATTTCCTGAAGCCGTGTGGTGTATTTTTCGATCTTGCCAAGGATGCGCTGCGTGCTGTCCAGCTTGTCCTGCCGTTCTTTTTGCTGCTTGGCTTCTCTGGCGAGAGTGGTTATCTCACTGCGCACTGCCTTGGCTTTGCTCAGGGAACTGCGCAAGGTGTCGAGCGTCGCCTTGCCCTGTTGCGCCATCTGCTGGGCCTCGGTCAACTGTTTCTGCTGCAATTTCGTTTCCACGCCTGCAATGAGAGAGGTGGCATTATTTTGCAAATCGCTCAGTTGGCGCACACTCTCCTGATATTGGGCAAAACGGGAAGCAACATCTTTGTTGTTCGCATACTCATCTCGCTGCAACTTGACTTCTTCGTCAAGGCCGAACAATAGTTCTTTCATTTCGCTGCTACCACGCTGCATGTCGGCCAGCCATTTCGACACCTGTAACATGCGCTCGCTCTTTTCCATCTGTAGCATCTGGCCACGCTGGCAGAGTTCGGCAAGGGTCTCGCTCACACGGCGTAGTTCAGGAAGAACTGTCTTGCCGGAACTGATTTCCGGCGACAGTGCGGCGTGGGCATCGTTAAAACGGTTGTCATCTATGAGCTGCGCCGCCTTGGTAAGCAAACTGCGCAAATGTTTTGACTCTTCGTCCGCCCTGGCTATGATGTCGTTCATCTCTTTGGACAGTTTGGGCAGACCAAGATCAGCGGGGAATTTTTCCAGTTGCTTAGAGGCAACATCGGCTGTGTCGAGCAGTTTTCTGAGAGCACTCTGTCGGTCGCCCAACTCGGCGAGTTTCTGATTGGCCATGTTGCGGCCGACACCTTTGTTGGCCAGTTTTTCCAGAGCACGCAGGGTTTCCGCCAGACTCTCATCCAGGTCGCGCAATTTGTTTACCTGGGCAAGCTGGAAATCGCTATAAGGCTTGGTCAATACCTCAGCCTTGGCGTAATCCGTGCGCGCCGCCGCTTCGATGACGCGACAGGCATTTTCCAACTCGTCAAGCTGTTTCCGTGTCTGTGCCAATTCGCTGTAGATTTTGGCATCAACCGGAATGCGCTCTTTATCTCTGGCATAGCGGGTGGCGATGATCGCCAGTTTTTCGTCGCTCAGATCGAGCCATTCGCCGGCGCTCAACACATATTGGCGCAGGGTGGACACCACTCGCTGTACCCGTACCTCTCGCTCCGTTTCGTCCTTGAGATGTTGGTTGATGCGCTGCGTAATCTGCAGTTTGGAGCGTACACGGGCAATGGTCTGCTTTCCTTCAGGGTGATTGGCAATGTAGAAAGACTGGCTCTGCAGAAATGTACGTGCTTCCGCGGTTTTTTTTTCGCTGAGCAATTTTTCACCCTTACCAACGATGTCGCGCCAATATTGGATGCGGGTTTCGCACGTTTTGATAATCGGTAGAAGCCGCGGATGCGATTCGACATAATCTTGCTCCGGCGGGTATTCCTTGGCCATCATTTCCAGAAGTCTGGCCGCTTCGCCAGCTTCTTGTGCCAGTTCTTCAGCATGCTGCTTGACCGTATTCAGATAACGGTTGGCTTCCAGGCGAATTTTTTCGCTCTGGATCCACGGTTTGATATCTTCGCCGAAAAAATACCAGATGCCAGCACCTAGCGCGCTGAACACACACGTGACGGCGCAGGCAAGGCGTATCTTGGCTGCCAGCGTGCGTGGTGCCTTGACTTTGCCGTATGCCTGACCGCTTGCCGAGATATGGATGCCATATTTGCGCAGCACGGCCAGGTCTTGCTCGCTGATGGTCTTGAGTACGTCAGGGTGTATATGCGTTTTGTGTACGCTTTCTTTGTAATCCTTGTGGCCGATTTTCTGCGGCAGCGGGATGCCATATTTGGTGAAAACTTCCGAGTGTTCTTTCGGTATTTCCACTATTTCGTCCGCTTTCAGCACTTCCTCCAGCTCCAGCTCCAACACTTGCGTTTCTCCCTGCTTTACGGGACAATATTTTTCGATGATAGGGGTGACAGGGTGCGCGGCGATGTTCGCCTTGGCCCCATCTTTTTTAAAAAGATTCTGGTAGGCATCTTGGAGATTACGCCGCGTTGTCTTGCGCGACGGCGGCACGTCAATCTGGTGCTGTTGGAGCAACTTGGCATCTTTTTTGGAGAGTGAAATCTCTTCTTCCAGAACTTGCTCTTCCAGCCATTCGCTAAAGGCTGTCAGCGACAGCGAAAAGCAGGAAACGCGGTAACGATCGAGGGCGTAGTTTTCCAGGTGGCGTGTCTTGCTTTCTTTGTAAAAACGCCCTTTGCGGAAGCAAAGCTCGCGATAACGTCCGGCCGACGGCAAAATCAGCGTGTGGTCTGTCTTGCCGATCTCAACGATAAAAATCTTATCGCGCAACTCGCTGACACTGGCTATACTGGTACCCGGCTGTGCCGAAAGTACTACTTTCTGTTTGTGTTGTTCGATGTATTGGCGACACATGTCGAGAGTAACATTTTTCATGGCAATCCCCTATGGTGAAAATAATTATAAGGCTTTCTCTGGATTATATCACAAGCGGCATAGCGATAGCAAGAAATCTCCTGCCATAACGGCAACGAGAAGCCAGGGATTGTGTTTTCATTGCAGAGCAAAAGCATGAACCCATGCCCGCGCAAACACGACCAGCCGCCCCATCAGGATGTGCAGCGAGAGAAAAAAAGAGGTGGCTATGCCATAGAAGGCGAGCAGCGTACCCAGCGAAATGGTGTTCGCCAGGATCGCCTTGGTGCCCCACCACACCAGAGTTGCCAGGCCCACCAGCCGGAAAAAATCGAGAACCATCAGCACCAGGGCATTGAGCCGTTCTTGCCGGAAATTGGCAGAAATCTCCGCAAAAAAAGGCGGCAACCAGCGGTGCATGCCCATATTGCCGTCGCCCAGGGTGCGTAGAGTGGTAATCCCCTGGAAAATCTCGATCAGTCGCGTGTTTTGTTCTATGCCACAGCGCAGCTCCTGCGCGGCAAGCTGGTACAACCTCGGCAAGAATAGCACAGCGGCCATGAGGTAGAGCATCCCTACGCCAGCTACCAGTAAGAAGAGTCTGCTGTCGAGGGTCAGCATCAGCAAGAGGGAAACTGCCATCATGCCCAAATCTAGGACGCCCAGCAAAGTCTGACTGGTGAGGAGCACGTACTAGAACGCCGATCGGCTCGTTCTAGGTTTGCGAAGATACCAAATATTTTAAATGCCTGTAGCCGCAGGATTGAGCCGGTTTTAACCGGCGAAACCTGCGCCGAATT
>JAGVGO010000117.1 GCA_020057085.1 Planctomycetota bacterium | reverse complement strand
TTTAGCGGGCTTTAGCCTATTTCTTTAGCTGGCTTTACGCCTGAATTCGACTTCCAGTCGTTTAGATACCCTGCAGATTCAGTGCAGGGTCATTCATTGGTCTCTTTTTGTTTAAACATAGCCACGGTAAAAACTCCTAATTTTTTTTGACGGCTCTTTGTGGCCGCCATCGGTTGCTATCTAGTGTATGCAAAAATTTACTGATACGCATAGCAGAAATGGCAAAGCCTATGGGGTTGCTGCTGCCGACCAAAAAGGTCACTATGCCGGCAACATGTCCCTGGCTATCGAGCAACGGACCACCCGAATTGCCGGGGTAAATGGCGGCATCGGTCTGCAATGTGTCGCCACGAATGCCGCTCACCGTGCCACGGGTAAGAGACCAGCGATACCCTTTGGGATGGCCGATCACAAACACATCGTCTCCTACACATACATGGCGCATATCGGCGAGCGAAAGAGTAACCATATCGCGGCTTTCTTCCGGCAGTGTGAGCGCGGCTAAATCGGACTCTCTGTCGCTGTGTACCACACCGGCTGTGAAAGTTCTGCCGTCTTGCAAGGTAACTTTGACGCCACGGGCATCTTTGACCACATGCTGGCTGGTAAGTAACAAACGTTTATCTTCATGGTGCAGCATGACGCCAGAGCCTAAGCTCTCCGTACTTTCGATGATGACCACGGCCGCAGCGCATTTTTCGTATACCGCCGCTGGGCTCAGATTTGACTTCCGTAGCGGACGCTCGCGTTCGATCCTGCTGTAGATCTCCGGCATCACCTGGGCTACCAGCAAATAGCTCAACAGCAAAAAAGCCATGAGCCATGCCAGGTGCTTGCCTGAAAAGCGTAACAGTGAAAGGTTCGTCGTCATAGTGATCTCCGGGTTTTGCGACAGATCTACAAATGTTTGCGGAATTTCCTCAATCGTATGGCAACGTGCCGTGCGCTCGGGAGATAGCATACGCATAAGCAGATTCACTGTCTTGTTGTGAATTTTTCTGCCCGTGTCGAGTGGTACTATGGCAATGTTTTCATGCCGGCAAGAGTGATTGCTGTCCCGGTTTTCTCGTGGTGGACGTCCTGTTAATGCGTAATATATGACCGCACCGAGCGCATAGACATCGCTGCGGTAATCCAGGTCTTTTTCGCCACGCAGTTGCTCGGGAGAAAGATAGCTAAAGGCGCGAGCCGGCAAGGCATAAGAAGTGAGCAAACTACCTGGCATCAGCTCGCGGGCAAGACCGAGTTCCGCAATCTTCAGTTCGCCGCGTGACACCATGATATTTTCCGGCATGATATTGCGGTGCAGAATATTGTGTTCCCATATATGGGCAAGCGCCGAGGCCAGTTTGTGCCCCAAGAGAAGAGCCTCTTTTTGCGACAAGGGGCCATGCCCTCGTACATATTGTGCCAGCGTGCTGCCTTCGAAATATTCCATCACCAGATAGGGTAATTTGCCCGCTGTGCCAGCGTCCAGAGCATGCAGGATGTTTGGGTGATGTAATTGGCCAAGCATTTCGATTTCGCGCAAAAAACGGTCAACTGCCGGGGAATGAGCCAGGTCAGGGTACAAAATTTTGATCGCCACCCAACGCTTGAGTGTATGCTGGCGTGCTTTGTAAACAATGCCCCACTGTCCTTCACCGATCTTTTCCCACAAGGTATAGCCAGCGATGATGTGTTGTGGGTCTTGCAAATGTTGTCTGGCCTCGCCGCTAACATCATTACGCTGCTTCAGCCAAGCCTCCAGGCGCGATGTACCATCTGGCTCACCATGTCGCTTGTACGAGAATATCGCCTCCCGCAGGTCTTGATCGGGCACGATATTGTGCAGTTTGAGCAGACTGGCGATAATGGCGTCTTCCCGTTGATACATAGTGCCAATGCCTTTCTTCGTGTGCGTGTTTTCCGTGCATATCGTTTCCTACATTGTACAAGGCATTGGCAGTGGTGTCCAGCTTTTTTTGGCTGCCTCCAGATGTTGACTGACTATTACAGTTTTGGCAAAAAATCTTGTTTTTCTCCGCGCGGTGAGTATAATTCATAGAAAACATGCGGCGGAAACCTTGCCCCTTGTGGGCGGTAGTTGACATTGTCGGGATCATTTTAGTTAGTGGTTATAGGTCAAGAGGCTCATATGGAAGAAGTCACAGCGAACAGTAACGAACGCACATTTCGGCATTGGCTGGCAGTGATAATGTCTGCCCACATCCTTTGTTGGACTTTATTGCCTGCACTTATATTGCGGAATACCTACATAGATATTCTGGAAAACCTTGTCTGGGGGCGACACTGGCAATGGGGATATGACAAAAATCCTTATCTGGGAGCATGGGTCACCTCTTTTGTTTACTGGCTTTCGGGCGAAAGTGTGTCTGCCATTTACTTGACCAGTCAAATCGCTATCGTAGTTTGTTGGCTGGCGGTCTGGCGTCTGGCACTGCGCATGCTCGCTCCGGCTTACGCTTTTATTGCCGTTTCTGCTCTGGTTGGGTGCCGTTTTTTTTATTTCGGTTCGCCCCAGCTCAATGACAATGTGCTGGAACTTCCCTTCTGGGCTTTGACTTGTTTGTATTTCTACGACGCCGTCAAAACACAGCGTTTAAAGCCATGGCTATTGGTCGGTCTTTTTGCTGGCCTCGCCTCGATGTCCAAATATTACACCCTCATGTTGCTCCTCACCATGTTGGCTTTCCTGATAATCCAGAAACAAGGGCGGGACAGCTTCAGGAATCGCAATTTTTATCTTGGCCTTCTGGTTTTCCTGGCGATCACGATACCCAACTTCATCTGGTTGATCCGCCACGATTTCATATCTATCCATTATGCCTTTGCGCGAGCCGATGTCGGCGACGGCAACGCCATCACGCTCATTTCCCATATGCGTAAACCACTCAGTTTTTTAATGAGCGCACTGGGTGTAGGTATACCGGTCATAGCCATTATCGCGCTTTGTTTCAGAAAATCTCTCTGGCCAGGTAAAAATGGCAAAAATATCACGCTTGCTTCTTTTGACTGGCATTATATCGTCACTTTATTTTTTGGGCCGTTTCTTTTTACTTTGTTCTTTTCCGCCATCACCGGTGCCAAGATAGTTTATATGTGGCAGACCCCGCTCTTCAATCTGCTGGGTATCTTGGCGGTGGTGTTGGTGCAGCCCGTGTTGAGCAACAGGCGTTTTTTCTGTTACGGCCTTTGTTTTGGCCTGCTGTTCCTGCTGTGGGGTGGGGTGTACGTCTGGGAAGCCACCGTCAGGCCGTATTATCGTCAAAAAGTGTATTATGAAATATTCCCTGGCCAGGCGATGGCTGTGTCATTGAACCGGCAGTGGCGTGAATGTTATCATGTGCCGCTGAAATATGTCGCCGGCCTGCGCAAGTTATCTGCCAATATAGCCATATATGCTCCTGACAAGCCAACCGCATATTTCGATCTGGAGATCCGTTGCAACCAGTGGCTGGATGAAAGCGACTTTTATCGCCAGGGTGGCCTTTTGGTGTGGGAGATCCCTGGTGGCGATGCCGGCTTGCCACCCGACATTGCCAAACGTTTCCCCCAGGCAGAATTACAGCCCGTCCAAGAATTTTCTTGCGCTATCAATCCGTGGGCGACACGCTGGTTGAAGGGAAAAACTATACCGACAGTAAAAATTGGCGTCGCTTTTATGCCGCCGCAATAGCAGAAAGACAGACATGAGCGAAACCCCGATGTTGCAGCAATACAACCGAGTCAAGGCACTACACCAGGACGAAATCCTGTTCTTCCGCATGGGCGATTTCTACGAGATGTTTTTTAGCGACGCCGAGCTCGTGTCACGCGAGTTGGGTCTTACCCTGACCGCACGTAACAAAGGCACAAGCAATGCCGCGCCAATGGCCGGCGTGCCGGCAAAAGCATTGGATACCTACCTGCAAAGATTGGTGCAGAAAGGTTACAAGGTAGCCATCTGCGAACAACTCGAAGATGCTGCCGAAGCGGAAGGACTCGTGGATCGCGGCGTGGTGCGCATCGTCACGCCGGGTACGCTCACTGAGGACGCCACGCTGCCAGGCAAAAACAACAACTTCCTCATGGCCATTGTCCCTGGCAAGAAGCAGATCGGCCTGTCCTGGATGGACATTTCGACCGGACATTTTCTCGTACACGAGACGACGCAGGAACTTCTCGGCGACGAAGTGGCACGCATTGCGCCGGCCGAATGTTTGCTGCCGGAAACGGCCAAGGATTTTCCCATAGTTTCCGGCGACGGCACGCTGACGCTGGAACGGCTCGTCCAGATGCAGCAGATCGCGCTCACGGCACGCCCTCCGTGGTTCTTCGACAGCGACAACGGCCGGCGCACTTTGCTCGAGCATTTCAAGATCGCTTCGCTGGAAGCCTATGGCTGCGAGGAGATGAAAGAGGGACTCGGTGCTGCCGGCGCCCTCATCCATTATCTCGAAGAGACACAAAAGACAAGCCTTAGCTGTCTGGCAAGGCTCGAAAAATACAAGGCCGGCGAAACCATGCTGCTCGACCGCGCCACCCGCACCTGCCTCGAACTGACCTCGGCCATGCGCGGCAGAGCGCAGCAGGGAACACTCAGCTCGGTACTCGACGAGACATGCACCGCTATGGGGGCAAGGCTACTACACAACTGGCTCACTGCACCGCTCACTGTCGCCGCACCCATCGTCGAGCGGTATGACGCGCTGGAAGAGTTCGTTAGCCGGCCGCAGACGATCCAAAAGATGCGCCAGGAATTGTCGCAGATTCAGGACATGGAACGGCTGTGTGCGCGCATCGCCTACGAACGTGCCAATGCACGCGATCTCCTGGCACTCTGCAAGTCGCTCACGGCGGTGCCGGGCATCGCTTCGCTCATTGGCGAGTGCACTTCGCCGCTCCTCGCGCGCATGAAAACACGCCTTAGCGTGCTGCACGATCTGAGCGATTTGCTGACACGCGCCATCCATCCAGAGCCGCGGCACACACTCAAGGACGGCGGTATCATCAAGGAAGGTTACAGCGCAGAACTCGATGAGCTACGGGTGCTGGAAACCTCTGCCGATGAGTGGATCAAGAAGTTCGAAGCGCGCGAGATCGAACGCAGCAAGATACCGAGCCTCAAGGTCGGCTACAACAAGGTGTTCGGTTTTTACATCGAGGTGACACACACCCACGGCCACAAAGTGCCTGGCGACTATGTGCGCAAGCAGACGCTCAAGAACGCAGAACGGTATATCACACATGAACTCAAGGAGTACGAAGGCAAGGCGCTTAGCGCCACGGAACGCGCCAAGGCCCTCGAATACGAACTGTTCCGCAGCGTCGTGCAAGAGGTGGTGCAGTATCTGCCGGAGCTGCGCCAGACGGCTGAAGCCATTGGCTACATTGATGTGCTGTGTGCGCTTGCCAAGGTAGCGCGTGACCACGGCTATATCCGGCCTGTGCTCACAGGAACGAACGATATTGCCATCGTCGCCGGCCGCCATCCGGTGCTCGATGTCACGCTGGAACGCCCGTTTGTGCCGAATGACACCAGCATGGGGGCGGGCCGTGAAATCATCATCATCACCGGACCCAACATGGCGGGTAAGTCTACCTATATCCGCCAGGCGGCGCTCTTGGTCTTGATGGCGCAGATGGGCTCTTTCATTCCAGCGCAGCAGGCGAGCATCGGCATCGTTGACCGCATCTTCACGCGCATCGGCGCTGCCGACGAGATTGCGCGCGGTCGTTCGACTTTCCTGGTCGAAATGCTGGAGACAGCCAACATCCTCAACAACGCCACCGACAGGAGCTTCATCGTGCTCGACGAAGTGGGCAGGGGGACGAGCACCTTTGACGGCATTTCGCTGGCATGGGCCATTGTCGAGTACATCCAGCAAAAGATCGGCGCCCGTACGCTGTTCGCCACGCACTACCACGAGATTGCCGAATTGTCGGAAGTGTATCCCAATATCCACAATTACAGCGTAGCGGTGCAGGAATGGAAAGACGAGATCACTTTTCTCTATAAAATCGTGGCAGGCAGCGCCGACAAAAGCTATGGCATCCAGGTGGCAAAGCTCTCCGGCATCCCGAAACAGGTGATCCAGAGGAGCCAGGAGATTTTGAAAAACCTGGAGAAACACGCCGTTGATTTTCAGACTTACACCCGCCGTTGTTGTAACAAAGAAAAGACTGCGGGCGGGCACAATCTGTTTTCACTGGTAGGCGAGGAGATCATTGATACACTGGCAAAGCTCGATCTCACCCGCCTCAGCCCGCTCGAAGCATTTGCACTGCTCAAAGAATTGCATGAAGAAGCGCGCAAGATGTAAGGCTTTTGGAAAAAAATAATTATCCCAGGCATAGAAACTTGGATTTTAGGAATAGACAGCGGGTAGCCCCTCTGGAATAAAGCAAAATAAGCCAAAGAAAAAGGTAGAAAAACGAGAAAATATTGTATTGATGCGTGTGTAAAAATCTCCGCCGCATTCGCGGCAGGGAAAATTTCGACTTTTTACACAGGCATCAATTGCCATGTCCAAGTGGAATCACGCGACGTATGATCTCGCTTAGCCCCGTAT
>JAGVGO010000023.1 GCA_020057085.1 Planctomycetota bacterium | reverse complement strand
GCTTTCTGAACAACTCGACCAATCCCACCAACCTCGCGGCTGGCAGCGTTGGCGGCGCTTGCTCGTTCAGCAAAACCGCGACAAAGTGATTGTTTTTGCCGGTGACTTCTATGGTATCTTTACGCTGGAACAGTTCGCTCTTTTGCTTGGTCTCAATCTGAAAAACGGTACTTCTCGTCCCTGTCGTTGTTCTCGTGTCCCTGATCTTCGTTCCGATTCTTCTTGAGTTCCTTATATCGGAATCTCAGAAGAGAAATAACTTACTATTGACTTCTTGCGGGTTTCAAGTTAGAATCGAACAGAATTTATAGTTTCGCCATCTGTGTTTTACCTTTTGTGGAAGGGGTAAGCGAATGAGATTAGTTAGCAAAATCTGTGTCTGTGTGTTGTGCCTCAGCTGTCTTCCCTGCCTTTATGCACCTGGCCTGCAGGCGCAGGAAGCGCCAGCTGCGATCAATCTGAATTTCGTGGACACAGAGCTGGAAGTATTTGTCGAATTTGTCGCCAAAATTACCAATAAGCGCATTTTGTATGATTCCAGCTTGAAAGGCAAAAAAATCTTCATCGTCTCGCCGACGCCGGTTGGCCAAGATGAACTCTACAAAATCCTCTTGTCGGTGATCGAATACAACGGCTTTATCCTGGAAACCACCGGCACTGGCAATGCCGAACTTATCAAGATCAAGAGAAACATCCAGGGGCCGTGGACACAAACAAAAACCTTGTACAGCGAAAGTGAACTCAAAAAAATCGAGAGCCAGGATGAATTCATCACCATGGTCATCAAGCTCAAGTACATCTCTTCGCGCGAGGTGCAGACCACGCTGCGCGCTCTCCGCATCGTCAACCCGCAGGGCGGTAACCTGGCCGGCATCGAAGGCTCCAACAGCATCCTCATCACCGATTATGCGCCCAACGTCAAACGCATCTTCGATGTCATCAAGCTGATGGACGAAGATGGGCCACAGAAAGAATTCAAGCTCATGCGCCTCAAGAACGCCATTGCCGACGACGTCGTCGAGCAGCTCAAGGAGTTTGTCAAACCGAGCCAGCGCAACACTGCCGGCGGCTTTGGCGGCGGGCCGGATCTCGAAGAGATCAAGATCATGGCCGACAAGCGGCTGAACGCCGTCATCGTGCAGGCATACGCGGCCAAGATGCAGCAGATAGCCACTCTGGTTGAAGAACTGGACCTCAAGCTCAAGGACGATCCGAGCAACATCCATTACATCCGCCTCAAACACGCCGATGCCGGCAGGCTGCAGGAAACTCTGACCAAACTGATAGAGAGCGGTGGGCTCGCCAAGAAATCGGCGACAACGCCCAGTACGGCCACGCCGGCAGCCAGCACGGGCAGCCAGGTCGAGCTGGCGATCGAGGCCGAGCCGCAGACGAATTCACTCATCATCCGCGCCGATGAACACCAGTGGAAAGAGATTGGAAGAATCATCCAGGAAATTGACGTGCGTCGGCCACAGATCATCCTCGAAGGCGCTCTCATCGAAGTGAGCCCTGACAACAGGTTGAGCCTTGGCGTCGAAGTGTTCTGGGCCGAGGCGCCAGAAGAAGACCGCGCCTCTTTTTCCGGCGGCACTAACTTCGGTATGTCCAACCTGGTAGTGGTGGACAAGAACAACAATGCAACGCCGGTCAAACCGGGCAGCACCATCAACAATGCCAAAAAATTCGGCAAGCTCCCCAATCCGACGAGCGAAGGGGTACTCGGCGCCATGAATTTCAATGACATCTTCACTATGCCGGTGTTGATCAACGCGCTGCAGAGCCAGGGTGACTTCAAGATTCTGTCGCAGCCGCGCGTGCTGACGAACGACAACCAACAGGCGCAGATCAAAGTGACGGACCAGGTCGGGGCGCAAACCACCACGGAAAGCTCCGGCGGTTCGCAAGTGCGGTCTTTTAGTGGTTACCAGGAAGCAGGTACGACACTCAATATCACCCCGCATATCAGCGGCGAGCAAAATTATTTGCGTCTCGACATCGAACAGACCATCGAAGAATTCGATTTTTCCAAGCAATTGACCGCTGAGATACCACCGCCGAAGAGTACACGCAAGATCGTCACCTCGGTGACGGTGCCCGACCGCCATACCGTAGCCATCGGAGGATTCACTTTCGACAGTCAGCAAGAGACTGTGAAAAAAATTCCCCTCCTCGGTGACATTCCCTTTTTTGGCCTGTTGTTTCAACAGCGAGTGGTAACACACCGCAAACGCAACATTTATCTGTTTGTCACGCCGCACATTTTCCGCGAAGACACTTTCAAAGACTTGCTGAATTTTTCGCATGAAAGCAAACTGGACGCGCAGACATATGGTGTCAATATTGAAGCAGTAGACAAATCTTTCAACAAGTACCAACACAAATACAGCATCCAGAACGGAGGCCTGGAACCTGTGTATATGCTCAATTACCAGAGCCCCGATCAGCAGAAGACGAGTGCCGCACAGGACAAATAAATTACTATAAGACCTAGCTCGGACAAGCCGAAACCAAACAGGTAAAAGAACCATTAATGAACACGAATGGACACTAATGATTTGCATAAAACAATTCGCTCTAAATAATTCGTGTTTATTCGTGTCTATTCGTGGTTCAAAAATCTTTGCTTT
>JAGVGO010000251.1 GCA_020057085.1 Planctomycetota bacterium | reverse complement strand
AGCCCCCGCCTCAATAGTGCTGGCGGTTTTGGCCACAAGGACAAAACTACTCACGCCAGTGAGTAACAAGCCAGCACTATAGGCGGGGGAGGTTCACTCACTACCGCAAGGTATCTTTACGCTGGAACAGTTCGCTCTTTTGCTTGGTCTTAATTTGAAAAACGGCACTTCTCTTCCCCGTCGTCGTTCTCGCGTCCTTGATCTTCGTTCCGATTCTTCTTGAGTTCCTTATATCGGAATCTCAGGTAGAAGTTAGAAAAAAATTGACTTTTACGATCTGCAAGGTAAACTAAAATAGAAAAATGACAACCGTGCGAATGGGATTCCATAACGGAGGGATCAATGATGCCGCCCAACGAAAAAAGCGGGAAATCGATGGGAGACAAGACCAGACGTTATCTGGCCGATCTGATTAAAGATCTGAGAACCAGCAAGCCCCACCCGGCAGCTTCTGGTCCGTCTACATCGCCAACGTCTAAAGCAAAGCCGGTAGAACAGCAGCCGTTGTCTGGCGACGATGTTGTACCGACGCAGCAGAGTACCCTGGAGACGGTTTCCAGCGAAGAGACGATAGTGCCCCAGGTGCAGCCGCCATTATTTGCCGGCAGACTATCCAATGATCTTGGCCAACAGCCGTTGGAAAGTCAGAAACAGCCACCTGTACCAACGAAAGCCCCGATGCTTCGGGCAAATTCCGCAGCGGAAGGAGCCACTGCGTCCGAGAAAGTGCCGCCCCGGTCTGCGTTTTTCAGCGGTAATTTGGCTACAGCAAAATCTACTCCTTCCGGTGAAAAAAAACTGGATACCTTCGGTTTGCCCAGCAATCGCCCTAAAATCGAGTTGACGGAAAAAGAGAAAGCCTTGCTCAAGGCTTTCCGTAAAAACGAACCCAAGGACCAAGGATAAATTTTTCTCTAAGGAGCTGTAAAAAAATAAGTTTTACAAGTTGCGCAGAAATTTTTGCCAAGGGCGAGAATCGACCGCCCCGAAGGGGTTCTCGTCCTCGTGCTTCTGCCAAGAAGCACAGAGGAAAGGCGCATAGCCGTAGCTCTGTAACTGAGGACGCGACGATGCCATTGGCAAAAAGATCAAGCAAGTTGTAATAGTTATTTTTTTACAGCGACTAAGTCTAAACGAGCAGGGTGGCCAGGCGCAGCACCGCACACAGTCTCTTTTTGGTGATACCTGTATGGGAAAAAAGAAAAAACAGAAAAATGATATACCTGCACCCTGTGTACCCGCTATGTCGCAGAGCGAAAATCGGCAGCAGGAGCGGAATTATATTTTATGGCTGTTATTGATGCTGTCACTGACGGTGATGGCTTTGCAATATGGCCCTGTTACCTACCATTTGCGCACGTACAAATCCGCCCTGGTCATGCTCTACTCGTTTCTTTTTCTAATATGGCTGGTACTGCATGATGCACATACCGGTGACAGGCTGGACCGACGTGGCACTCTGATTTTGCTCTTACTGTTCCTGCACGCGATGTACACGTACATCGTCGCCTTATGTACCGAGAATGCTTACGATAGCGAGTACTATCTGGGCACGCTCATCGCCTTGCTGGCCTGGAGCTATGCCACCTGGCGCTGTAGCAAACGCATGGCTAACCCACGTCTTGCCTGGCTCGGACCGACGCCTCTTTTTATCATTCTCGGTATATGGGCGGGTTCTCAGTTCCTTACCAGTAATGCGGCCAATCGCTTCGAGTTTACCTTGTCCTTTGGCAATGTGAACTTCTTTGCCTGTTATCTTGCCGGTTTTGTACCGTTTTTGCTGGCCGGGGTATTTCAACCAGGAGTGAGAACGGAATGGCGAGTCGGGATATTCCTAGGTTTTGCCTCCGCGATCTTGTGCCTCTTGGGCACGCAAAGTCGCGGAGGCCTTGGCGGGGCAACGCTGGGGATTATCCTGTTTTTTGCCTGCTATTTTTTTGTCCTCCGCAAACGCACATCGCGGCTACCCGCATTTCTCTACTTCGGCGGTTCGGTACTGGTAGTGGCACTCCTGCTTGTCACTTTGTGGCTGACTGCGCCGTTTATTCTGCGCCGGGCCGTGCAATTTGCCACCAACCTGGAGTATGAGGCGGTCACCCGTGTCACTCCCTGGATTGCAGCGGTCGGTATGTGGGAGGAAAGGCCGATCTTTGGCCACGGGCTTGGTTGTTTCTACCGCAATGTGTTTCGCTTTGTGACCGACATCAGCGGCTACTCGCATACCCTGTCGTTCCGTCATACGCACAATGAATATCTGGAGCTTTTAGCAGACGGCGGCATAGTAGGTTTTGTCTGGTGGATGGGCGTGATTGTGTATGTGCTATGGAAATTGTGGGGGATCGTCCGCGACCACAACCGAGATTACACTTACCGTCTCATGGCATGTGGGGTGTTATGTGGATTTGTCGGTATAATGTGCCACTACGGCGTGGATGAAGCGTCGCGCACCAGCACCTCGATGACCGCCTTTTATTTTTTGCTGGGGCTTGCGTTATGGCTGTTCGAGAAAGAGTATGGCGTTTGGCGTCCAGGGGTCGCCTGGCACGTATCGCTTGCCATATTTCTCATTGCCGCGGTCGCCTCACTTGCCATCTTCCGCTGTTTTATGGCAGATCGCTGTTTGGTGAAGGCGATACAGCAACAGCAGTTTGCCGACCGCATTGCCTATTTGGAGGAAGGGCTGCGCTACCGCCCGGACAATGTCTATGTGACGAACGAAATGTGCCAGAGCTACTATCGCACTCATCAGATTGACAAGGCATTTCAGTGGGCTTTACGTATTGATGAGATCATTCCAGGCTACCGTGACAACAACCTGTTTTTGGCAGTATGCTACGCCGACCGCCAACGTTTTACCGAAGCCTGGCAAAAACTGACGTTTTTTCAGAAAATATACCCATACAAAGACCAGGGATATTTCGTTGGGCTATACGTCGCCAAACAACAAGGGCGGCGGGATATTTACCAGGACAACGCCAACAAATTCTTGCGCGCGGTGGTAACGGCTGCCAGTACTGCCTATTTCCATGTGGCGGTGCCCAATGTACACATCTGCAACGACATGTCGGCGTTGCCGCCCGGTCTGGCAGAAAAATTTGTGGCTAACCGACCGGGGTATGTGCGGCAGGATAAAAGTCTGTGGGTGTATGTGCCTGCCGCCTTGGTAGAACATAGCATACAGGAGATGTGGCAGCTACCTGCCATGCAACAGCCGACAGGCACAGACCGGCTACGAAAAAAGATTCTAAGGCAGTTGCAGATTTCCGATGTGCAATCCTATAACCGGTAAGCCTTGACCAGTAAGGAGAAATCATGGAGAACCCGACGGTGCAAGAAGCAGAAGTCGTCATTCTTGGTTCCGGCTGCGCCGGGCACACCGCTGCCATCTATGCAGCACGTGCCAATCTTAAACCCATAGTGCTGGAAGGCATGGAGGCCGGTGGGCAACTGTCACTCACCTCGGTCGTGGAAAATTTTCCCGGCTTTCCCGAAGGCGTAGGCGGCTATGAACTGATCGCCAACATGAAGAAGCAGGCGATGCGCTTTGGTGCGAGCTATATCATGGAAACGGCTGTTGATGTGGATCTGCTCGGCCATCCTTTCCGCATTGCCGCCAAAGCGGGCGAAGAAGAGGATGCAGAAACCCATGTCTACACGGCCAAAGCCATCATCGTCGCCACCGGTGCGCGCGCACGGCTGCTCAATGTACCAGGCGAAAAAGAGTATTTCGCGCGCGGCGTACACACCTGCGCTACCTGCGATGGCGCTTTCTACCGCGACAAGAAAGTAGTGGTAGTGGGCGGCGGCGACACGGCCATGGAAGACAGTTTGTTTCTCACCCGGTTTGCCAGGGAATTGCACATTTTCCACCGCCGGAGCGAACTGCGGGCGTCTAAGATCATGCAGAAAAGGATACTGGAACACCCGAAAATCAAGGTACACTGGAATACCGAAATTCTGGAAGCGTACGGGCGAGATGGCAAACTGCAAGGCGTCAAGACGATCAGCCATGCCGAGGGAAATCCAGCAGAGAAGCTGAAAGCGGCCGACGGCAATGTAGCCAAGGCCGGTATCACGGTGGCGAATTTCGCCTGCGACGGTGTTTTCTATGCCCTGGGTCACATCCCCAACACCGAATTTTTACACGGGCAACTTGCCACCAATAAGGAAGGTTACATTGTACCGAAGCGCGAACAAGGCGATTGCGCCACTTGCGACGTGTACACAGAAATTCCCGGCGTGTTCGTTGCCGGCGACGTGGCGGACTACGAATTTCAGCAGGCGATTACCGCCGCCGGTATGGGTTGCAAAGCGGCAATGGCTGCCGAAGAATTTTTAGGCTAGAAAAATAACATCATGGAAAACAATTCATTAGATCGCAAAACATTGATTTGCTACAGCCTAGGCAACATCACGCAAATCAGCATGTTCATGTTCATCGGTTTTTACATCATGGAGTTTTACACCGATGTGATCCACCTCTCTTCGCACTTGGTCGGCTATGCCCTCCTCATCGCCTATATCCTGAGCGCCATCACCAATGTGGCGATGGGTTACGTGTCGGACCACACGCGCTGGCGCATAGGCCGCCGCCGCCCATACTTTCTCATCGGCACCATCCCGTCCGGCATCTTGTTTTTCTTTGTGTTTGCGCCGCCCATGTTGTCGCAGAACTGGTTGTTTGCTTATCTTACCATTACCGCATCGCTCTTGCTGATTGCGATCGCCATATTCGAGACGCCTTACAATGCGCTCGCGCCTGAGCTGACCTACGATTACAACGAGCGCATTCGCCTATCCGGCTATCGCCGCAGCCTGGAACTGTGCGGCGAAATATTGGGCATCTTTACTTTGCCTCTGATGCTGGCGCTCAAAGGAAATATGTCCGCGACAGCCGGCCTCGCTGAGGCCGGCTGTTATCGCCTTGTTGCCTTTCTCATTAGCGTATCGGCCATTGTTGCCGGTATTTTCTGTTACTGGGGCACCTGGGAACGCCAACAGAACGCAAGCAGAGCTAGCTACCATTATGGTGAGGCTCTCAGGAGCGCCATCCACAACAAGCCGTTCGTGCTGATCGTTGTCGCTTTCACGCTTACCGTCATTGCCGACAACATCACGCTGTCGCAACTTCTTTACATCATTGAAAGCTTCCTGCACAAGAAAAAAGAGGACATGGCTACGTTCATGTTCGTCTTTTTCCTCGGCAGTCTGGCCAGCGTACCTTTGTGGATGAAAATTGGCAAACTGCTGGGTAAAAAGGCTTGCTATATGGTTGCCATGTTCTTATACCCTCTGCCGTTCTGCATATTGGCCGCGCATGTCTGGCCCGATGTCGCACTTTTTGTCACCGCTTTTTTCGGCGGTGCGCTGAATGCCGGACTCTACATGATGCCGGTGGCGCTCATGCCCGATATCGTCGAATGGGACGAATTGCAGACACACCAGCGACGCGAAGGCACTTACATGGGGATCTGGATTTTTTGCTACAAGCTCGGCCTTGGACTCAGTTTTCTGGCCGTAGGTATCAGCCTTGAATTCATCGGCTACGACAGTCAGCACTTGACCACTGAAATCATTGACAAACTACGCCGCAATTTCGTTATTCTGCCAACGATCATCATAGGGATAGCAGTGTTGCTGTTCTCCTTCTTCCCCATCAGCAAAGCCAAGCACGAAGAAATACTTAAGCAACTGAACGAACGCCACAGCAAGGGCGAAGGATTGGTGTGGTAACGCATACAAATCAGAAAGGAGGATGAGACTTCATATGAAAGGGCTCATTCTATCTGGCGGTAAAGGTACCAGGCTGCGGCCTCTCACTTTTACGCGTGCCAAACAATTGATTCCCATAGCCAATAAGGCAAACCTGTTTTATGTGGTAGAAGACCTGGCCAAAGCCGGGGTCAAGGATATCGGCATCGTCATCAGCCCGGAAACCGGCGAAGAGATCAAACAAGCGGTGGGCGACGGTAGTCGCTGGGGGGTACATTGCACCTTCATCGTCCAGGAGCAGCCGCTCGGTCTTGCCCATGCCGTCAAAACAGCCTTGCCGTTCCTTGGCGACGACGAGTTCGTCATGTATCTCGGCGATAACCTGTTGTCGGGCGGCATCAGCCATCTGGTCGAGGAATATAAGCGCGGCGGTATTGACAGCACGGTGCTGCTGGTGCCGGTGGACAACCCCAGCCAGTTCGGCGTAGCCGTGTTGAATGAACAGGGTCAGGTGGTGCGGCTGGTGGAAAAACCGAAAGACCCGCCATCCAATCTGGCGCTTGTCGGTGTCTACATCTTCAACCACCATATCCACGAGATGATTGCCGACCTCAGGCCTTCCTGGCGCGGCGAATACGAGATCACCGATGCCATCCAGGCGTTGATCACCCACAACTTCCGCGTGACGGCGCACCAGGTGCGCGGCTGGTGGAAAGACACCGGCAAGCCGGAAGACTTGCTCGAAGCCAATCGCCTCATTCTGTCGCAAATCACGCGCAGCATCCAGGGTCACATCGAAAAATCGGATGTGGTTGGCGAAGTGGTGGTGGAAAAAGATGCGTATATCGCCAATTCCTGCATCCGCGGCCCGGTGCACATCGCCGGCAAGGTAGTGATCGAAAACAGCTACATCGGCCCCTACACCTCCATCGGCACGGGCACCAAAATTGTCCACAGCGAAGTCGAATATTCGATCTTGCTAAACGAATCCGAAGTGTATAATCTGCCCTACCGGCTCGATAGCAGCGTAGTCGGGCAGGGGGTGGTGGTAGACGGCAGAGGTGGCGGACCGCGCAAGCACACTCTGCAGTTGGTGTTGGGAGATCGCAGCAGGGTGCAGTTGTGAAAACCCCGGTCATTCTCCTTACCGGCGGCTCTGGCCGGCTGGGCACTGAGCTACGGCAACTCATGCCGGACATCATTGCGCCGCCGCCCGAAGCGCCGGATATTACCTGCCCTGAGACGATCCGCGCCGCCATCGAGCGCTATGAACCAAATGTCCTGATTCATGCCGCGGCTTATACCAACGTGGCGGGCGCCGAACAGGAAAAAGAAGTGTGCTGGCGGGTCAATGTCGAAGGTACACGCAATCTGGTGTCGGCCATTTGTGGCAAAAATATTTTCTTCATCCACATTTCGACCGACTATGTCTTTGCCGGCACCAAAGGCATGTACCGCGAGGAGGATGTACCTGGGCCGGTGCGCAACTACTACGCGCTGTCCAAACTGGTAGCCGAGGAGATTGCCCGCTTCGCCTCGGAGCACCTCGTTATCCGCACCAGCTTTCGCCCGCGTCAGTGGCCTTATACCGTGGCTTTTAGCGATGTCTACACCAGTCAGGACTATGTTGACGTGATTGCGCCTGACATTGCTCTGGCCATTCTGCATTACCGCGATATTCCCTATCGCACGCTGCACATTGCCGGCGAACGCAAGTCTGTGTATGAACTGGCACGTCGTCGCAAGAGCGATGTCAAGCCAGGCAGCAAGCGAGACGCCAAAGTAGAGTTGCCAGACGACATTTCCCTCGACACCGGCCGCTGGCAGAAATTGAAACAAGAATGGAGTAAAAAAAGTTCATGAAAGTTCCGCTTTTACCCGATGTGGCCAAGTCGCTGAAAGTCCAGCAGTATGGCCCGGCATGCGAAATAGACGGTGTGTTCTATCAACCGCTAAAAAAACATCGCGATATCAATGGTTACTTTATGGAGTTCATGCGCCTGACGAACGGAGTTGCCGAAAATTTACCAGTCAAGCTGGAGCTGCGCCAGATATCCATCTCGCGCGCCGTGCCCAACCGCATGAATGCCTTCCATCTACACGCCAGAGAAATTCAGGATGAAACCTGGTCGGCAGTGGAAGGCATGCTGCTCGTGTGGCTGGTTGACGTACGCGAAAATTCGCGCACTAAAGGTGCGAAGCGTCGCTATATTTTGACCGAAGAAGAACCTGCGCTCCTCTATATTCCCTCTGGTGTGGCGCACGGTTACAAGGCCGGTCCGAGCGGCGCCCTTCTCGTCTACGCCATGAATGGACAATTCAACGCCAAGGAGCCGAACGAAGGCCGTCTGCCGTGGGACTATTTCGGACGTGAACTATGGGAGGATGAACGTGGCTGATTTTGCTCAAATTCTCATTACCGGCGGAGCCGGATTTATCGGCTCCAACTATGTGCACTACGTGCTGGCCAACCATCCAGAGAGCCGCATTGTCGTACTGGATAAACTCACCTATGCCGGCAACCCGGAAAATCTAGAAGACGTGCGTGACCGCATCACCTTTATCCAGGGCGACATTAGCGACGGCAATACGGTGCGACAGGCGATGGCCAATAGCGAGGCGGTAGTACACTTCGCCGCCGAAAGCCATGTAGACAGATCGCTCCTCGATTCGCGGCCTTTTGTGCGCACCAATGTCGAAGGCACCCTGGTGCTGCTCGAAGCGGCACGCCAAAACAAGGTACGACGCTTTCTCCATGTTTCTACCGACGAGGTGTATGGAGACCTTGCCGGCACCGACCGCCATTCGCTCGAGACCGACATTCTCGCTCCGCGCAGCCCTTACGCGGCGACCAAAGCGGCGGCCGAGCATCTGGTGTTCAGCTACTTCATCAGCTATGGTCTCGATGTCGTGGTGACACGCGGCTCCAACACCTACGGTCCTTACCAGTACCCGGAAAAAATCATCCCGCTCTTTATCACCAACGCCGTGGAAAACAAGTCTCTACCGCTTTACGGCAAAGGGCTTGCGGTGCGCGACTACATGCACGTGGAAGACCACTGTTCCGGCATTGACACGGTACTCTATCACGGTAAGACGGGAGAAGCCTACAACCTCGGCGCCCGTCTCGAAGTGCCAGGCTGCGAGGTGGCGCAGAGAATCCTTTCGCTCGCCGGCAAACCGGAGAGCCTGGTGCAGTTTGTAGTAGACCGGCCGGGTCATGACTACCGCTACTCGGTAGACCCTGGCAAGGCCGAAAATCTCGGCTGGCAACGCAAATGGAGTTTTAACGACGGCATGGCACAGACCTTCGCCTGGTATCTCCGACAGGAAGGCTGGTGGCGCCGGGTCAAGGGAAATATGGCCTTCCGCGACCTGGAGAAAAAATGGTACACGGAAAGGAAAAGTTGATTACCGCGCTTCTCGCTTGCATCGAATACACTAGCATTAGGACACGGGCTTACCCTCAAGTGGCATTGTATTCAAACCAACCGAGAAGCGCAGTAAGTCGCGGAATTGCCCCTTTCAACACCGGATGCTCGTCGCAAAAGATTTCGTCTATAGCGACCGCAGCGATCCGTGCTTCTCAACCAAGTTGATCGAGCCATCTTTGCTTCCCAACCAAGTTGATCGAGCCATCTTTTGGCTTTTCGGGCATTTCACTTTTGATCTCTTACCCATTATCATCTTCTAACACTATCCGGCCCAGTGCCTTGTCTTGCCTCCTGATTTTTTACAGAAAGAAAAATTTCATCTTGACAAACTATGGCGATCTCCGTATACTGTACTATGATAGTAATACAGTATAGGTTTGGCCTATGCTGCATGCGTAATCACAATTTTTCATAAGGAGCTGAGATGTTTATCCAAGTACAACCCGGTTCCAGCATTCCTCTCTATGTCCAAATCATGGAGCAGATCGAGCATGCCGCTGCTTCAGGCGTAGCAAAAGAAGATGAGCAATTGCCATCGGTGAGAGAACTTGCCAGGCAACTGCGCATCAATCCCAACACCGTAGCCAAGGCATACCATGAACTGGAGGGCGAGAACATCTTGCGGACATATCAGGGGAAAGGAGTGTTTGTCGCGTCCAGAAAACAAATTCTCACCCAGGAAGAAAAAGAACGACTGGTGGGCGAAAAACTGGATGCAGCGTTAGTGTCGGCTGTCAACCTCGACTTTACCCCGGACAAAGTCAGGGACATCCTCGATAAGCGCATCGAAAATTTCAGGCTGAACATGTAAAGGAGGCTGCTATGGAATCACTAGCGATCGTAATGGAAAAAGTAGACAAAATTTTTGCCAAGAACCGCGTTCTGCAGCAGATGGATTTCGCGGTTCCGACAGGAAGCGTATATGCCCTCTTGGGAAGAAACGGCGTCGGCAAAACTACCGCGCTGCGTATTCTGCTCGGCCTTCTTGCGCCTACGCAAGGAAGTTCACAGGTGTTCGGGCTGGATTCGCAGCGGGATGACTGGCGCATCCGGCAGCAAGTCGGCTATGTGGCCGAAGGGCAGAAAATATATGGCTGGATGACCATTGCGGAAACCGTGTGGTTTATCTCGAAGTTTTATCCGACCTGGGACACTGCCTATGCAGGCTCGCTATTAAAAAAGTTCGAACTTTCTGCCAATAGCAAAATCGAGCATTTGTCGCGCGGTATGTACAGCAAGCTATGCCTGGCCCTGGCCCTGGCGCACCGTCCCAAACTGTTGGTACTGGACGAAGCCACCTCGGGGCTGGATGTGCTGATTCGCCGTGAATTTCTCGACAGCATTATCGAGTTGGTGGGACAGCAGGGATGCACGGTGTTGATCGCTTCCCATCTGTTGAACGACGTAGAGCGAGTGAGCGATTACGTAGGTTTTTTACAAGATGGCAGACTGAAAATTTCAGGCCGGCTGGAAGATTTGAAAAAATCACTGCGCAAGATAAAATTGACCTTTGCCGATGTGCTACAGAGCAGTTTAGAGCTTCCCGACAAGATACACGAAGAACTTTGCGGCAGGGAAGCGGTAGTGACCGTGCAAAATTTTTCCCAGGCGACGGAAGCCGCTTTGCAACGCCTGGGCGCTAAAGAAGTCAGGTTTTTGGACATGAGCCTGGAAGATATGTTTGCGGAATATCTGGCACAACCCAATAAGGAGGATCAAGCATGATCAAAGCAATGTTGTGGAAAGAGTGGCGGCGAAGCCGCCTGTTGATTCTGCTGATGGCAGTGCTGATGGTGGTATTTTCTTTCATTATCTCCATTTTTCTCGCCGTCCACTTCGCCAACCTTGCCAGAATGGACACGATCGCGGTGGTGTCTGTGGGTTTATGGCTGTTTCTGGCTTTGCTGCTTCCTGTCGAACTCTTTGCCGTAGAGCGAGAGAGCGGCACCCTGGATTTTCTTCTGGCCTCGCCAGTCAGGTGGTGGCAACTCTGGTTCATCAAAATCGCTTATGGATTTTTAGCCCTGGCCGGATTTGCTCTCCTGATTCTGCTCAACCTTTTTTGCTTTATGCCGCAGGCACCAGATGGCACCTTGTCCAGACTTCGGGAAATTGTAAGTGCCTTCACCACTTCACCGCTTCTGCTGTTGCTGCCGTCGCTTTACTTCGTCTCTTGCACGGTGACGTGTTTTGTGAGAGCCTCTCTGGAAGCCTGGATCGCTACCATCTTCGTCTACCTGGGAGCATACATAGCATCGTTTTGTGTCTTGGAAGTCATCTTTCATATGCCGCTTGTGCTGATTTTATTGGCACTCATCGCCGGTTTTAACGTCTGCCTCTACCGCTGCCACTGTTTGGCCGCGCTGCGCCGTCTCAGGGTTTACACCGCACTTACGCTCAATGGTCTTTGGCTCTACCTGGTTCTGTGCGGTGCGGCGATCCCGTGGCTGCTCGAATCCGACTGGATAAGATTTGTGGAAAGTGAGGTCGCGTGGCCGGGTGAGCAATTGGCTGAACGAGTGTATCTGTGGGGCATACTGGTATTGATCGGTATGTTCATAGGTTCATGCCTGGCTTCCTTTTTGGCATTTGCCATGACACGCCGCGAAAAATCTGTAAGGGAAGCAGCTATGGCGAGCGGCAATCTGTTGCTGCTGGTGACGCTTGCGGTAGCCTATGTGATCTACGCTTTGCTGCCAGCCCAGTACGAACTGCATGATGCATGCTATAGCGCCCGCAAGCCTTACATCCAGCCTGTGCAAGAAACCATGAATCTGTACCACGGCGCTATGCATATGGCCAGACGACAGATGGTGTTTAATGCGAGAAACAGCACTTTGAGCCAATGGACACGCGGGCTGCGGCCTGGCCTGGTGCAATTTGTAGATGGTTCGCCGGACGGACGCTGGCTGCTCTATCATTATCCCGTATTCCGCTGCGGCATAGCCGTCTCCTGGGGAATATGGGCCGAGGACTTACGCACCGGCAAACAATATCTCCTTGCCCCATTCCGTCAGGCACAATTTCAGATAGAATGGGCGCTCAATGGCAAACGACTGGCGCTTCTCATGAGACCGGCAGGAATAAACCCAAGTTTCCCGACCACGCTGTTGGTATTCGACATGGCACAAGATGCGCCTGTCAGTTTAGCAGTGCAAGATCGCGCTGGTACTGAAACCATCTGCATGGTAGAGAATACAGGCGAGTTGTATCTTTGCCAGACTTCGCAGGAAATGATCCATCTTGGCACTGATCTACAACCCAAGCGGACGCTAGTGACCATCCGTGACAAGTGCCGGGAATTTGCATCGAAGCTGCCGCCTAACAGTAAAGTCGCAGTATTTCGCATGATGTCGCAGGACGGCGAGGCGATGATATTCTTACTTACGTTGAGGCAAGGGCCGTATGCTGGGACGAATTTGCAGCAACTATGGCAGATGTCTCTGAAAAATGAGCAAACGACCCAAATTTACGAAGGCAGATATCTTCGTGGGCATATTGAGTGGCATGATATATCTTGCTGGTCTCTGGACCACACCCTGCTAGCATGGCAGGGTGCCTCTGAAGACACCGATGCCCCCATAGCAGTGAAGCTGACCGACTTGAGCAGTGGCGAAACGAAAATTTTGAGCAACGACCTGTCGTTTATCGGCTTTTCCGCCGACGCCACTCATATGGTATGTGAGCAGCGTGCCAGCCAGCCACAAGAGCGGCAAATTGTAGTCATGCAGGTGAGCCGCTCGCCGCTCACGGTCCATACCGTGGCACAGAAAGAAATGGGAATGGCGTCGCGCTACAGATGGTCGCCCGATCTCAATTGGCTTGTTTTCCTTCCATATCTGCCGCAACACCGCAATGACTCCAATGTAACCTTGTGGCGTCTGCATATGCAAAATATGGAATGGACAGAGGTAAAAGCCCCTTGCTACCCTGAGATTTTCATGAGTATAGACGACCAGGGCAGAGTGTACCTGGCAGGGAGTGCCACGAACCATATTTACCAGATCATGCCGGATAGCGGGCAAACAGTCGTGCTGCGCCCGCAAAGTGAGAGACAGTGATAGCGATAAATACTCATTCTAACGGTTTTTGGGGAGGGGTGCGGTAACCTCCCAAGGAAGCAGAAATCAAGAGATTCTGCAACCAGTTCTCATGGTAATAAGAGGTGGCCGTTCGAAGGTTGAAAACAGGGACCTAAGAACGGCGTGATTTTTTTATGAGGGCAAAGGTTTTCACTGGGGAATTTGTGGATTTAAGGGGAAAGTAAAAATTTGCTCACAAAAAGACTCGATT
>JAGVGO010000252.1 GCA_020057085.1 Planctomycetota bacterium | reverse complement strand
TTCGCACCTAGAGGTCGCACGGTCTTCGATCTCTTCTCTCTAGTATACCATAATGATACCAGAGGTCGCCAGAAGCCGAAGGCGGCTGGCGGGTGAGGGAGTTCTGATTTCTCCCTCCCTCGCCCTGTGCCTACGGCTCAGGGCGGTCCCTCCCGCCAGGGGAGGGACGGATCTATTGGTGCCATTCGAGGTATAAGCATAAAGAGGACGTTTACATGCAAACTTCGTATTACTATGCGCTGGCATTCTGGTTTTTTGCGGCGCTCGCCGTAATTCCCGCCTTGATCATGCTGCTGTCAAAAAACATCGTGCGCATGGCGCTCTGGCTGCTCGGCACGTTCGGCGCCTTTGCCGGGCTCTATATTTTGCTCGGCGCCGATTTCCTCGCCGTCAGCCAGATCATGATCTACATCGGCGGTATTCTGATTCTGATTTTGTTCGGCATCATGCTGACGAGACGGAGCGGCATGGCCAACAACCTGACACTGCCCAATATCTATGGCGCAGCAGGCATTCTCGCCTTTCTCGTACTGCTCGTGGCCATCATGCAGATGGTGTTCTACACGCCCTGGCAGGGTGCCGGACAGTATGTGGAAACAGGCAAAGGCGCGCTCAAACAGGTGTTTCCTTCGTCGCAGAGCATCGGCAATTTGCTCATGAGCGATTTTCTGCTGCCGTTTGAAATCGCCTCGCTGCTCTTGCTGGCAGCCCTGGCCGGTGCCGCTTATATCATTCGCAGGAGGAGAGAGCAATGAACTTCAACTGGCTCACGGATATCGGGCTGACTCACTACCTCACTGTCAGCGTCGTGATCTTCAGCCTGGGGATCGCGGTAATTCTCGCCAAGAGAAACGCCATCGCCATTCTCATGGGGATTGAACTCTTGCTCAACGCCGCGTGTCTCAACTTCGTCGCTTTTTCCCATTTTGGAAACGGCGCGCAAAGCGGCCAGGTGGTCGCGGTCTTCATTATCGTAATCGCCGCAGCAGAAGCCGCCGTGGCACTGGCGATCATCGTATGCGTATACCGTATGTTCAACCTGATCGCGGTGGATCAGATAGCTAAGATGAAAGAGTAAGGACTACGATTTCATGGATACTACCATACTTATTTCGAGCATCATCTTGTTCCTTCCCCTCGTGGCATTCATCGTCCAGATCCACATCGGACGTTTCTTCAAACGGGAGGGTGACTGGCTGCCGACTTCAGCCGTAGGGATCGGACTCCTCTTGTCGCTCTATCTCTTTGCCACGATGCTCGGTACACATCCGACAGAGCATGGCGCCGGACTCAAACCGGTCATGCAGGAATGGGAATGGATCCGCGCCGGCAGTGGGCTCGGTTTATTGGATATTCGCTTTGGCATCTATGTTGACAACCTCACTGTGGTCATGCTGGTCGTGGTGACGCTGGTGAGTTTTCTTGTCCATGTCTATTCGATGGGCTACATGCACGGCGAAGAACGCTACAACCGCTTCTTTGCCTATCTCGGGCTTTTCACTTTCTCCATGCTCGGGCTCGTGCTGTCGTCCAATTTACTGTTTGTCTACATTTTCTGGGAGCTGGTGGGCGTCTGTTCGTACCTCCTGATCGGTTTCTACATCCATAAAGACAGCGCGGCAGCCGCAGCCAAGAAGGCTTTTATCACGAACCGCGTAGGCGACCTCGGTTTTCTCATCGGTATATTGATCACCGTCGGCGTGGCTGGTTCCACCATGTTCAGCGACGTATTCGCGAGCGTCGCCACCGGCATGTGGGACAACAAGACCATCCATCTCACCTCCGGCCTCAGCGTGTCGCTACTCACCTTTGCCGGACTACTTATGTTCATGGGCCCGATGGGCAAATCGGCGCAGTTCCCGCTGCATGTCTGGCTACCCGATGCCATGGAAGGCCCGACACCCGTGTCGGCCTTGATCCATGCCGCAACAATGGTGGCGGCAGGCGTTTATCTGGTCGGACGCATGTTCCCGTTCTTCACCGGCCCGGGCTTCTTTCAAGGCAACTTCTTCGACTCGCCGGTACTGCTCTCTATTGCCCTCATCGGCGGTTTCACCGCGATCATGGCCGCGACCATTGCCGTGGCGCAGACCGACATCAAAAAAGTGCTGGCCTATTCCACGGTATCGCAACTGGGCTTCATGATGATCGGCTGCGGCGTCGGCACCTTTGCCTTTGCCCTGTTCCACCTGTTCACACATGCCTTTTTCAAGGCCTGTCTCTTTCTCGGTGCCGGCTCGGTGATCCATGCCATACACTCGCAGGAAATGTGCGATATGGGCGGGCTGCGCAAGAAGATGCCAGTCACCTACTGGACTTTCCTCATCTCCACCTGCGCCATTGCCGGCGTGCCGTTCTTGTCGGGTTTCTACTCCAAAGAAGGCATTCTCACGCAGGCGCTCGCCTACGCCTTCTACCACGGCCACAGCCCACAGTGGTTCGTCTACGCACTGCCGTTCATTTTTGGCATTTGTGCCGCCGCGTTTACCGCCTTCTACATGTTCCGCATCATCTGGCTCACTTTCCATGGGCATCCCAGGGACGAACACAAATACGAGCACGCGCATGAATCGCACTTTGCCATGGCCATGCCGCTCGTGGTACTTTCTTTCCTGGCTATTGTCTCGGCAGGCATCTTGCCCGGCATTTTGACCGGCAAGGCCAAGAGCGACGCACACGAAGCGAAAGCCGCTCACGCGGTGTCAGAGTTTTGGTTCGTCAACTACATCAGCCCAGCCGCTCTGGTAGAGAGTATGCCGGCCGGCTACGAGTGGGTTGGAGGCAAGCTCCAGCCGCGTACAGCGAAAGAGCAAAATTTTTTGAAAATACAGGAATCCAAGGCAGTTGCCGAAATGCACCACTGCCACACGCAAGCGCACCTCCCGACTTTGCTCGCTTCGATCTTCGTGGCGAGTTTGGGAATTTTTCTGTCGTGGCTGTGTTTCCTTGGCCCATGGCACAGCAAAAATCTGGTACGTGGCCCGCTCAAGGCTTATCACAAGGTGCTGGTGAACCTTTACTACATAGACTGGTTCTACCTCAAGACCGTCGTCGCGCTCACTTACCTTGCCAGCAAAATCTGTGGCTGGTTCGACCACACGGTGGTAGATTTCCTCGTCAACATGTGGGGCTGGATCACCGTGCGCACGAGCGATGTCGCGGGTAAAGTGGATTACTACGGGGTGGACGGCACGGTGCGCATGACCGGCGCCGTGACGCTCAAATTAGGTCAGAAGTCGGTGAAAATTCAGACCGGCCGTGTGCAGGATTACATTGCTCTGTCGCTCATGTTGGTCGTGCTGGTGCTGTTCGTATTCATGTTGCTGGTGTAATAATTGAGGAGAATTTTCATGTTACTGAGTTTGGCCATTTTCCTGCCACTCATGGCAGCTCTTGTCATCCTGTTTATCCCCGCCAGGTATAAACAGGCCATCAAGATCGTGTCGCTGATCGGGGCGTCGCTCTGCTTCTACGTGACGTTGCACGTCACGGGCGCTTTCTTTTCTCGTGAACCTGGCGAAACTATGGATCATTTCTTTGACAACAAGGTCGAAATGACCCTGAGCAGCCTCAAGGTCGAAGAACAGAATGCGCTCAGACCCATTCTCGCAGCCAAGAATTTCGCCTATCCGGCCAAGTCTGTCACGCTGACTGAAGCGGAGCAAAAGGCCATCCATGGTCTCAAACTCGACCACGTCTGGCAGCAACTGGTCGAAATGAAACTGGCAAGCGGTGTGCCGCAGGCCAAGAAGATGCTCATGACCGAGTACTATGAGTGGATTCCCAGCTTCAACATCTATTATTTCGTTGCCGTTGACGGACTCTCTGTCTCGCTGGTGTTCCTGTCGGCTCTCTTAGGGATGCTCTGCATCATCTATTCGTGGAATATCGAAAAAGCCACCAAGGGCTTTTTCTCGCTATTTTTACTGCTCATCTCGGCACTCATGGGCGTCTTTTTGTCCCTCGACTTTTTCCTCTTTTACGTCTTCTGGGAAGTGGTGCTACTACCGATGTACTTTCTGATCGGCATCTGGGGTGGGCCGCGCCGCATTTACGCCGCCATCAAGTTCTTCATCTACACATTGATCGGCTCGGTCTTGATGCTGGTAGCGATGATAGCCCTCTACTATTTTTCATCGCCGCAGACCTTCAACGTGATCTCGCTCATGTCGCTGGCGCCAGGCTTCTCGCACGATTTCCAGTGGTGGATATTCCTGGCGCTCTTTATCGGATTTGCCATCAAAGTGCCGGTGTTTCCGTTCCACACGTGGCTTCCCGATGCGCATGTCGAGGCGCCTACACCGGTGTCGGTCATCTTAGCCGGCGTCTTGCTCAAAATGGGTGGCTATGGTTTTTTCCGCTTCAACTTCCCCATTGCCCCATCGGCCAGCCAGGATCCGTTCTTTGTCTGGATGCTCGCCATTCTGGGCGTCATCAACATTGTCTACGGCGCTTTCTGTGCCATGGCGCAAAAAGACTTCAAGAGCCTCGTCGCCTACTCTTCCATCTCGCACATGGGCTATATCCTCCTCGGAATGGCGGCCTTCACTTACGCCAGCATGCAGGGCGCGGTGCTGCAAATGTTCAACCACGGCCTCTCTTCCGCCCTCATGTTCTTGCTGGTCGGCGTCGTCTACGAACGGGCGCACCATCGCCGCATTGACGATTTCGGCGGCATTGGGCTGCAGATGCCGTACTACACAGGCATTGCCATGGTCGGCTTCTTCGCTTCGCTCGGTTTGCCCGGTCTCAACGGCTTCATTTCGGAAATTATGGTATTTTTGGGGACTTACCAGGGATTCAGCGTCGCGCCCAATACCGACAAGATGATCCTCCTCTACATCGCGCTGAGTGGCATTGTCCTCACGGCGGTTTACATTCTGTGGACCATCCAGCGTGTCTACATGGGCGAAGTGAAAAACGAACACTACAAGGAATTCAAGGATATCAATGCGCGTGAAGCTATCTCGATGATCCCGATCGCGATCCTCTGCATCGTCCTGGGAGTCTTTCCGAAGCTCATCCTGGACGTGCTGCAACCCTCGGTGGACGTCATTGTGGACATGATGAAAATGCTCGGTAAATAAAGAGAGGCGTGCTATGGATAAAACCACACTCACATTCGAACAATTTCAACCACTGATCGCCCGCTTTCTCGCCGACTGCCAATGGTTCTGGCCGGAACTGCTGCTGATCGTGGTAATCGCCCTGCTCCTTTTGAGCGACCTTTTCCTGCCGCGAAGCAAGAGTCGCAACCTGTTTTTCCTCGCCATGTTAGGCACGGTGGCGGCGCTCTTGTTGGTCGCTTGGGATCTTTTCCGGCAAACGCACGGCGCAGTACTGCCCAAGGGCGGGGAGTATCCCTTTCCCTACTTGTTCCAGGGCATGGTCATTGCCGACAAGTTCGCCTATTTCTGCAAGATCGTAGTTCTGGCCGGCACTATCGGCGTGATCGCTATGAGCTACAAGGAAAAACGGTTCAACGACTACACCATGGGCGAATATTACACCCTGCTTCTCAGCTCCGTGCTGGGCATGCTGCTCATGGTGAGCGCTACCGACATGTTGATGTTCTATCTGGCGATGGAACTCACCTCGATTCCGAGTTACCTTTTGGTCGGCTACCACCGTGACGACCCCAAGGGGCTCGAAGCATCCCTCAAGTACATCATCTACGGCGCGGTGGCGAGCGGCATCATGATCTATGGGCTATCCTGGATCTACGGCGTGACCGGTTCGCTCAAGATCAGCCAAATCTCGCTCGGCCATTTTGACAAGCTCTTTTCCGGCCTTGTGCTCCTCATGGTCTTTGCCGGCATCGCTTATAAAATTTCCACGGTGCCGATGCAGTTCTGGGTGCCCGATGTCTATGAAGGCGCACCGACGCCGGTGACAGCTTTCCTGGCCGTTACCTCCAAGGCCGCCGGTTTTGCCTTTCTGCTGCGCCTGGTGCATGCCCTGCGTGTGAGCGAAGCATTGCCGGCCAGCCTGCCGCCGTACATTTTCGCCTTTGCCGTGATTGCAGCCCTCACCATGACCATCGGCAACTTCATGGCGCTCAACCAGAAAAACGTCAAGCGTCTGCTCGCCTTTTCGGCGATTGCCCATGCCGGTTACCTGATGATGGGCGTGTGCGTCTTTAGCGACCAGGGACAGACGGCGACGCTTTTCTATCTGGCAGGCTACATGCTGATGAACCTCGGCGCCTTCTACATCGCCATGATCGTTGCCAATGCCACCGATGACGACAACCTTACCGGCTTCAACGGCCTTGGTACAAGCGCCCCGTTTTTCGCCGGTTCTATGAGCATTATGCTCTTTTCCCTCATCGGCATTCCGCCGACGGTCGGCTTTGTCGGCAAGTTCCAGCTCATCGCCTCGGTATTGTCGTCGCTGCAAACCGTACCCGGCTGGCTGCGACTGTCGCTGATCCTGCTCGTGCTCATCGCAGTGCTCAACACCGTGGTATCGCTCTACTATTACGCCCGCATCCTCAAGGCCATGTATTTCGAAGAGAGCAAGCATCCGGGCATTGCCCCCAGCGCCCTCAACACTGTCACGGTCTTTGTGCTGGCCGCCGGCACCCTGGGGCTTGGCATCTTCTTCAACTGGCTGATTGAAGGAGCCAAAGGCACACTGTAAGCAAAGGCACCGGCGCGACTCAACCGCGCCTATAAGATAACCAAGGCTATCCCCTTGCCGCTCTCAGAAAGAAAGGCGAGGGGGTTTTTTGTTGACAGAAAATTAGGAGAAAAACTGTGGAGATATTCGCCTTAGCACAAAACACATCAGAGTATCGCATTGAGATGGTCCTGCTTCTCTATTCCATCGTCATAGGTTTTTCGTTCAATATTTTCCGCAAAGACTCTCTGATTCTTTTCCAATACCTGGCGGGTATTGCTGCCATCTTGTATCTGGCTGGCCGTATGTTTTCATTGTGGAACCAATTCAGCCATCAGCCTACAACTTACAATGAAGTGCTGTTTTTCATTGATATCCTTATCATGATCGCGTTCTACCGTTCGCTCGCCAAAATAAGCAATGTCAACGACGAAAAAGTCGCAAAATTCGAAACCTATCAGGAAATCTGGCTGCTTTTTGCCATCAGCATGTTTTTTACGGCAGGCTATCGGATCATTTATGCAGGGCTTAGCTGGCACAATTTGACGCAGAGTTTAGCAATCCTGTACTGTCTGGCAGGAATTTTGGCAATGAAGCTGTGCCGCAAAAAAGGTGTTACCATTGCGGCCATTGACCAATTTCAGCTTGTCTATGCTACTCTCTTCTTTTTCGGTGCTATAGGCTATTGCATTATGCGTTTTCGTATCCTGGATTTTTAGCCCACAGAGTTAGCGCCCTCAATACGGCCAGCGTCTTTGTGCTGGCCGCCGGCACCCTGAGTCTCGGCATCTTCTTCAACTGGCTCATTGAAGGAGCCAAAGGCACCCTGTAACCGAAAATTGGGCGCAGCGCGACCGTGCCTACGTCAGATCACAAGCAAAGTATCCCCTTGCCGCTCTCAAGAGCAGCGAGGGGATTTTTTGTTGGCTCTCCAAAGTTACCAAACGAAAATGCTTGTTAAAAGTCCGGACTGCTTTAATACATCACATCATTTTTTTTTACAAAAAACCAAAAAAATTGTTCTGGTCAACAACATGTTGAACAAAAAAAGCTGTAAATCTGGGCGAAAAATAGTACAATAATGATGTGTGTGTAAAAAGTGCCCGCCGCG
>JAGVGO010000012.1 GCA_020057085.1 Planctomycetota bacterium | reverse complement strand
TGCGAAGGCAGGAATCCAGTAGTTCGAGAGTATGGATTCCTGCTTTCGCAGGAATGACATCTAAAAATCTGTACGCAATCTAAGCGAGAAGCGCGGTAATCAGCTCTTGTGGTTCTGGCAGTTCTTCGGCATCTTCCAGGGAATAGTCTTTGAGCCAGGTGATGTCCAGCTTGTAGCCGCGCTCCTGTACCTCGCTCAGGCCGAACTTGCGGAATCGGCCGGTTTCGCCCAAATCTTTCCTGGGGCTACGGCCATTGGCATCAGGGCCGTAACACGCCTCGAACTCGGTAAAATGCTCGGCCACCAGGGGGCGGTCTTTCTTGGTGATGCCTGGGACATTGGAGCGGGCATCGAAAATCCAGGTATCCTTGGTCGCCAGGCCTTTCTGAAAAAAGATGACGTTGGCCTTGACGCCCTGGCTGTACGGGGTGAACGTGCCTCTGGGCAGCCGCAACACGGTATGCAGGTTGCAATCTTCCATGAGGATTTTGCACACTTCGCCAGCCGTGTCCTCGAACAGGCAATTGTCCGGCAACACCATGGCTGCGCGTCCGCCCGGTTTGAGCGTGCTCATCACGTGTTGTACGAAATTGAGCTGTTTGTTGCTGGTCTTGACCGTAAAATCATCACGGTTGGGCTCCTGGTTGGCGCCCTTGGTGCCGAAGGGCGGATTGGTCAGCACACAGTCGTAACGTTCGCCCCTGTCTGTTTCATCAATCGTGTCGCCCAGGTAGATAGTCGGCTGTAGCCCTCGAACGCCTGGCCTTTGACATCCACGTCCAGAGCCGACCAGTTCTCATCGTCAATCAGGCCGATCAGTCGTTTGAGATTGACCGGATTGTTGAAACGCGGCATGGCCTGGTTGAAGATGTCTTGCAGCATCCCCTTTTGCTCCTGCAAGTTGCTCAGGATGCTCGCATAGTGATCCATGAGTTCCTTGCCTGACCTCGTTTTCAGGCTGTCCCAGTTGTAAACCGGTGGAATGGCAATCCCCTCTCCTCAGCCATTTTCAGGAACAGCAGGTAGGTAAGCTGCTCGATGTAATCGCCATAATCAATGCCGTCATGGCGCAAGGTGTGACAAAATCCCCACAGTTTGGCTACGATGTCGGTCATGTTCTGCTCTTTCTAGGCGGCAATCAGGTAGTTGATCTCCGCGATCAGCGTTTCCAATTGTCCGGCAAATACTTGTTTGGCCTTGCTCAGCCCGCCCTGCCGTTCAAAGATCGGGCAAATGGCAAAGTCTTGCAAGGCTATCGTCATGTTGCGGATAAGATGCTCGCGGATAAAGGCCAGCCACTTCTTATGTTCCGATTGTACCCGACTTGCCATTGTTGCGCAATGATTTTCTCAGAGCATGCATTGCCTTGCATGAAATTTCATACGTTATTCTTCTGTTACCGTTATTTTTTCTACCTCTTCCGCCAAAAGGACGCGCGTGGTTTTGCCGTTACGGATGACAACAGGGGTAGTCAAAACTTTGCTGCCGTTGCGGATTTCCAGTCGGTAGCGACCTTCTGGCAGTTGCCGGCTAGTGCCTATATCACTGGACAGCAGCACCTGTCCTGAGTCGTCGAGGACATTGTAAGGGGTCGTCACCGTGGCGAGGATTGCCTGCAAAAAATCTGTAGCCGAAGAAGCCGTGCGGTATACGCCGCCGCCAGCGGCGGCGATTTTGTGGAGTTGCTCGGTGGCCCATTTGGAACGCAGTGTAAAACCGACCACATGAATTTCAACCGCGGGATGTTTTTTCTTCAAAGCGGCGGCTGCCGACACCGGATCCTGCTTACAGCTTTCTTCTCCATCACCCAACAACAGCAAAATGGTTTTGCGAAAGCTTTTGATATCTTCGCTAACCCGCCCCAGCGTGTATGCCATAGGTGTTTTGCCTTTACATTCCAGACCTGCCAACGAGGCCAGCAACTCCTTCCGGTTGTGTGGCGTGATAGGGACCGTCAGTTCGCTGTCCGTACACGTCATGTTCGCTTCATGCCCGAAAGGGCGGTAGCGGTGGCCGTAGGCCCTAAGGCCGACAGGGATTTCCGGTGGCAGTTCGGCGATGATTTTGGCGATCACTTCGCGTGCGATCTCCTGTTTCTTGCGGCCGCCGATGTGTCCCAACATACTACCCGAACTGTCGAGTACGATGAGGATTGGCGACGGCTCCGCAAAAGCGACCGTCAGCGTGCCGGGGAGTCGTCTGCGTGTTTGCAGCCGCAATTGATACTGCGTCGGCTGGCGGATGTCGCTGAGTATTTTCTGGTATACCTGGGACAGCTCATTGTTGTTGCCCGGCTGATAATAACGGCCACGCCGATACCAGGCTACATTGAAGAGGGAGCGAGCCGCATCCACTCCATGCGCGTTATCGAAATATTTGGCCATTCTCTCCCCCATGCCAATCGTATAGATACGTACATGGCTTTTCTGTAGTTTCTGCCACATTTTTTCATAGTCGCCGGAGCCTGCTCCATCGGCGAGATAAGTGAGCGCGCGAACAGAATCGGCAGGGGTCATCTCGTCAATTTTTTCCAACAACAGGGACAGTATCGAATACCAATCGGAGGTGCCGTCGTCTTGAAAGACCTGTTCGGCAGATGTAGTAAGCACTTGTGGGTCACGACTGAAATCGCAATAAAATTTTCCCCAGCCTTTCTTCGTTTTGGCAGAACTGGCGATAGCCACCATTTCGCCGTCAAGAAGTGTAGAGATGGTCTCCAGGATAATTTTTTTCGAGGTGGTGAAGGTCTTCTGCATGCTGCCTGAAATGTCGAAACCGAATGTCAAATAGACCGGCGAGCTGGTCAATGAGAAAGAATATTCTCCCGGCGGCAGCGGCAGTTCCACATCCACAACATCGCCTTTACACTGGGAAGCAGGGAAAAGATAAATTTCCTGCTGCGCTGAATTGTAGATGCGAATAGTCTGACGCACAAAGGGCCGGCCACGAAGTTCGAGCCGCAACACATCTTCGCCCTTTGCCAGCGAACAACGATACCAGTCGCTGTCTCCCGTAGCAGCGGAGCTGCCCTGCAGCCATTGTCCAATCTCTATTTTTTGTGCCTTTCCTGACTCATCGTTAGGCTCGTTTTCTTGCAGCTCGGCAGTGGCAAAAGTTGAATTCTCCTCGCTATGCTCCGGTGTGGCCGACTGTAGCACGCCTTCCTGCCGCGTTCCATACACCATGAGTTCGCTCAATACCAGGCAACGGTTGTGGTTGTGTAGCGACACTTTGAGAAACCTTGCCGTGACCGGACTGGCTAACGCAAAAGTGTGTTTACCGGCGACGGACGGTATAGTGAAGGTGCCTGCCGGTTGAAACCCAAGAAAAGGGTCTGACGAAAAGGCTACCGCCATGCTCTGCGGATAGTGAGACACGTCGGTTTGGGCCGGCGTTTCCAAACCCACTTCACTGATGTCAACCGGCAGGTTGTTGCGAAACGCCAAAGTTACCGTTAGTGCGGTTGCGCCCTTGGCCCCCGTAACACGCAACGGTTCTGTTTTTTCGTCCAATAATTGGCTGGCTCTCAGCGATGCCGACAGATAAAATACACAGCCGCCGTTGGCAAAAGCGGCCACATTTTTTTTGCCCTGATTTCGCACTTCCGTTTTATCTTCTGTTTTAATCGTGGCCTGGCTGGCATTGTCCGTTTTGGCAGAGATCTCCATATGAACCGGTGTCGGAGTTGTAGTTACGGCCAAGAGTTTGGCCATTTCCTGATTCGGCACGACAGCCGCATCGAGGGGCAATTGGGCAACATGGTAGCTGTCGCTGGCCAGAGGCAGCTCAAGATGTGTCACATAGCGACCAAGACCATAGCTGGCGATCAACGGCGGCTTACTCTTGGCTGGCAATTGTTCCGGTCCGCAGCCGGCGATCAAAATGGCGGCGAATTGGTCGCTAAACTGGTCACGGATAGGGCGCAGACTGAAAACTGAGCCGTAGTAGAGTAAAATCACCTGCTGCGCCTCGGCTTTGGCTTTGGGTAGCCACTTGGCCAAAGCTGACAAGGGCGGCTCAAGGTAAATGCCTGATAACTGCGTCTTGAGGTGCGGTAAAAAATCGAGCCCCGGCGGTATTTGGCTAAGCCCGATAAAAGCGATTTTCCGGCCGGCGACTTCTTTGACGACGAAAGGCTTGACCAAGAGTACGCCGTCTGGGTGCGCCAACAAATTGGCTGAAACGACGGCAAATTGTGCCTCTGCCAAGAGGCTCATGGTAACCGCTTTGCCGAAGTAGAAATCACGGTAAGAGAGATTCGCCACATCGTAAGCCAGGGCGTTGTAGGCTGCCACCATAATGCGGCCCTGGCTGATAAAGCTCTCGCTGCCGAAGAAAATGTTGCCGCTGTCAACCAGGATGGTATCCGGATTTTGCCGACGCAACTGTGCCAGCAAAGTGGCTCGCCGCGCCAATCCACCCAGGTCAGCCTGATTTGGGCAATCGCTGCAAGCTCGCACGCGCCCTTCCGTGTCGCCGGTCATAACAAGCGAAATGGACTCCTCGGCTGCCACTGGTGCAACCACGCACCAAAGGCAGATCAACAAAAGCGAAGCGGCTGGCGGGATCATTTGCCACCGTATGTCTGGTCTATCTCAGGGATGAGTTTTTTTACCACGCTATCCAGCGCCAACCTGAGCAGACGGCCTTGGTTTTCGTTGTTGATTTGTATATCACCCTGTGATGACACCGACAAACCGACAAGGTTGAGCCCCATCCCGTCCGCTGTTTCAGTACGTCGCATGTCTGCCGAATCGGCAAAAAGGACTTCGCCCGAAGTTGACTGGACAATACGAACATCCAAACCGATATGAAAATCGAGTTTGCTCGACTTGAAATCTACGTCCAGAACACCTACGTGAGGAGCGCCGACAATTTTGCCTACGCCACGTAACACGCCACCTCCTCTTTGCGTTTTGGTCTTTTTGACTTCAAAATCGGTAACCGAACCATAGCAGAGAAGATCGGCACCCAACACCTCCCCGGTGCGTGCCATCTGGTCAGGGTTGACAATGCCTTCCATGTCTTGTTCTTTGAGTACGTCTTGCAGGCGTTCTCTTTCGATGACCTGGAATCTCCTGGTTTTTACCATCAATGTCGTCATCTGGTCCGCGGCCGCCGCACTACGTTTTTTGCCGCCGCCGGTTTTGTCCTGAAAATAGATGACCGCCAATCTTTGTTTGCGCAGTCCCGCAGGCGGTGGCGGGTAGACACCGATGTCCGGAATTTCTCCCGAACCCCACTCGCTCGATGTCGAGGCACATCCTGCCAATAAAGCGATGATGAATATGGCCAATAGCGTGTGTTTGGTACTGAAAATGCTCATGTTGTATCCTTTTGCAAAAACTGACGGGGTAGCTATAACGCGCCGCCGATGCCGCAGGAAGAGATGCCCAGTCCGGTCACGAACAGGCCACATTGAGCTATCGGAATGGGCTCGGCTAATTTACCTATCCACATGAGTTCAAAACAGACGGCGGTAATCAAAGCGCACATAAAACAAGTGAGGTTTTTGGCCGTAGTGTTGTTCCGCGGATCTTTAAACCCGGCGCAACCGAGCCAACCCATAAAAAATCCAAAATAACCTGGCCCAAAGGCCAGAAAATGGTCCATGATGCTGTACTCTGTCATGGCCTGTCCCCTCCCTGATTCCATAAACCCCAGAAGATGGCCGTTCGTTGGATCAATACGCCACCAACCGGTTAACGGCTTCCCCTCCAGTAAAAGGGGTTTTTGCGGGACAAGCACTATATAACCGCTGGCTAAATCTTGGCCAATGCGGCTTCGTATATCCTGGGACAGCTCTGTGTTTTGCCAGGCTGGATCGCTGATGCTGCGGATGGTCAACCACTTACTACCCTGACTGCTCGATTTCATAAATATTTCCGCAGTATTTTCTATGTTTGCTGCGTTCTGCATCAGCAATACCTCGGCATTGGTGTCAACTATCCCCTGTTGGATACGGGCCAAGAATGGGTCTACCTTCGCTCCGGGGCGGACGGCCACCTCATTGGCCACGATGTCGAAACCTCTGTGAAGCCTGATTCCATTTTCTTTGCTCGACCCCATGTAGGAAAAAAAGGTGAGGATATTGGGCGTGTCAAGATAGATATCGTTCTGGAACCGGCTCCAGGCACTGCGTACCATGGCCAGATTGTACAGAGCTCCCGGTAGTCGTTTTAGCTTGCCTAGCTGCTTTACCTCTTCAGAGGTCTTAGGAAGTCCGCAGCGAACGATGTCGGGCAGTGTTTTCTGATTGGCGAGTACGGTTTCTAACGCCAAATACTTGACAAAGTCAGAGGACAACTGGGCGCACAGGATGAGGATATCTATTTCCCCTAGCAAAGCCAGCCCCCGGTCCAGCCGTTGCGTATCGGTGATCGTCGGTTCCGGAATCTTTTTAGCCGCCCGTAAGGCAGGTCCTAACAAATCAAAAATATCCCGACGAATCGTTTGTACAGGCTTGCCCGGCGACTGAATTTTATATTCGATCCAGGCTGCGGTGAGATACCCTTGTTTTTTTTGTTTAGGCCCCCCAAACAAACCTCCCAATTTGTCGCCAAGCCCCTCCGCCGGGTGGCGACTCCGCTTATCTTTAACGTCCCCGGCATCGGTGAAAGCGGAGTGTGAAATGTTTTTAGCACCGACAGTCAGCACCGGCAACCATTCATGTTGAGCAGCGGCCATGGCTTTGAGTTTCTCCAAAGCTTGCGGCTCCTGGAAAATATTCAAATCTTTGGGCCAGTCCAGCGGGGAGCAGCTCAACTTGATACGTTCTCCAAACAACTCCGCTGGTCGCAACGTTTGGCTGAGTACCGGCCGCACTCGTAGACGCCCCTCTTGCCACTGTTCAATCACAACGCTCATGGCTACTTCATGGCAAAACTTGCTGTCTAAACGCAGCTCGCCCTTTTTGGCGAAAGCGACGATGTTTTGCGCTTTGCGTTCGGCTGACGCTAAGGTCGGATCTAAATCCAGCCATTTTTTCCCATCGGCGTATTGCACCCACCAATGATCTTGTAAAGCTGCCACGCTATTTTTGTCATGATCTGTCGTTTCAGTCTGAGTACCGAGAGCTTCCACAATGAGCTGAGTTTGCTCTGTCACTCGTTCGGCCGCCTCCTCGGCCAATCTTTGGTTGTGCAAAGTCGTTTTCGTCAAATGTTGGCGAAGTAGTGTCGGTTCTATTTGATAAAGTTTGGCATACTTCTCAATATTGCTATCCACAGCCTGCGGAGTAGTAAACAAAGGGAGGGAAAGAAAATTTTGTGCAGAGCGATTCATCTCTTGGAGTAACTCTTCTGCTTGGGTATCCACCAGTAGCGTGCGCACCAGCCGCACTGTATGGCCACTCAGCTTGAGAAGCTGGGCCAAGAGGAGGGCACGATCGAGGCTGTTGCCCAACCTGTCCATGAGTACGCCCTTAGGCCCCCGCAGCGACCCCTGGTAAGGTACCAGAAACGTGTTGCTGCGTACCCATGCGCAAAGCTTCTTGGGTTCACGTCCCACTTGCTCCACGATCACCTTAAAATCAAAAGTGTCCCGTGACAATTCTTGCATTGCCGCTTGCAAACCCGGAGCCATTTTTTCTATTCGCCCGGCAACTTTTTGCATTTTTTCGGCTGTGTTTTTTTCATCATCCTCTTGGGCTTTAGAAGCTTCCTGGGCATAAATTGCATACTCAGGAAAACCGCCCCAGGAGAACATCAATAAAAATAACAAAATCCAACATTGTTTTTGCTGCCATCTGTGGTTCCACATTTGTTTGCTCCTGTCAGAAATTATCGCTGCTGCCAATCTCGCCATTTGCGCCGGATGGGTGGTTGCCGTGAAACTAAAATAGGACTATTTTTATCTTATTTGAGTTTAAGATATATTTGTCTTTTTGTCAAGTCTAAAAAAAATTGCCAGAACACTGGGTTTTTGGCCCGATGTTCCGGCAATTATCGTTACTGGACGATTAAGCAGACAGGGTGTTGTACAACTGTCCGATCAGCTCTTTATAGCGTTGGAATACCACGAGACGACGAACTTTGAGCGTTGGCGTAAGCATGCCATTTTCTACTGTCAATGGTTCTGGCAGAATCTCAAAGCCGCCGATTTTTTCGTTGACATCCATCTGCTTGTTCACTTCATGGATAACCTTGGCGATTTCGGCACGCATGTTGGCATTGCTGTATTGGCCGGTATTCGGCACGATCAGAGCGCCTAACCGCGGCTTACCATCACCGACTACGACCGCCTGGTAGATCAGATGATCGTATTGCAACAGTTTTTCTTCGATCTGTACCGGCGGAATATTTTCGCCGGTGGCCAACACCACGATCTCTTTCTTTCTGCCTTCGAGAAAGATGTAGGGTTTACCGTGGAGCATCTCCATCTTGCCCATGTCGCCAGTGCGGAAAAAACCGTCCGCAGTAAAGGCAAGCTTATTGGCCTCTGGTTCTTCAAAATAACCGCAGAAGACAGGATCACCTTTCATCAGTATCTCGCCATCTTCGTCTATTCTGACCTCGACCCCGGGCAATGGATAACCTATGGATCCGCGCAGAGTCTCGTTGGGCCGGTTGTAGATGATGGCTCCCGACACCTCGGTAAGACCCTGAGCATTGGTGAGCGGACGTCCGACCGCTTCGAAGAAATCGTAGATGTGTTCCGGGCAGGCGGCTCCGGCAGTCACGGTGAGCAAAAAATCGCCAAGCCCTTGGCGTATCTTGTGAGTGATCAGCCGACCGGCGGTCTTGGTGAAAAGCGCAGCCAAAAGTCTTTGCGGCCACGCGGCTCTCTTGCCTTTAGCATGCACCCGAACACAAAAATCAACGAGTTTGCGGGCCACTGGTTTCGCGCGTAGTTTTTTCTGAATGCCTTGATGAATGGCTTGATAAACACGCGGTACAGAGACAAGAATGTTTGGTTTGAAGGTTTTGAGGCCGTGCAGGAGATTGTCACGGCTGACGATTTGTACCAGCGCACGGGTTGTGAGGGCGATGAACACCTCGTTCTGACCCATCACATGGCTTAACGGCAAGAATGTGAGCGTGCGGTAGCCGGAATCTATTTTCAAATGATTGGCGGCACGACACACGCAGGAAACGACATTGCGATGGCTGAGCATAGCCCCTTTCGGCTCGCCTGTGGTTCCCGATGTAAATACGACCTGCATCGGATCATCGCTTTTGGTGCTTGCCAATACCTTGCTGAGATGCTCTTTTGCATCTTCCACGGTTTGCGGCTGCGACAATATCTCGCACAGATTGATATGGCGAGATGGCAATGCTTTTTCCGCAATCACCTCGGGAGACGCAAAAATAGTATGTATGTGTTTGTGGACATAATCCACTTTAACCAGTTTGCGATAAAGCCACGGTTGAGTTACGACGATGCAGCGCGCCTGAATCTTGCGCAAACAAAAGCCTAGAGTATCTTCATTCAGCGTACTATGTAACGGAACACAAACTTTCTGCGCCATCAAAGTAGCGAAGAAAGTTTGTAGGAATTCGTAGGAAGTCTCGAGAAACAGGGGTACATATTGTCCCCACGTCTCGCCTTCATTTTGCAGGAATCGCCCCAAACTAAAGGAAGAACAAAGTAAATCTTTAAAAGTATAATCATGGATATTTTGTCGTTCATCCATTTCTCTGACAAAAACACGTTTTTCTTCCTCTGGGGTGCATAAGAGATAGCCCAGTAAACTATTTTTTTCCTCTACCATTTTTACCTCTCTATTTGCAACTTGGACAAACGGTCCTCTAAAACTCTGTTACCGTTTTCCATCTGGGCAAACTATGCACAACAACACTTGATATAGAAATGATGGTGTTCGAACTTCTGAACACTAACATCACATTATAACAAATTACAAAAAATCTTCCACAATTTCAAGTACGAAATTACAAAAAAAAGTTTTCCTGAAATATTAGGCGTCCGCTGAAAAATAAAATATCCAGATTGCGCCGAGATTTTGGTCAAGAGCAAGAAGCGACCGCCCCGAAGGGGTTCTCGTCCTCGTGCTTCTGTTAAGAAGCACAGAGGAAAGGCGCATAGCCGTAGCTCTGTAACTGAGGG